>DATHTH010000101.1:0-63184 GCA_035463495.1 Anaerolineales bacterium | reverse complement strand
GCGGGCGAGCCGATCGAGTCGTTATCCACCACGCCGTTTGCGTTTCCATCCACGCCTTCATTGCCCGCTGAGAATGTGATGACCATATCACGGTTGGTCCAGACGAACGAGTCGGTATTGGCGCTATCCACTGTATAGTCGCCAGCCAGTGCGGCGCCCCAGGAATTTGAGTGAATGCGCGCGCCCGCGTTATAGGCCTGCTGGTACATGGTCTTGAGATCGGTCGGCAAGCCGGTCAGGAAATAACCGTTGGCAGGCCACCCGCCGAAGTTTCTGCAGAAATTGGTGATGGTTGCCCAGTTCTCGGTCGCCTGGAAGACCAGCCGCGCAGCCGGGGCAACCCCTCTGCCGACGCCGCCCGCGCCGCCATCGCTCAAAACTGAGCCGGCGGTATGGGTACCGTGCCCGGAATCCACGTCAATCGCACCGTCATTGGTGATGGATTGGAAACAGCCGCCGGCCGCGCCGGGCCAGTTATGTACGGCAACCACCCGGCTCGAGGGGATATCCGGGTGAGCGGTCGTTGCCGTCCCGCCCCCGATGCCGGTATCGGACACGGCTGCGATCTGCGAGGAACCGTCGTAGCCGCGCCCATGTGCATCGTCTGCGCCGATGATATTATTCCCGGCCACTTCATTCAACGGCGGAGCGAAGGACTCGCTGTGCTTTTCGTTGAGATAATAGTTGTTGATCGAGGCAACATCATCCACTGCGGCGATGGCATCCACGAAAGAGCCGTTCGCCGCGACGATCATGAGGTCATTCTCAAAGGAGAGAATGGTTGCGCCTGTGCGCGCCACCAGCGAACGGACCAGGCCGAAATCCGAGCCCTTCTCGATGCGGACGAGGTAAACATTCAGTTCCCCGCCACGCCGGAGATCCGTCCCAAACTTGAACTCGGGCTGGAAGGCGATCACCCCGCTGACGAAGCCCAACCCCTGTATGCGGTTGGCAACAGCCGGATTCATGCGGACTTTGAACGCGAAATCCGGGATGTAGTCCAGGATTTCCGCGCCTGCCGCGCTGATTTCATCCTTCCAGGCTTGCTCGATGGGGCCTGCGAACTGGACCACAAAGTATTTCTGACTCCCCTGTTGCGCGAACTGGCTCTGTGAGGGAACAAAAGAGCCGCTTTTCAGATGAACTTGCGCATCTGAATGTGCGGCTGGAGCCATGGCCATCGAGCCGAGCGTGAGCGTCAGGACCACGATGGCAGAGACAAGGTACCTTAATGCCTTATTCATACACAATCTCCTCTCTGTGTTGATTAATTTGAAAACGTTGACCTACGCAAGCCAACGTTTAGCACCCGGGTTGATCTTATTTATTCGGTTGTCGGAGCAAGAAAGTATGGCGGATTTTACTTTGATTCCGCATCCTGTCAATCATCAAATTGCCGGTTCCTTTATCAAGACGGAGTTAGTCCGATTTTGTTTCATCTATTTTTAGGGTCGTTTCGGTGGTCAGAAAAGCGAGTACAATGAGCGGACGCACCGGCGTCCTAAACTTCAGCCGGTGAGAGGAAAGGATGTAAATATGAGTGTAGATTCAGTACAAAATAATGTAGTAGTTACCATGGAATATACCTTGCATGTGGATAACGAAGAGATCGATTCGTCCAAAGGACAGGATCCATTGCAGTTTCTTGTAGGTCATGGCAATATAATCTCGGGCCTGGAGCGTGAAATGATCGGTATGAAGGTAGGGGAGAGCAAGGAAGTCACCATTGCACCGGCAGACGCCTATGGCGAGTTCGACGAGCAGGCGTTCATGGAAGTGCCGCGTACGGCATTTCCGACAGAGATACAGGTCGAAGAAGGAGCCGAGCTAACGGTGCGGGATGATTCAGGCCAGTCGCGCTATGCGCGTATCGATGCGGTTGAAGGCGATAACGTAACGTTGAACTTCAATCATCCTCTGGCTGGCGACGAGCTGCATTTCAACGTGAAAGTGGTCGGGCTGCGCGAGCCAACGGAAGAGGAACTGGAGCACGGGCATGTCCATCAGGGTGATGGACATCATCACTAAGGTCCCAGGTTATCCGCCCAAAACAAGCAGCCCCACCATCCCGGTGGGGCTGCTTGTCACCATAATGAGACATCAATTTGTAATGAGCAAATTTAGTTTCACACGTCGCGAAAAAGTTCTCTTATTCATTGTGGGATTATTTTTGTTGTTGCGGCTGATCATCACGCTCCTGATCTTTCATCGCATTTCCTCGGGAAACATTTGCAGCCGGGCAGCGAGTTAATCTGCGGGAGCCGGGATGGGAGAGGTCTCTTTTTCTGCGGAAGCAAATTCATGCCGGGCTCCGAGGCGGCGGTGCAATGCATAAAATCCGAAAACAGACAGGGCACAGATGACGCCGCTCAAATACCACAGCAGGTTCGGGTTGTAGTTGTCCAGGATATAACCGGCAGCAGCGGGTCCGATGGTAGCCGGGATTGTCCATGAGAGCTCGAAGGCCGCCATATAGCGTCCACGCATGGCGTCGGGTGCGAAGTTGGAGGCGATCGCCTGGCTCACAGGCATCACAATCATTTCGCCGATGGTAATGATGACAATGTTGAGCATGAACAGCCAGTAGGCGGCGACCACGCCGAATAGCGTAAAACCGATCATGTAGAAAGCCGTCCCTATCCCCATCATCAGGAACGGTGGGCGATGCTTAATGAGGCGCGAGACCCAGAATTGAAAGATGACAACGGTAATGGCGCTCGTCGTCATCAGGAAGCCATAACCGCTCGGGTTGATCCCATGGCTATCACGCAAATAGACCGAGAGGGAGCCGTACATTTGCTGATAGACAACCATCATCAGTATGCCTGCCACCAGGAAACCCATGAACCCGAGATCCCTGAGCACGATGCGGTAGCCGAGCACGGTTTGCAAAAGCGACTCGCTCTGCGCGTCGGTATGAGGCTCCGGCTTTGTTTCTGGTATGAAGCGGAAAATAAGCGCGGCAGCCAGGCAGCTAATCACCGCATCGATCACAAACAGGTAGAAGAAATCGATATTGGCGACGAATCCGCCGATAGTGGGTCCGACCAGCCAGGAGAGGTTCCCTACCACGCGCAGAATCCCGAACCCTTCCTGGCGTTGCTGTTCCGGCAGGATATCGGCGATCATCGCGCCATGCGCGGGATGTGAAACGCTCGACAGCAATCCCACAATGACCATCAAAGGAAACAGCATGCTGAATTCACTTACCATCCCGAATGCGAGCATGCTGAGGGCGCTGAAGATCAATCCAAAGAGGATCAGCCGTTTGCGTCCGAACCTGTCGGTGAGCGCGCCGCCGATGGTGCTGCCGATCAAGCCGAAGAGTGAGGACATGCCCAGCAGCACGCCTGCTTCCGTCATGCCTACGTTGAATCTTTGAGTAATATAGAGTGCGAAAAAGGGAAAGAGCAACGTGCCGCCAATCTTGTCAATAAAGCTGACGGCGACTACAACCCAGAACAAACGCGGGAACTCGTGATAAGTTTTCCTGAGACGGGCGAACATAGGCGTCCTTTCGTTGGGGAAGCCCTATTATAGCACGCCTGTTCTAAGCCTGAATTAATAATCTCCCCGATTAACGTCTCCGGATGTTGCCCTAGTGTTGTCCCAATGTTCCCAGTGTCCGGACCCGTCGTTCGACCCGGTAGAACACCCAGGCGCCAAACCAGAGCATGACGAACATGAAAACAACCAGCAGCACAATCTCCACCTGAAGCGGCAAGATCGTCTCGGTATTCAGCAGGAGGCCGCGTACCGCGTCCAGGCCGTAGGTGAGCGGGAGCGCCAGGGCGATAGGAATCAACCAGGATGGGAGTGCCTGGATCGGAAAGCTTGTCCCCGAGAATCCTTGAACCAGGAAGCTGCTCACGTCCACAAGTGTGTTTGCTTCGCGCATCAGTAGCACAACAGCAGCAAATGCAAACCCAAAGCCATATAAGCCGATCAGCATCGGTATCGCAGTCAGGAACGCGGCCAGGGTGTCTCCGGTCGGGTGAAAGCCAAACAGGGCCGTTGCAATGACCAGCATGACCAGGGATGTGATGGTGGTTGTAAATAGACTCGTGACTGTCCGCCCGATAAGGATCAATAAGCGCGGGGCCGGTGTCAGCCAGTTTGACTCAAGCACGCCGGCATCCATATCCTGTTTGAGGGCATACCCCATACCCCAGAAAACGGTCTCGATGAAATTGGCAAGGACGGTCCCAAGCAAAATGAAGGACATGTAATCCCCCGTGCCGCTATAGGCTGCGAACCCGAGCGCCTGTCCACCAGTGCTGAACGCCTTGCCCATGAAATACACCGGCGTGATCCAGATCATGGGTTGAAAGACATTCGAGACTGCATTCAACGGATAACGCCAGAAGACCTTCCAGTCCTTGCGGGCAATGACGAACAAGGCTCGCAGCTGGGTTTTCCAATTGGGTTGTGAGAGGGAATGCAATTGCATGAATATGACTCCGTTTTAGCGAGCCTTGCGAAGGTTTGTGAAGATGACAGTATCTATTGGATACAACCTTTGCAAGGCTGGTCCATTAATACTGTCCGATTGCGCCCGTTCTACGGGCGCGGCGTTCCATCCACAAGAATGTGAAGTATCCAACGAAAAGCCAGAAGAAGCCAAACGAAAGCAGCGGGATAAGATCTGGCAGCAACTCAGGGAAGCCCGCGTTGGAGAAGGCTGCCAAGCGCATGCCGCGGATGAGATACGTTTGTGGCAGCCAGGCAGCAATCGATTGCATCCAATCCGGCAAAAGGCTGATCGGAAAGGTAATTCCACAAAAGATCATGACCATCCCTCTAATAAGAAAGACGAAGGCATTCGCTTCCTTGACAGTGATAACAAGGCTGGCGAACGCGAACCCCAGCCCGTATATCGACGGAACCGCAGCCAGCATGATGAGCAAAACCATCCATGGGCTTCCGTTCAAGCGCACCCCGAAGAGGAGTCCAAACTCAAGTGCAGTGATGGTGATGAACGTCAGCATCGACACGAACTGTGGGCCTGTGCGTCCAAGCAAATAAGCAAATCTCCAGGTGGGGGACAGCCAGTTCGATTCAAGCGTGCCGCGCAGCTGTTCATTGCGCAGGGAAAAACCTACATCCCAGAGCACAATGTTCTGCCACATCCACACTGTGGTCCCGATGACGATATAGCCGATGAAGTCCTGGGCGCCCGTTGTCTCCATAAAGATTGCCAGCCCAGTGCCATCGGGGCCGGAGAGGGCGCGCGCCGTGAAAATATACATCATTGGAAAGATGAGCGGCCAGATGAGCAGGGCAATGATCCAGCTCGGGTAGCGCTTGAAGATCATCCATTCACGGCGCACGACCGCAAGGAAGGCGCGCAGATCCGAGCCGAAGCCAGGATGACCGAGTGAGCGGGAAGGGAGAGAAGTTTGCATACCGGACCTAATCCCTCAGCGCCTTACCGGTGAGATGGATGAACACATCCTCCAGGGACGGCTTGACAACGTTCATATTAACCAGCCGTGTCCCATTGCCGCTGATGTTTTCCACGATGCGGGGCAAGGCAAGGCGGCTGTTCTGGGCATGCAGGCTGACCTCCCACAGGTCGGCTCCGTCCTGTCTATGGGTGGTGATGCTTTCCACTCCTGAGATGGACCTGAGCTTGCCCGCCAGCTCGTCATGCCAGCCGGTTAGCTCCAGGCGGATGACCTCCTTCTGGTCGATGCGGCGTTTGAGGCCTTCCGGGGTGTCGAGGGCGATCACTTTGCCTGTGTCGATGATGCCGATCCGGTCGGAAAGCTGGTCGGCTTCTTCCATGTAATGCGTCGTCAGCAGGATGGTATGTCCCTCCTGTTTCAGTTCGGCGATCAGCTCGCGGACGCGGCGAGCAGCCTGGGGGTCCAATCCCAGCGTCGGTTCATCCAGAAGCAGGATCGGAGGACGTGCCAGCAGGGCCTTGGCGATCGCAATGCGCTGTCGCATGCCTGTGGAATACTTCTCGACCAGCTCATTGGCGCGGTCCTTAATTTCCATGCGCTCGATCAGTTCTTCCACGCGCTTTTTTGCCAGGGCAGGGGGAATATGATACAGGGCTGCAAAGTACTCGAGGTTTTCCCTCCCACTCAGCTTCCAGTAGATACTGCGTTCCCCGGCCAGCACAGTGCCCAGGCTGCGCCGGACGTCATTAGCCTGCTGGACGATGTCGAATCCATTGACTGTAGCAGTGCCGCTTGTCGGTTCGAGCAGAGTACAGAGCATGCGGATCGTTGTGGATTTTCCCGCTCCATTCGGTCCCAGCAGTCCAAAAATCTCACCGCGCTCGATTTGTAAGTCAACCCCGTTGACTGCGGTGAACATCGTCTTTGGCTCCTTGCGTCCGAAAAATCTGAATTTGCGCAGCGGAGTAGGGGCACCGTTAACCGTCTTATCGCCCGTTCCCGGCCGGGCAGGGAATTTTTTGACCAGTCCTTCAGCCCTAATTGCATAATCCGTCATTTCAAGCTCCTTTTAAGCCCGGCTCAAGAAACAGTAAGTCTAAATCAAGTTTATTAAGGTTTTTCATGTCTATTTTTCCAATATTACAATGATAGTTTATGATTGTCAATACCTGTCTTCACTTTTATAAAGTGTGACTTAAGAAATTGAATAAAAAACCGCCTGCTCTTTTACAGGCGGGTGAATTTTTGGCGAGCTGCATGACTCTCCGACTCAGGGCGCCGTATGGGCTGGCCACGGGATGTTGGCGGGACCAGCATACCCATGTTTTTCCTGCACCCAGACGTGTCCATGCGAGGGCTCGTTGCATCCCGGCTCATCCACGAACTGGATGAAAGGAAAGCGGGTCGCCAGCGGATCGAAGATCAGCTCCCCATCCTGGCAGCGCCACACTTCGATGATGTAAGTCTGCATCGATTCATCCTCATAATCCCCGATGTTGACCGGCACTTCCTTCCACGACACGGTGATCTCATTCGTCTGAGGGTCACGCTGGGCCGTGTATACCGCCGATGGCGAGTAGTAGGGTGTAATGGGGAGTTTGGCCACACCGGGGTAAACGACAGGAAGGCGCAGGATATCGCCCTGTACCTCTAGGAAATCTGCATGGACCCAGCATGGCACCTGGTTTTCGACAAGCACCCACTCCCAGTTTTCGGCGTCCACGCGGCCGATCAGCTTGACCGGCGCAGCTGCACGGAAGGCGAACAGGTACAGATATTCCGGACCCGGTCCGTAGCGACAGCTTAAGCGGTCCGCGGTAACGGTGGCTTCCAGACTTTGCACAGTCGGGAGGGCAGTGGCTGTTTCGGTGGGGGCCCGTGTTGAAGTCTCAGACGGAAGAGGCGGAGCTGTGAACGTAAAGGTTGGTGTGAGGGTGAAGGTACTCTCCATGGCGGGGGCTGTATGTGTTGGCGATTCGGTCGCAGCAGGAGTCCGAGTAGCAGTCCCCGTACAGGCATAAGAACTCATCAAAAGAAGAACGATTAATAGGATGTCTCTTCTCATGCGCATTACTATACCCCTGTTTTGGGTCCAGCGATTGCGATTAATGCAACTCTAAATAGAGCTTGCTTGCCCAAAAGAAAAATCCCCATCCGGGGATGGGGATGCTGAGTGTCTTCTACCGTTTTTCTCAGGATACGCCGCGCTGCTCGTTTTCCTCCTCGAGCACCAGCGCCTTGAGAAGGCTGAGCGCCGTCGCTTTCCTTTGAGGGCTTTGAATGCGGTGGAAAATATACATCATTTCCGCGGCGATATCGTCCAGCACGGCGCTGGGCGGGAGTAAACCGGCGGCCCGGTAGGCGGTTTCCACCGGGATCCTAAAGGCCGTAGCAATTGACATGAGTGTGGTGGGCTGCGGTCTGCAGCGTCCGTTGAGCAGCTTATTGATCACGGCTCGATTCAAGCCCGCCGCCCGCGCGCAGTCCGATTGCGACCAGCCGCGCTTATTCATCTCCGTTTGGAGCCACTGTGCAAAATCGCCATTGTGTCCCACAGTCAGCATTTTGTCACATTCCCTGTTTCTATGGGGAGCAGAGATTTGTTGCGCTAGAATGACAATGCCAAAGTCAACCGACTACTTTCGACCTCTACTCCCACTCTATGCACGTAATTACCCAGCCGTTGCGTTTGAAGCTTCGTTCCCGAAGGGAAGGCGGTTCCCTCCTGATACGCCTATTATAACCAATTCCGTATACAAAAGGAGATGACTTTGACTCTCTTGTAATGATCCTGTACGTTGAAACTGTCGAATAAGCCACTTTTCAAAAATAATTCTTGAAAAGTGGGAGAGAAACACTGAAAAGTGACTGGTTCTTAGTGTTCCGCACAACATTTTGGCAACATTATGGCAATCTTTAAGCCTGTTGTGGGAGATTTTTATGAACATTTTTCGAACCAGGGGTTTTTCGACAGTCTCGTTAGGCAAGTGTAGCCAACCCTGGGAGCAAGGCTGACTAGAGGTTGTTTTTCACAATTTATCCTAACTTGTCTGACGGCCACAAACGATATTAACCGTTGGCCTCCATCAACCGGACCGCAGCCTGTTTCATGTGCGCCAGCACGCCAATGAAGCCATTGATACGCTGCTGCGAGATCGCCTCCTGCAGCTTCATGGGTAGAAAGAAGTCCGCGGGTACCGACAGGACCTCTTCCGGCTTCGAGCCATTGAGCCCGTTAGCCAGGATCGATGCCAGACCGCGCACGGTAGGCGATTGCGGCGGGATATCGAGATGGAAGTGCATACCGCCATCCGGTTGCTTTTCGCTGTGTAAAAATACCGGCGTCATGCACTCGGGGACGGGGTCCATTTTGTCGCGGGCGTCCTTCAGATGATCCGGCAGCGGCGGCAGCGACTCCGAGTAGGCGATCAGCGTCTCGATCTTTTCTTCGCGCGACATGCTGGCGAAGTCGTCCACGATTTCTTGCAGTTTAGGAGGAAGATTTGACATAATAACAAGCCACAGAGCCGCGGCGCCTTCTCACTCTCCGCGGCTCTGTGACAATTCCTTATCGTTCGATGGGGGCGTCCACCAGGTTCCCCCACTCGGTCCACGAACCGTCATAGTTCTTGACCTTGGGGTATCCGAGCAAATATTTAAGCACGAACCATGTCAGAGAGGAGCGTTCGCCGATCCGGCAGTAGGCAATGACCTCCTCGTCCGGGGTGATGCCTTTCCCTTCGTACAGGGCACGCAGCTCCTCGGGTGTCTTGAACGTGCTGTCGGCTTCATTCACCGCCTGAGACCAGGGGATGCTGACGGCGCCCGGGATGTGTCCGCCGCGCTGAGCGCCTTCCTGCGGATAGTTCGGCATGGAGATCAGCTCGCCCGAATACTCCTTCGGGGAGCGGACGTCCACGAGCGGCTTCTGCGCCTCGCTCTGCTGCTTGACCTCATCGCGGAAGGCGCGAATGGATTTGTCGGGTCCGGTCGCCTCATAATTCGTCCTTTCGAAGGAGGGGACGTCCTTGACCAGGGGGCGGCCCTCTTTCTCCCATTTAGCGCGCCCGCCATTCATGATCCTGACATTCTGATGACCGTAATACTGGAAAAGCCACAGCGCGTAGCAGGCAAACCAGTTCGATTTATCGCCATAAAAGACAACAGTCGTGTCCCTGGTGATGCCCAGCTCGGAGGCGACTTCTTCGAACTTTTCTTTGGTGAGAAAATCACGCCGCAAGGGATGCTGCAATGTGGAAAACCAGTCCACCTGCACGGCATTGGGAACGTGACCGATGGAATAGAGCAATGGGTCCTCATCCGATTCGATGATGCGGACATCTGGATCGTTCAAATGCTCGGCGACCCAATCGGTTTCAACAAGATATTCGGGATGAACGTAAGCCATAGTATTCTTCCTTTTCAATGCTAAAGTTTTGATGTGTTGTTGTTACAAACAAAAGCAGCCAACGGACAGAACAAACCCGAAACCAACATCGGGTCAAGCAGGACCGCGAATCCGCCTGCGCACGGATATCATTGCGCGGGGTGCGTTTCACTGCCTGGAGTCGTTGACTGCTGACGAGTAAGAGGGTTTCCTCAGGCTGTGACTACGAACCCCGCCTGAGACAGGAGCAATAATTCAGTGAGGACATAGGTTGCAGATGTGCGTTATTTTACAATTCTTACTTAATCTGTCAAGTTAAAAAAGCCCGGCAGGGCAGCCTACTCTGTAAACAGCCGGGCAAACCCGGGGTAAGGCGCGAGCGGGACGGTTTCAAAACGGATTAAGCCAGCCTGCACGAGCGGCAAATCGGACAGAATTTGCCGCGCCTCGTCGACATCCCCGCATTCGAGCATGAGCACCGCTTCCGGGCGGTCGGCGCGAAAATAAAGCTCGCGGATCACGCCGCTCTGGTAAAGCTGCCAGACCTGGCGGGCTTCCGTCTTCAGATGATGCTGATATTGCTCGGGTCGGACGCCTTCTATTTCAATTTCTATGGCTAGGATCTTCATGATGCCCTCCACTCGCGAATTATAACGGGATAGAAATCAGGAGACCCCGACAGGCAACGGGGCTCCTGATTCTATGCATGAGTCAGCTTCAACGGAGGGCAGGGACTTGAGCCGTGTAACCGTAGAGCTGTGTGCGCACTACATCCATGTCATATTCGCTTAGCATCAGGATCCCATGTTCCCGGCATAGTGCGTGCATATACTGTCCCAGCTTCCAGGATTCCTGAAAAACAGCCAGGACCCTCTCCGAGTCATCGTCGGCGGCAATGCGGTTGATCGACAGCGTCCCACAATCTGTGCATTGATGCACCAGCATCAGCTCGCCGCGCGGGTCAGGCTGGTACTTGTTCCGGCCGCGTTTCATAGTGAGACCGATGGGCTTCATAGCCGCCTTGCAGGCGGAGAGACGATCACCCGCGGCAAAAAGGTCCAGGTGGAATGACCACAGGCAATACGGGCAGTGGTTACGGTTGTTGACGCCGGAGAGCAGGTGCGCGCTGGATACGTTGGCGTGACAGTGGGCGCATCGGAAATCTCCAAACGAGGCAGCGCGGGCTCTCATTGCTCCTCCCGCAGGCGCATGTAGCTCTGGTAGCGATAGGGGCTGATCTCTCCTGCCATGACTGCCTTGCGGACCGCACAACCAGGCTCGCGGTCATGCCGGCAGCTCAAGCCGAACTTGCAGCGACCCACATGGTCTGCCATCTCCGGGAAGCAGTAAGCCAGCTCCGCCGTCGGGATATCCCACAACCCGAACTCGCGCATGCCAGGGGTATCCACCAGCGCGCCGCCGAAGTCTAGCGCGAACATTTCGTGGTGCGTGGTGGTATGTCGTCCCTTGCCCAGCTCTCCGTTGCCGACAGCTTTCACGCGCAAACCAAGCCCTGGCTGGATGGCGTTCAGCAGGGAGGTCTTTCCCACGCCGGATTTCCCGACCAGGACCGATAGCTTGCCCTGTAGTTGACCCTTCAGCTCTTCGATTCCTTCACCGGTGATTGCACTAACGAGCATCACCGGGTAACCGATGCGGCGATAGATCTCGATTTCCTGATCGAACTCAGGATTTTTCCATGCCAGGTCGATCTTATTGATGACGATCAGTGACGGCAGCTCCGCAGCTTCTGCCGAGACCAGATACCGGTCGAGCAAGCCCCATTTTGACGAGGGACTTGCTACGGAGAACACCGGAATAACCAGGTCCACGTTGGAGACGATGACCTGCTCGAATATGCGTTGTCCCGGCGCGGGGCGCGAGAGCTTTGAATCCCGCGGCAAGACCTCGACGATCACCCCGCTCACTTCTTTTGAATGCTCGGAGGCGAGCGGGGTCACGCCGCGACCATCGCCCGCCTCTCGGTAACGAACGCGGTCACCGATGGCAACCGGGTCTACGTGCTCGATCTCGCTTACCTCCCGCACAGTGTAGCGCAGAGAGGTTGGATCCGCAGTGGGAAAGATCAATTGTTTATGGATCAGGGACGAGAGCACGCAATTGATCTCTCGCCCTTGCGTATGGACGGTGTAATGTCCACGTGTTTTTCGAAAGACGACGCCGATGTCGTCTTGAGAGTCGGTATTCATTGTCAGAGTTTCCTGTATATATGCTCAGGGCACAGAAGATGTCAAACAGACTTTTCGATATACGCCCGGTTCGCACGCCGCGGGCAAAAAGGACTCCATACGCGGAAATGACTTGAACGACTTGGGAAGACATAAAACTTATTCCTTTCTTGTACTGCAGGTCACACGTTCAGCGTGACAATTTTTGAGACAGGAAAACAAAAACCAGCCACAGAATATTCCGTGGCTGGTGGGCGGCAATTGAACAGGCGGCTTATGGTAAACGTGTAAGCGAAGAGAAGCGGCTGTTCCTGGTTAAATAAAACGCCACGGACATGGGAACGTCCGTGGCTGATAAAGTTAAATCAGGAACCCGGCTTAACTGCTGTGCAGAGACGCGCCCATGGAAATATCGCAAACAACGACCGATGCTGAATTGAACATAAAATGCGCGTCTCCTTTCTTTGAAATGAATTACGAATTGCAGTGTACCAGCAGCAGATGACTCTGTCAATATTGAGACTACGGTGAAGTTAAGGTTTCGGCATGATCTGCGAACCCAAACAGGGATGCCATGCCTTGCATGATCAGGCTGCCACCATAAAGGAACATGTAAAACTCGGTGTCGCCCGTGACCAGCGCCAGATGGAAGGTCCACACCATCGTGGCCGCTCCGAGCGCCACGAGGAACAGGCTGCAAAGCGACATCAAGGCTGCATTCGCCGTGCGCGCGCTGCCCAGCCACGTGAGCGCTGCCACTAGAATCACTGAAGACGCCGCACCGATTTTGGTGAGCGACCACCATGTGGCCGCCTGGCTAAGCTCGCCGGGGGCAAGCGTGAATGCCAGGACCAGCCCGGCCATGAGAGCGTTGATCAATGCCAGAAAGATTGAAATGGTTTTCATCGCAGTACCTCCTTTGGGTTTTATCTTGAGCCTAACCAGTCGGCGCTCTCAGAGTCTCCAAAAGGACTCTCAATCCCTGCAAAAACTGTCGCCTGAAAGGGCGCTCAGGATTCCAGGGTCAGCAGCCGGTCGAAGAAGGAGCGGTAGCGCTTGAGCGCCACGCGCAGATCTTCCGTGGAAATGTCCTCGCCGCTATTCCATTGCTGCTCGAGGGCGACACGGCGATCCGAGAAGCCCATGGTGACGCTCTTGAGCACACTCGCGACCAGCTCATCTGCCTGTTTGACAGACTCACGCGGATCGTCCACAAACTTGCTCTGGATGCTCAGCCACTGCGTGCGGAATCTCTTGGCATCGCTTGTCTCGAACAACGGCTCCATTTCGTCCATGCCAGTCGTCGCCGCAGTTGTCGTTTCAACAGGGCGCTCTCGAACAGGCTCTTCGTGCCGCAGTTCGTCTTCGACAGGCTCACCCGTCACATCGATGACTTCGTCTTCCATCTCGTGTTCTCGATTTTCTGCCATTAGATTCTCTCCTTCTGGTGTAGATCTTCTGTATCTGTCTGCGATTGGACCAGGCGCTCGAATAGCTCTCGGCCGTGGACCATTGCCTGACGCATTTCCTCCGTGCTGACTTTCTCCCGTTCGCCCCTCGTTGCGATCTCATGCAATTCGCGGTAATTGATGACGACGTCCGGATAATCAACCGAGATATCCGCCGCGCGCTGCTCGAAGTCCTCCACAGGGTAGCCTCTTGTCCGCATGACATCCTGGATCAACCGGTCCGCCTTTCGGACGGACGCCAGCGGCTGGTCCACAAATTCGGTCTGGGTCGCCTGCCATTCGAGGGCGAAGCGATTGACCTCCTCCGCGGTCAGGGCACGTATGTTCAGGTTTTGTACGTGGGCGAGACGAGCCTCCAGCTCATCTTCCACCTGGCGCCTATCGCCAGTCCGTTCGAGCGTCCGGTCATACTCGGGTCCGAAGCGATCTCGCAGACGCCTCGTCCGCTGGAAGCGCATGACCGCCATGGCGAGTAACCCGCCAATCACGAGGAAAAGCACAGCCACGATGATGATCGTGGTAGTGTCTGTCAAGTCCATGTTTCTCCTTCCTATTTACTACCGATAGCATTACTTCATGTTGCGGTGATCTTCGCCTTGTCGCTGGATAGTTGTCCGTCCAATCATAAAAACCTTATGAGGAGGCGGATAGCAGGAAAAACCCCACCGGAAGGTGGGGTTTATTCCTGTCTGGCTCAACGTGTGACGAAGCTATCCCAGGCAAGGAACCTGCACTTCGCCCGGACTCAGGCGGGGGTTTCAGTACTGGCTTAGAGCCTGCGAAATTTATCTCACAAAAGGCATACTCAACGGATAATGGACCCGCTTGTCCGATCCGGTTACGCAGCCAGGACTTGTTGCTGATAGGGTCTCTTGCGCCTACGCAGCACCGCGAGCAGGATGCAGGTCAATAGGAACAAGAGCGCCTGGGCAGGGATGGGAGCTTCGGTGAGCAGCGTCGGGCGGTTTATGAGGGCATGCACGCCGATAGCAAGGAAGAGATTGCCCGAAAGCAGATAGATCGCTGTAAAGAACAAGCCATAAGCAAAGAGCAGGGCAAAGTCCAGCGGGATGTCCGCCAGCGTGTAGCCGCCAAAGATCCGATTGGGGATATGCGATAGGATGAATAATCCCAGCATAGTAAGGATCGCCAGTGTCATTCTCCGGCGTTCGCTGACCTTCTTGAGCTTGAGATAAAACTGGCTCAGGTAAAAACCGCGGTAATTCATCTCTTCGAAAAAGGCGTTGCCTGCCAGCTGGCCGATCAAGGCGCCTAGCACGGCTGGCACACCGCGCTCGCCCCAGGTGGGATCGAGCCGTACCTCGCCGCTCAACCAGCTGATGAGCAGCATAATTGCCTGCATTGCCAGCCATAGCAGAGCGGTCAAAGAAAAGCCTTGCCCCAGTTTGGTCCAGTCCAGTCCTACATCTGCGGGATGCAGTTTTCCCCACCCGAAGACGATCAGGCTAAAGAGCAGAATCGTTAGCAGGTTTGCCTGCAGGGTCCCATTGATCAGTCCGCCTGTTGCCCTGGCAATGGGATCAAAAATGGGACTTGGGAACAAGACGAGGTTAGTAACCGACAACAGGATCGTGCTGGCAACCAGCTGCACTAGAATGATTTTCCAGGGAGCTTCCTTGAAGTTGAGCATGGGTGTCTCCTCCAGGCGGATGTTATTCCGCCACGCGCATTCGATTTTTTCCGGCGGCTTCATCCATACTTCTGCCATGTACGGGGGATTTTCGACAACACCGGCCGAAACAGCTCGTACAAATCCGTCGTGACGTGACTCGTCGCCGCTTCTCCAAAGTATGATATATCTGATTGGACTCAAATACAATGGAAGAACATCCTGGAAGCGTACTTATGAAAAACATCCCCCTGACCAG
Organism: Anaerolineales bacterium; assembly: GCA_035463495.1. Taxonomy (GTDB): domain Bacteria; phylum Chloroflexota; class Anaerolineae; order Anaerolineales; family Villigracilaceae; genus Defluviilinea. The sequence goes on along the minus strand of DATHTH010000101.1, from coordinate 47,842 downwards.
CTAAAATGGATCGGAGGAAACGCCATGCCGAAGCGATACCTATATTCACTGCTATTTGGACTCCCGGGATTATTTATCTCGGGCATCATCTCCATCCTGCTCTTCGGGGCGATCGCAGGGATCTTCTGGCTCTTTCTCTTTGGGGACGATCCCTGGCCCCCTGCCGCCCAGACGGTCATTTCCATCCTGTTCGTGCTGGTCTTTTTGGTGCTATGGATCGCATTCATCCTGCTCGGTTACTGGTTCGGGAGGAGACTGGAAAATGACCCCATGCTGAACCGCAATCATGTCCTGCTCTCGGCGGGATTGACCCTGCTGTTCCTCCTGTTCATTCTGCTTTATCAATGGAATGTCGGTAACCTCGGACCCAGCTCAGACAGTGTGGTGTGCAGTGACTTTTGCAGCCAGCATGGGTATTCCGGCAGCGGGTTATCGCCGGGAAATTCCGGGAACCGGTTATGCAGCTGCTACGACGAGGCGGGGAAGGAAGGCTTGACGATCCCTCTCGATCACCTCGACTTCTTCCGCAACGAGTAAAGCCAGGCGTAAAGTTGCGATCCTTGGTACTACGAGGCTTTCATTGTCTCATAACGGACGTGCATATTCATGCAATAAATATCCACGTCCCCCAGGTGCTCAAACGGTTCACAGCGCTTGAAGAGCTGCTCCTTGCTGACCTGCATCCTGTTTGGAGTCCGAAGATGATCATGCCGCAACACTTGGGATGTGAGCGAATCAGTAGGGGTTCGGCAGGCAGGCGGTTCGCTGTAGGTAAGCCCTCGGCAGGAGGTGCATATATGGTGCGTATATGGTCCGTATATGCTCCCTGTATGCTTTTGATCGGGGGAAATTTGTTTTTGTGCTTTCCCCCATAGGCCGTTACTCTGCTGCTGGCATAACACAAGCATCTCCATCATACATCCAAAATAGTTTAGAAAAGGAAAACAAAAGTCACCAAAAGGGCGTGAAGTTTTGTCCTTTTTTCTCAGCTTTGATTGACATCCGCCCTTTTTTTTGCTACACTAGAATTGTCAGACAAATTTGGTCTAGTCCACTACCGAACTACACAACCACAGAACTACCAAACGAAATGACTACCCTACTCGTCAAGAACGCCCACATCGTCACCATGGATGACCATCAACGGGAGATTCCCGGTGGTGGTCTTTTTATTCGAGACGGCTTCATCGAAGAGGTCGGGACGATGAACGAGCTGCCGGTCTCTGCGGATGAGGTGCTGGACCTGGAGGGGCACATCGTTTTGCCGGGGCTGGTCAACACGCACCATCACTTTTATCAGACCCTCACCCGCGCTGTCCCGGCTGCGCAGGACGCCAACCTTTTCAACTGGCTGACGACGCTCTATCCGATCTGGGCGCGCATGAGCCCGGAAGACATCTTCACCTCCGCCCAGACGGCCCTCGCCGAGCTTGCTCTCTCGGGCTGCACCACCGCCTCAGACCACCTCTATCTCTTCCCTAACGGCTCGAAACTGGACGACGAGATCGCCGCGGCACGCGAGATCGGACTGCGTATCCAGGCGTCGCGCGGTTCCATGTCCCTCGGTCAGTCGCAGGGCGGACTTCCGCCGGATTCCGTGGTGGACGACGAAGATTCCATCCTGAGCGACTCCCAGCGTCTCATCCAGCAATACCACGATCCCAAGCCCGGCACGTTCGTGCAGATCGTTCTGGCGCCGTGCTCACCCTTCAGCGTCACCAGCGACCTGATGAAGCAGTCCGCGAAGCTGGCGCGTGAATATGGCGTTCATCTTCACACGCATTTGGCAGAGACAGAGGACGAAGAGCAGTTCTGCCTGCAAAAGTTCGGTCATCGCCCGGTCGGGTACATGCAGGAAGTGGACTGGGTGGGGGATGACGTCTGGTTTGCGCACGCGGTCTGGGTCAATGATGAGGAGATCCAGGTCTTTGCCAGGCACAATTGCGGCGTGGCGCACTGTCCCACCTCGAACATGCGCCTGGCATCCGGCATCGCGCCGGTCAAGGAGTACCGCCTCGCGGGTGTGAACGTGGGCCTGGCCGTAGATGGTTCCGCTTCCAATGACGGCTCGCATCTCCTCGCCGAAGTGCGCAATGCGATGCTGGTGGCGCGCGTCAAGGAGGGGATCACCGGTTACTCCCTGTCAAATGATCCCAACCGCAAGTTGATGACGGCGCGTGAAGCCTTGTATCTTGGCACGCGCGGTGGGGCGGCGGTAGTAGGTCGAAACGATATCGGCAGCCTCGAACGCGGCAAGTGCGCAGACTTCTTTTCTATTGATTTGAATCGCATTGGTTTTACCGGCATGCACGATCCTGTTGCTGCCGTTGTCTTCGGGCAGTCCGTGGGAGCAGACTATACCGTCGTCGGCGGCAATTTTGTTGTCAAGGAAGGCAAGCTCTGCACGGCGGATGAACAGAAGTTAATCGAGAGACATAACAAGGCAGCTAAAAAATTGTTGGAAAGTTGAAGGTTTTAGGTTGCGTGTCTAAACACTCCAACCCTCAACCTGCACCGGACACCCAAAAATGCTCGACCTCCTTCTCTCCCTCCTCGTCGGCTGGGCCGCGATCATCCTAACAGTCGTCCTGGGGATGATTGGCCTGATCAGGAACAATTATCGTTTCTTGCTCGCCGCGGCGATCCTGGCAGTCCCTTTTTCCTGGTTCTTGAGCGGATTTCCGGTCATACGCTCGCCCGCATTCCTGATGCCGGTCTTTCTGCTGGGCTCCAGTTATTTTATGTTTCGTGGACGAGAGATGCTTGCCTGGCTGCTTGCCATTCCGTTCTTTCTGGCAGTGCTGTTATTAATATTTGCCATTTCGTCAGGTGCAGGTTGAGGCATGAACCTCTCTGATCTTCTCGTCGTGATGGTTTTCGGATTCCCGGCAGTTTTGCTTTCTCTACTACTTTCAGCGATTGGAGTGTTCAAAGAGAAAGTCTGGCTGGTGATTGTGGGCGGGGTGCTTTTTGTTCCCTTTTCCTATTATCTGAGCGGTGCGCCGGGATCGGCAGGCTTGCCCCTGCTCCTGCCGGGCTTCCACGTTGGTTCGGCGGTCGCAGTCCGTGAGAAGCACAGGCTGTGGGCATGGCTGTTGCTGTTGCCTCCTCTGCTGGCAACCCTATGGGTTCTGGCCGTGGTACTGTTCTCGGCAAGGCCGTAGTTTCGAATTCATTATGGAGAATCTATGCCTTCATCAACAAAGCTAACTCGCTCGCTCGTCGACGTCGCGATGGGCCGTCTCCCGGCTGATCTCGTCATCCAGAACGGTAAGTGGGTCAGCGTACAGTCCGGTGAGATCCTGCCCGGCACAGATATTGCGATCAAAGATGGTCACATTGCCTATGTGGGCGAAGACGCAAGCCACGCGATCGGAAAGAGAACCAGGGTTATTGATGCCAGGGACCGCTACCTCGTACCGGGCCTGCTCGATGGGCATATGCACGTCGAGTCAGGCATGGTCACGGTGACCGAGTTTGTGCGCGCGGTCGGGGTGCGCGGCACCACCGGCATGTTCATCGATCCGCACGAGATCGCCAATGTGTTCGGACTCAAAGGCGTGAAGCTCATGCTCGACGAAGCGAAAAAGCAGCCGATCCACGTCTGGGTGCAGATGCCGTCCTGTGTGCCTTCCGCGCCGGGGCTCGAGACGCCCGGGGCGCGTATCGGTCCCAAGGAAGTGGCACAGGCGATGAAGTGGGAGGGTATCATCGGACTGGGCGAGATGATGAACTTCCCCGGTGTGTTCATGGGTGACGGGGCGATGCTCGAGGAGATGTCCATTACGCAGGCCAGCCGCAAGACCGTCGGCGGTCATTACGCCTCACCCGACCTGGGGCTTCCGTTCCATGGGTATGTCGCGGGCGGCGCAGAGGACGATCACGAAGGGACAATGCTCGAGGATGCCGTCGAACGCGTCCGGCAGGGAATGAAAGTTATGCTGCGCTACGGGTCTTCCTGGCACGATGTGGCTTCCCAGGTCGGCGCGATCACCCAGCTCGGCATGGACTCGCGCCGCTTCATCCTGGTGACCGATGACTCGCACGCGCAGACGATCGCCGAGGACGGTCATATGGACCGCGTCCTGCGGCATGCCATTCAGCAGGGACTGGACCCCGTCACTGCCATCCAGATGATGACGATCAACACGGCCGAGCACTTTGGCGTGAGCAAGGAAATGGGGATGATAGCCCCGGGTCGCTGGGCGGATGTGGTGCTGGTGAAAGACTTAAATAACTTTAGAGCAGATATGGTGATTGCCAAAGGCGTGGTAATTGCCGAAGAGGGGAAGTGGAACGTGAGCCTGCCGAAGTTCAAATATCCTTCCTGGGCGACGAAATCGGTGAAGCTGAAGCGGCGCTTGAAGGCGGACGATTTTGAGTTGAAGGTTGAAGGTTTAAAGTCAAAGGTTAAGGCAAATGTGATCGGCATCATAGAGAATCAGGCTCCCACCAAACATCTGACTGTCGACCTTCAATCTGTCGATGGTGAGATCCAAGCGGATATGGAACGCGATATCGCGAAGATCGCGCTGGTCGAGCGCCACAAGGGCACCGGTGGGATCACGCTTGGCCTCGTCAGCGGGTTCGGTTTCAATAGCAAATGCGCGGTCGCTTCTACGGTGGCACACGACAGCCATCACATGATCGTCGTCGGTACGGATGAGCAATCCATGGCGCTGGCAGCAAATACTCTCGCCAGGAAGGGTGGAGGACAGGTGGTGGTGAAGGATAGTAAAGTCATTGGGCTGGTCGAACTGAAGATCGGCGGCCTGATGTCAAGTGAAAGAGCGGATGTTGTGGCGGAGAAAGCGGGAGCAATCTTAGAAGGTTTTCGAGCCTGTGGGTGCACGCTCAACAATCCAAATATGCAGTTGTCGCTGCTCGCACTGGTGGTCATCCCCGAGCTGCGCATTTCGGACAAGGGCCTCGTGGATGTGACCAAATTCAATTTTGTTCCTGTACTGGAAGGTATGGAGGGATAATGGCTAATTTTCCGTTTCAACGATTGCAGTCCGATCTGGCGGCGCTGATCGAGCGCACGCCCCCCGGTTCCCGCCTCGTCTCCGAGCCCGAGCTGGCAAAGCAGCTGGGCGTTTCGCGGGCTACGCTGCGGGAAGCGATGCGGACCTTCGAGACGCAGGGTCTCATCCGCCGCCGTCAGGGCGCGGGCACCTTTGTCGTCGGCAAGGTGCCTGTCATGGATGCGGGGCTTGAGATCCTCGAGAGCCTGGAGACGATGGCACGCCGCCGTAACCTGGAGATCACGGTGAGTGACCTGACGATCGAGCAGGTAGATGCAAATGAGGACCAGGCCGCCGGCCTGGGTGTTGAGATCCGGTCCTGCCTGACGCGCGTTCGCCGCGTCATGCGCGCCGATACGCGTCCGGTTGCGTACCTGATCGACGTCCTGCCGGAGACGGTCCTGCGCATCATAGATGTCCCGCAGGGGTTCAATGGCTCGGTGCTGGACTTCCTGATCGAACGCGGCGATCACCTGCGCATCTCACGCGCCGCCATCAGCGCCACGAATGCAACGGCAGAGGTAGCGAAAGCCCTCGAGATCCAGCGTGGGGATGTGCTGCTGCGCTTCATCTCCCAGCTCTACACCGCCGATGGAAGAATTATCGACTACTCGACCAGTTATTTCATCCCCGGCTATTTCAATTTCCATGTCAACCGGCAGGTAGGTAACATTTAGCCACGGGTTGAGACCTGAAAAGACAGCCTCACGAGATTTATTCTCTGGATGGATTCGGTCATAAAAACAGTTCCTGAGTCTCCGTGACTCACTATTTATATTTCGTAGCGAGGTGAATGTGATGGTTCAAGAAATCAAACAGAAAGTCGAGCAGCATCGTGAGAACATCATTCAATTTATGCGCGACATCTGTGCTATCCCTTCCATGGATTCGCAGTTGAAGGACGTCGGGGAACGCATTGCAGCCGAGATGCAAAGGCTGGGCTTCGAAGAAGTCCGCTTTGACAAGATGGGGAATATCCTTGGGCGCATCGGGAGCGGCCCTCGTGTCATTGTTTATGATTCGCACATTGACACAGTCGGGATTGGAGACCCATCTTCCTGGGAATGGGATCCGTTTCTCGGCAAGGTGGAGAATGGAGTTTTCTACGCACGAGGTGCCTGTGATGAGAAGGGCTCCACACCGGGCATGATCTATGGCCTGGCGTTTGCGAAAGAGCTGGGGCTGCTTGACGGTTGGACAGCCTATTACTTCGGCAATATGGAAGAGTGGTGCGATGGGATCGCGCCCAACACATTCGTGGAAGTGGATCCCAACGTCAAGCCGGACTTTGTCGTGATCGGCGAGCCAACCCGGATGCAGGTCTATCGCGGGCATAAGGGCCGGCTGGAGATGAAGGTGACCGCCAAGGGCAAGTCGGCGCATGCCGCCTCCAACCATCTCGGCGACAATGCCATCTATAAGCTGTTGCCGGTGATTGCCGGCATCCGCGATCTCGAGCCGCAGCTGGGCGATCACCCATTCCTGGGTCATGGCAAGATCACGGTTAGCGACATGCATGTGAAGACGCCTTCCCTCAATGCCGTGCCGGATGAAGCCGTTATCTACATCGACCGCCGTATGACGTTTGGCGAAACGAAGGAGCAGGTCAAGGCGCAGGTGGATGCACTCATCCCCGACGAATTCCGCGATACGGTCAAGGTGGAGGAGCTCTTCTATGAGGAGCCGTCCTACACCGGATTTGTCTTCCCCGTGGACAAATACTTCCCGGCCTGGGCGCTCGAGGAAGATCACGCGCTCGTGCGGGCCGGACAGCAGGCGCGCCGGGAAATCGGTTTGCCGGAGGCCCCTGTTGGGAAGTGGAATTTCTCCACGAATGGTATTTACTGGGCAGGCAAAGCCGGAATCCCCTCGATCGGCTTCGGGCCCGGGGACGAGGAGACCGCGCATACTGTGAACGACAGCGTCTCGCTGGACGATATGGTCAAGGCAACCGAGTTCTATGCGCTTTTGCCCAGCCTGATCAAGTGAAAACGATTGAGGTCCGCCGTCACTCCATCCGCTCTCCTGGCGGGGCGCATCTCTCTCAGGAGGGCGTCACCCTCGCGCGCCGGATCGGGCAGGAGCTCGGCCCGTTCGAGCGTGTGGTGACCTCGATGCTGCCGCGCGCCTTCGAGACAGCCATTGCCATGGGGTTCGCCGTGAACGAGCAGCTAGAGCTGATGAGCTCTTATGGCGAGGCTGTCGAAAGTGAGGTCCCGTGGCCGCAACCTTTTTCGGTCTATGCCCGCGCGGTTAAACGTGACAAAGCAGCGGGGTGGTACGCCAACCAACTTGCGGAATATTACGCTCGCCTGGCACAGTCTCTCAGCGATGGCAGTGCCGCCTTCGTGATCAACCATGGCGGTGTCCTTGAGCTGGGCGTGGTGGCATGCTTGCCCGGCACCGATTTCGAGTCCTGGGGCGGGCCCGTTCACTACTGCGAAGGCGCGCGGTTGTTCTGGCGGGATGGAAAATTTGTGAGTGGAGAAGTCCTGCGGGTTCAAACTTAATTAAGTAACAGACAAAAGACAAGGAGACTAAACGAATGCAAACCAATTTTCGTGGCCGGGATTTCATCGGCGACCTGGACTTCACAAAGGAGGAAGTCGAAACGATTCTGGACGTAGCCTGGGATCTCAAGCGCAAGCGCGCCCTGGGCGAACCGCATGCCTACCTGCGTGACAAGGTGCTGGCGATGTTGTTCTTCTTCTCATCTACGCGGACGCGTGGCTCGTTCGAAGCGGGCATTGCTCAGCTGGGCGGGCACGGCGCCTTTATCGACTCCAATACGACTCAGATCTCACACGGCGATACACCTGTGGAGATCGGAGAGATTTTTGGCCGCTACTTCGATGGGATTGCCATCCGTCATTGTGACTTCGGCGACGGGAATAAATACTTGAACGATGTCGCCAAATACAGCCGCGCGCCGGTCTTGAACATGCAGTGCGATGTATATCATCCCTTCCAGTGCCTGGCGGACTTGATGACCATCATGGAAAAGAAGGGCCGTGACCTGCGCAGGAAGAAGATCGTCGTTTCATGGGCATATGCGGCCTCCTACCTCAAGCCCATCTCCGTGCCGCAATCGCTGATCTTGCAAATGCCGCGTTTTGGCATGGACGTAACATTGGCGTACCCGCCGGAATTTCCCCTCATGCCCGATATCGTCGAACAGGCAAGGGAGCAGGCGCGCATTCACGGTACCGGCTTTGAGATCATGGACAGTAAGGATGGCATGACCGAGGCCTGCAAGGATGCCGATGTGATCTATGCCAAGTCCTGGGGTCCTTTGTTGACTACGACCGATAAGGCAGAAGGCAAGCGTCTCCAGGATTCCTACAAGGATTGGATCATGGATGACGCCAGGCTCGGCGTGGCAAGGAAGGATGCCATTTACATGCACCCGCTGCCCGCCGACCGCGACATCGAAGTGACCAGCGCCGTCCTGGACGGCCCGAACTCCGTGGTCTTTGATGAAGCGGAAAACCGCCTGCACGCGCAGAAAGCGGTCATGGCTTTGACGATGGCGTAATATGTCAAGGCGAGCCCCGAGTCTCAACGGCGAGGGGACCAAGCAAGTTCGAATTGCTGCACGCGAGATTGCTTCGGATGGCCACCGCCCTCGCAATGATATGAATCAGGAGACTCATACATGACAAAACTCGCTGTCATTGCTGTCGGCGGCAACTCCCTGATCAGAGACGACAAACGCGTCACAGTGGAAGATCAGGTGGTTGCCCTTCGTGAGACCGCGCATCATATTGCAGACATGATCGAAGCCGGCTGGGACCTGGCGATCGGTCACGGCAACGGGCCCCAGGTCGGTTTCATCCTGCGCCGCTCAGAGATCGCAGCAAAAGTTGAAGGGATGCACGAAGTCCCGCTGGACGTGTGCGGCGCTGATTCACAGGGCGCGATCGGATATGAGTTCCAGCAGGCGCTGCAGAACGAATATCATAAGCGTGGCGTCCAGAAAGGTGCAGCCACCGTCGTCACGCAAATGCTTGTGGACCGGAATGACCCGGCTTTTCAGAAACCCTCCAAGCCGATCGGTTCCTTTATGAGTGAGGAAGAAGCCAAGAGACGCGAAAGGGAAATGAACTGGACGGTGGTGGAAGATGCCGGCCGTGGCTGGCGGCGGGTTGTGCCCTCCCCATTGCCGAAGAAGATCCTCGAGCTGGAAGCGGTCAAGCTGCTGCTCGGGGCCGGCGTGACGGTCATTACCGTGGGCGGCGGTGGGATCCCGGTCGTTGACCGGGGTAACGGTGAATACGAAGGGACAGCTGCCGTGATCGACAAGGATTTTGCCTCGTCGCTGCTCGCGCAAGAAATCGGCGCCGAGCTGTTCCTGATTGCCACCGCGGTCGAAAAGGTTGCGATCAACTTTGGCAAGCCCGATCAGCAGTGGCTCGATACGATGACTCTGGCGGAAGCAAAGCAATATCTGGCAGAGGGGATACATTTCGCCAAGGGTTCGATGGCGCCAAAGATCCAGGCAATTGTCTGGTTCCTAGAAAACGGCGGCAAGCAGGCGTTGATCACGAATCCGGAGAATATTGGTCGAGCCTTGAGAGGTGAGACAGGAACCTGGATCGTTCCATAATTGTGCAGGGGCGCAGCTCTTGCGCTGAACGTAGAGCAATCAACGCGCGGCTGTGTCCCTGCTTTTCAAATGAAACTTCATCCCGTTCTGGTATTACTGATTACTTCCTTTGTCGCCTATGGCTTGCTCATCCCGTGGCTGGGTTTTTACTGGGATGACCTGCCCATGTCCTGGATCCGCTATGAGCTGGGTCCCGAGGCGATGACGCGCTACTTCTCTACGAACCGGCCGGTCTGGGGGCTGCTGTATCAAATCACGACCCGCTTGCTGCCTCAGGTACCGGCGTACTGGCAGATGTTTGCACTGCTCTGGCGCTGGCTGGGTGCGGTGGTGGTCTGGGCTATTGTGTGTGAGCTCTGGAAAGATAAGCCGGTCTTTGCCCTCGGGATTGCACTTCTTTTTTTGTTGTATCCAGGTTTCAACCAGCAGTGGGGATCGTACCTGTACAGCCATTTCTTCATCGTTCTTTTCTTCTTTCTTCTTTCCATCTTCCTCATGTTGCGCCGGAGGACGATCCCGGCGCTGATCTTCTCCGCGCTCAATCTCTGGATGATGGAATATTTCTTCCCGCTGGAGTTTGCCCGCGTGGGATTTATCTGGACCGCGCTGCGTGATGAATATCCAAACCCACGCGACCGCATCGGACCTGCACTCAAACAGTGGACGTCCTACCTGGTGGTATTCGCGCTTGCTGTTTTCTCGCGGCTGTTCATCTTCAACAATCAGGTCTATGAAATTGGCTTGGCATCTGAAGCAGCAAGCGCGACAGGCGGGCCGTTGTTTTCCCTCATTCAAAATCTTTTCACCAGCCTGTGGACCGTAACTATCGCGGCGTGGGGACAGGTCTTCACTGCTATGGACTTGTCGATGTACGGTTTGCGCACGGTCGCTGTCTACACCGTGATTGCATTGATTGTTTTTGGCCTCGCAATGTATTCTCTTTCCAGAGAAGGCGCCATGGCGGCGAGCCGCAAAGATATGTGGTACGCGATTGGACTCGGCTTCTTCCTGCTTCCATTTGCAGGCGCGCCGTTCTGGCTGACCGGTCTTTCGATTTCACTCGCCCATCCTGCCAGCCGCTTTACACTGCCGTTTATGCTCGGGCTAAGCCTGATCGTGGGTGGTCTGCTTGCGCTGATTCCATCCACGCGCCTGCGCGCACTCATCCTGGCAGTGCTGGTCGGGCTTGCTGCGGGACGTCAGTTCCTCTGGTCCACCGATTATCTACGGGACTGGCAGGCGCAGAAGGATCTCTTCTGGCAAATGAGCTGGCGCGCACCCGGTTTGCAGCCCGGTACACTCGTGCTCATGAACGAGGAGTTATCCTTTTACGCCGATAATTCTCTGAGCGCGCCGTTGAACTGGATCTATGCGCCAGACCAGAATGCTGACCGGATCGATTACGTTTTGTTCTATCCAACCAATCGCCTGAGTTCCTCACTGCCGGCATTACAACCGGATCTTCCCATCCAGTATGATTATATTGCCGGACAGTTCAATGGAAATACCTCTCAGGCTGTTGTGTTCTATTATGATCCGCCTGCCTGTCTGCGCCTGCTCGAGCCGGAGATCGACGCTGGCAATCGTTTTCTCCTCGCGGAAAGTTTCATGCGTGAAGCATCAGCTTTATCCAATCGGGATATGATCCTGCCACAAGCTATTGTTCAACTGCCTAGCATTTATGGCCCTGAGCCGGAGCATAGCTGGTGTTATTACTTTCAAAAGGCTGACCTGGCGCGCCAGCAGAAGGATTGGCGCCAGGTTGTGACATTAGGCGATACAGCTTTTGAGCTCGACGACCATCCCAATAATCCTGTTGAGCGCTTCGTGTTTATTGAAGGCTTTGCCCATACGGGAGACTGGGACCGGGCTCTACAGCTCTCTCGCGACTCCTACCGGGTATCGAGAGAATATGTCGGCCCGTTGCTGTGCCGTCTGTGGGAACGGATCGCTCTGGAGACCCCCGACGGCTCGGAGAAAACCGCCGCCCTGGCAGAAGTCCGGAATTTGCTCGCATGCACATCGTGAGAAACGTACCTGTTGTTGTATGAAAATCTGCCCTACAATATCGGTGTAAATGCATTTCCGAATGTATAATTGTGTAGACAAGATAGCCTAGCGATGAAAGGAGGCGCCGAGACAATACGTAACGCCCGGTCCGTTGTCGGTTCAATATAACCCTCACTTTTCAAGGAGAAGAAGACGATGCGTAAGTTACTGTTTTTGACGATTGTATTCATGCTGGTGCTTTCTGCATGTGGCGCTCCGGCGGCAACCCAGGCGCCCGCTACAGAACCGCCCGCCACGCAAGCCGGAGAGGAATTTGTGTTCGGGATGCTCCTGGTAGGTCCTTATAATGATCGCGGTTACAGTCAGGCTCACTATGAGGGCGGCCTCTATGCAGCAGAGAAACTGGGCGCGAAGATGATTTATCTCGATAAGGTGAATCCTGCCGACCGCCAGGGGACCACGCCTGACCAGCTCGCAGAAGAACTGGTGTCGCAAGGCGCCCAGCTGGTTATCTTCAACTCGGATGATATGAAAGATGCCTCCACAGCCTTCGCCAAAGCCAACCCGGAGATCAAGGTGATCATGGCTTCCGGTGACCAGGTATGGCAGGAAGGGAAGATTTACGAAGAGATTTCCAATCTGGCAAATGTCTTCGGCCGCATGGAATACGGCAAGATGATCGGAGGCTGCGCCGCGGCCCTGAGCACACAGACGGGCAAGATCGGTTACCTCGGACCCCTGATCAACGACGAGACTCGTCGCCTGGCTGCCTCCGCCTATCTCGGCGCAAGGTACTGTTGGGAAAAGTATGCAGGTAACGATCCTGCAGACCTGGAGTTCAAGGTCACCTGGATCGGCTTCTGGTTCAATATCCCGGGCTTCACCTCAGATCCCACGCAGGTCGCCAACGACTTCATCAACACGGATTACGATGTGATCATCTCCGGTATTGATACGACCGAAGGCCTGACCGAAGCGAAGAAGGCTTCGGACGCGGGCAAGCAAGTCTGGGCGATTCCGTACGACTTCATCGGCTCCTGCGAAGAAGGCGCAGAGGTGTGTCTGGGTGTCCCGTACTTCAACTGGGGACCCGCGTACGTGGATATTATTGGCTCCGCGCAGGAAGGCAACTTCCAGTCTACGTGGGAGTGGCTTGCTCCGGATTGGTCAGATATCAATAACCCGGATACCAGCACGGTGGGCTTCGTCAAGGGCGATGCGCTGAGCGAGGAAGCTGCCGCACAGCTAGATGAGTTTATCGCTGAACTGGCTGGCGGGCTCAACCTCTGGACCGGTCCCATCAACCTGCAGGATGGCACGCAGTATCTCGCCGAAGGCGAAGTCGCCACCGATCAGCAGATCTGGTACCTGCCGCAGCTTTTGGAAGGCATGGAAGGCCAGAGCGTTCCTGAATAAACCCGTTTTACGCGCGGGGGAGGGCAGTTGCCTTCCCCCGCTTTTCTTACAATTGGAGTCACTGAGCGACACAGGTTCTTCACATAGAGGTACACATCCATGAAAGTTGAGCTGCGCGGCATCCACAAATATTTTGGCAACAATCACGCCAACGACAACATCACCCTCACCATCCCCTCCGGGACGATACAGGGGATTCTGGGTGAAAACGGGGCAGGAAAAAGCACGTTGATGAAAATCCTTTCCGGGTTTATGCATGCCGACGAGGGCGAGATCCTGCTGGATGGCAAGCCTGTCACGATCTCATCGCCGGCGGAGGCAATCCGGCATGGGATTGGGATGCTGCATCAGGATCCACTGGATTTTCCACCGATGCGTCTGCTGGATAACTTCATGCTTGGTCTGCCGGGCGGGCTCTTCCCAAACCGAAAACATGCTGCTCAGGACTTCAACCTGCTTAAGCGAGAGTTCGGGTTTTCTCTCGACCCGGAGAGCTATGTCGATTCGCTGACTGTGGGCGAACGCCAGCAACTGGAGATCATGCGTCTTTTATTCCTGGGCGCGCGGGTCTTTATCCTTGACGAGCCGACCACAGGGATCAGCGCTGCTCAGAAAATGAAGCTGTTCCAGACTCTAAAGACATTTCCCGAACAGGCCATCACCACGATTTTCGTCTCGCACAAACTCGAAGATGTAGATCATCTCTGCGACCGGGCCGCAGTGCTTCGGCAGGGAAAACTTGTCTGTGAACTGGAGAAACCGTTCGACCATAAAAAACTGGTCGAGACGATGTTCGGTAAGGAAATCTCGCTGGGTGAACGTCAGGCTCCCGAGCGCCATGGATGTGTATTGAAGCTCAGTAATGTTTCGATTGAAGATGCCCGTTTGAAAATCCAAAATGTAAACCTTGAAATCAATGGGGGAGAGGTGATCGGGTTGGCGGGTATGGAAGGCAGCGGCCAGGGCGCCTTGTTGCGTGCCTGTGCCGGAATTGTCCGCCCGGTGGGGGGTAAAGTAGAGCTGCGAGGCCGCGATCTTACGGGAAAGTCATACCATGCATATAAAAGAAATGGCGTTGAATTCTTGCCGGCAGCCCGTCTGGAGGAAGGCTTAGTGCCCGGTCTCTCTCTGACCGACCATTACGTTCTGGCTGAAAAATCACAGGGGCTTTTCATCAATCGCGAACGCGGTGTGAGGATAGCCCAGCAAAATATCAAGTCCTTTAATATCAAAGGCAAACCCCAGAGCACAGTGGAATCGCTTTCCGGCGGCAACCAGCAACGAGCGCTGCTTTCCCTGCTCCGTGATCCTTTGTCGTTGATCCTGGTCGAGCATCCTACCCGCGGGCTGGATATTGAGTCGGTGATCTATATCTGGGGAAAATTAAAGGAACGCTGCCGAAAGGGCTCGGCGATCGTATTTATCTCCTCCGATCTGGAAGAAATCTTGCAGTACAGTGACCGGGTCATCGTGTTCTTCAGTGGCAGGGTGTCAGAACCTCTGGATGCCTCCACGACCAGCGTAGAGCAGCTGGGTGAGTTGATCGGCGGCAAAGGATGGGCATCATGAGAACGATTCTCACGAACAATAGCCGTTGGGCGGGCATTGGCTTTCAGGTGGTTGCCCTATTCCTGGCATTGTTGTTTACAACCCTGATTCTGCTGGCGGTTGGAGCTCCGCCCCTGGAGGCTTATCAGAACATTCTCACGGGTGCTTTTGGCTCTTTCAAGAAATTCTCAGATGTGCTGGTTTCCTGGGTACCGCTGTTGCTGGTCAGCGCCGGCTTGCTTGTTACCTTTGCCACAGGCCTGTGGAACATCGGCGTCGAAGGTCAGATCATGCTGGGCGCCATCGGTACAACCTGGGTGCTGCGCCAGCTGCAAGACACCGGTCTGCCTCCATCGTTGATTATTTTCCTGGCGATCACAGGGGGCATGATTGGCGGCGCACTGTGGGCTGCACTGGCAGGCGCGCTCAAGACGTTTGGCGGTGTGAATGAAATCTTCGGCGGGCTGGGCTTGAACTTTGTCGCTACGGCATTGACGATCTACTTGATCTTCGGCCCATGGAAACGCCCTGGCGTTGCATCGATGAGCGGCACAGAACCCTTTGATGAAGCGCTGCGTCTGGTTTTATTCCCGGGCTTGCGGCTCAGTCCATGGGCGCTGGTCATTGCCATTGCTGCCATTGTTGTGATTTACTTCTTATTGCAGGGAACCTATTTCGGTCTTCGCCTGAAGGCAGTTGGCAGAAATTTCCGCGCCGCGTATATGCTGGGTATTCCCACCTGGCAGCATATGATGCTGTCCTTCCTGATCTGTGGAGCGTTAGCAGGGATCGCAGGGGCTATCCAGGTGACAGGGGTCTATTATCGATTGATCCCGGCTATCTCCAGCGGGTATGGATATCTGGGGCTGCTGGTAGCCATGCTGATTAACTATCAGGCTATCTGGGCGGCGCCGGTTGCCCTGTTCTTCGCTGCCTTGAATATTGGCAGTATTCAGTTACCCATCGTGCTCCAGCTCGATTCTTCTCTTTCAGGCGTTTTGCAGGGAATGTTAGTGCTCTTCGTGTTGATCATGGAGGGTATCCGACAGCAGTTATCCCGGCGCTCGTGAGGCAGTCATGGATACAAATACACTGATTGGATTGGCAAGTGTTCTCGCAGCCGCGGCGCCCATTGTCTTCGCGGTGATGGGGGAGACCCTCTCGGAACGCGCAGGTGTCATCAATCTCTCGATGAACGGCACGATTTTACTTTCTGCCATGGGAGGGTTTGCTGTGGCAGTGCGCACCGAGAGCCTGATCTTGGGCTTCTTGACCGGGATGCTTATCGGAGCTTTGGTTGCACTGGTGGTCGCATTCTCCTCCATCACGTTGAAACAATCTCAGGTCGCGGTCGGATTTGTGCTCGCGCTGGTATGCCGTGATCTTGCTTATTTCCTGGGCAACCCATTCATGGGACTGGTTGGTCCGCGACTGCCCGCATGGTCCGTACCGGTCCTCAGTGAAATTCCGGTGATTGGCACGTTGTTCTTCCGACACGATCTGATGACTTATCTCAGCTTCATTCTGGTCTTTGTGTCGTGGGTATGGATCTTCCGTACCCGCCCGGGATTAATGCTGCAGGGGATCGGCGAGCGTCCTGCTGCCGCATTTGTGAGGGGTGCGAACGTGAACGTAATGCGCTATGTGTATACGGTGCTTGGTGGCGCAATCATCGGGCTGGCAGGACCCGCATACTCACTGAGTGTCAAAGCTGGCTGGAAGGGGACCATCTCCGGCCTGGATGGTCTTGGATGGATCGCGCTCGCGATCACCATCTTTGGCGGATGGAATCCGCTGCGCGCTGCATTCGGCGCTTACCTGTTCTCCTTTTTGCAGTGGTTAGGACTGGTGCTGCAGCCGAGCCTCCCGAACATACCGTCACAGGTTTTGCAAGTGGCGCCGTTCCCTCTGATGATCCTCACACTGCTGCTGGTCAACATTGGCAACGCAGAGTGGGTCGAACGTACCCTGGCAGCTCTGCCTGAGCCCACGCGGCGCTTCTTTGCGAAGTCGATCCGGGCGATGCGTGCTTCGCCCCCGGCCGCCCTGGGTGTACCATTCGAGACAGATTAGTGTCCCGATGGATGGGCTCGATTCCCGAAAAGTGTGGGGGTTTTGGACAATTATCATATTATTTCTGTTACAAAATGTCTGACAAACACGCCAGGCTTCCAGTATACTCATGAGAACAGGAGTGACCGGGCTTTCCATGAAAAAATTGTTTCAAAGCGATTGGGTCTCTCGTCTCGTTGATGCGCTCATGCCTGTCTTTGCCACTCTGGCGGCATTGCTTGTGGGCGCGGTGATGCTGCTCTTTCTCAATGTCAACCCCGTGGAAGCCTACAAGGCTCTCTGGGTCGGAGCATTCGGCAGTTCAAACGCCTTTGCGGAAACACTGGTCAAAGCTACACCTTTGCTATTAGTGGCGCTGGGGATTTGTATCTCGTTTCGCGGAGATGTGATCAACATCGGTGGGGAAGGCCAGATGATCATGGGCGCACTCCTCGCCACATGGGTAGGTCTGACCTTTACCACGTTACCCGGCTGGCTGGTGATCATCGGTGCGATGCTGGCAGGATTTTTAGGGGGCGCCGTATGGGGTGGAATTCCAGGTTTTCTAAAAGCCTATTTTCGAGTCAATGAAATCCTAAGCACGGTCATGATGAATGCCATCGCGGTCCAGCTGATGAACTTCCTGCTGCGTGGACCCATGATCGACCCCTCGCAGGCTCAGTTAGACTCCAAGATCCCCCAGACGGCCCGGCTGCTGGAAATCTTTCAATTGCCGCGGCTCGTGCCGACACGTCTGCACCTTGGCGCTTTGATTGCCGTTGCCCTGGCGATCCTGGTCTATATCCTCTTGTGGAGAACAACGCTGGGATATCGCATCCGCGCGGTGGGACAGAACCCGCATGCTTCGCGCTATGCCGGGATCAAGGTGCCGCGTTACGTCGTCGTTGCGCTCCTGCTCAGCGGTGCGTTTGCCGGCCTGGCAGGCGCGATCCAGGTCTATGGCGTGAATTACCGCATGATCACAGATGGCTCTGCATCCGGCTTTACGGGGAGCGCCGGGTTCAACGGGATTGTGGCAGCATTGTTTGGACAGCTGCATCCGATCTGGTCTATCCCGGCCTCCGTCCTCTTTGGCTCTCTCCTGGTTGGCGCCAACAGTATGCAACGAGTCGTGCAGGTCCCTTCGGCATTCGTGACGGCGCTCAACGGGCTCGTGGTGGTCTTCGTGGTCAGCAGTGAGATCTGGAGGCGCAGACGGCAGCGACGCAGGCTGGCAGCCGTGAGTCAGGACGAGGAATCACCGCCTCCGACCGATAAAGAGAAAATTCCTCAGGTGGAGACAGCCACATGATCTCTGATCTGTTTTCCGTCACAGTCCTGATTGGCATTCTGGCGTCCGGGATTCGACTGGCAACCCCTTATTTGTATGCTGCCATCGGCGAGACGTTCGGGCAGCGCAGCGGTGTCCTCAACCTCGGCGTGGAGGGCCAGATGCTTCTGGGCGCATTCGCGGCGTTCTATGTGGCGTTTACCACCGGAAACCTCTGGCTGGGCGTCCTGACCGCCATGCTGGTGGGCGCCTTGATGGGCCTCGCCATGGCATACGTGACCGTCAACCTGAAGGCCGAGCAGGGCATCAGCGGGATTGGCTTCTTCCTGTTCGGTCTGGGGATGAGTGACCTGCTTTTTCAAAAATTGCTGGGGACGGTGGAAACTGTCAGGGGCTTTCCTCGAATTAACGTTCCTGTCCTGAGCGGTATCCCAGGGGTCGGAGAGATTTTCTTCAGTCAGAATTTGCTGGTCTACGGCGCGTATCTCCTCGTACCGATCGCCTGGTTCGTCTTGAACAAGACTACCCTCGGGCTGAAGATCCGCTCGGTGGGCGAAAACCCGGATGCAGCCGATTCGCTTGGTGTAAGCGTAGCGCGCATCCGCTACTTTACGATTATCCTGGGTGGGACGCTCTCGGGCATTGCCGGCGCCTCTCTCTCGATCGCGCTGCTGAATGTGTTTCAGCAGAACATGACGAGCGGGCTCGGGTTTATCGCGGTTGCCCTGGTGTACTTCGGCGCATGGCGGCCGGTGGGTGTGCTCGCGGGTGCATTGTTGTTCAGCATGATCAATTCGCTGCAGCTCTGGATCCAGGTACTGGGAGTTCCTGTGCCTTCGGATATTGCGGTGATGATGCCCTATGTTTTGACAATTCTTGTGTTGGTCGCGACCGTTTCAAGAGTCCGCGCTCCATCCGCTCTGACAAAACCCTTTGAACGGGAAGCTTGATTTTGAACAGGAGGTGCCAGCTCAGCCTGTACGCCCATCTCAACGTCAAAGTCTACTCGTGAATTGAACGATCTATCCTCAAGGAGAAGAAAATGAAAAAGTTCGCATGGTTTTTGACCCTGATGCTCGCCTTTGCGCTCGTCTTGAGCGCTTGTGGAGCACCGGCTGCCACCCAGCCGCCCGCCGAGCCGACGGGCGACCCCGCCACCTCCGGTGAACCGTTCCGCGTGGCTGTGGTTATGCCGAGCGCCATCAATGATCTCGCATTTAGCCAGAGCATGTACGATGCCCTGACTCGTGTCCAGGGCGAGATGGGCGTCGAAAACTTCGAGTTTGTCTATTCGGAGAATATGTTCGTAGTCGACGATGCCGCAGCAGCCATCCGTGATTATGCCTCTCAGGGCTTTGACCTGGTGATCGGTCATGGCTCGCAGTATGGTTCCTCTCTGCAAGAGATCGCGCCGGACTTTCCCGAGACGAGCTTTGCCTGGGGCACTACGGTGGACACCTTTGGTCTGCCAAATGTATTTGCGTATGAAGCCCGCTCTGAGCAGGGCGGCTTTGTCAACGGCGTCATGGCCGCTACCCTTAGCCAGAGCGACGTAATTGGTGTCGTGGGTCCCATTGAAACCGGCGATGCAAAATTGTACGTGGATGGTTTCCGGGCTGGCGTTCTTTCGGTCAAGCCCGATGCGCAGGTAAACGTTAACTACATCGGCTCGTTCTCGGATGTGGCGCTGGCTTCTGAGGCTGCGACCACCCATATCTCAGCGGGCGCAGACGTTCTGACGGGAACTGCCCAGATGGTGGTGGGTGCGATCGGGAAAGCCGAAGAGAGCGATGTGCTCTGGTTCGGCACACAGTCCAACCAGACGTCGCTGGCTCCTTCCATTGTTGTCGCCAGCCAGGTGTACCACTGGGAAGGTATCCTCAATGAGATGATCTCACTGATCAAGAGTGGCACCCTGGGCGGGCAGTCCTTCGAGGCGACTCTCGCCAATGGTGGGGAAGTGATCGAATTCAACCCCGATAGCAGTGTGGCAGAACAAGCCGAAGCGCTGGCTGGTGAAACCATTCAGGGAATCATCGACGGCAGCATCACGATCGACTTGCCATAGATTGCTCCTCACTTAAAGCCTTGCGAAGGCTGCCTCCCTGCGGGGGCCTTCGCAAGGCTTACGTACTCTTACAATCAGGAAAGCGCGATGACGGACTCAACTATACTCCCCTCCGGTCAGGCACGAATCGACACTCTTGAAATGCGTGGCATCTGCAAGGGATTCCCGGGCGTGCTCGCCAACGATCGCGTCGACTTCGATGTCAAATCCGGCGAGGTGCATGCTTTGCTCGGCGAAAATGGAGCGGGCAAAAGCACGCTGATGAAGATCCTGTATGGCATGTACCACCCGGACGAAGGGGAGATCTACCTGAACGGCAAACCGGTCACCATTGCCTCACCAACCGATGCCATCAACCGGGGAATTGGTATGATCCACCAGCATTTCATGCTGGTACAGACCCTGACCGTTGCAGAAAATGTAGCCCTGGGGTTGCCGTCCTCGCGCGGTCCTCTCACAGACCTCGACCGCGTCACGAAGCGGATCCACGAGCTGGCAAAGATATACGGCTTGAAAATCGATTCGGATGCCTATATCTGGCAGCTCTCGGTGGGCCAGCAGCAACGCGTCGAAATCATCAAGGCGCTCTACCGCGGCGCCGCGCTCCTCATTCTGGATGAGCCAACAGCAGTGCTCACGCCCCAGGAAGTGGATGAGCTTTTTGTTATTATGCGCCAGATGGTTCGGGATGGGCACGGGCTGATCTTTATCTCTCATAAATTGCACGAAGTGGTGGAGATCAGCAACCGTGTGACCGTCCTGCGCGATGGGCGCAAGATCGGTACACGACCCACCTCGGAGATTAATAAACAGACCCTGGCGAACTGGATGGTGGGGCGGGATGTCGGGTTTTCACCGGATCGGGGCGCCGTGGAACCCGGTGAATGCCGTCTCCGACTGGAGAGTGTCTCCTGTGGCAGCGATCGCGGCACGCCCGGGCTACGAGACGTCAGCCTGGAGGTTTGTTCCGGCGAGATCCTGGGGATCGCCGGCGTGTCTGGCAACGGGCAGCGCGAACTGGCGGAAACCATCACAGGACTCCGCAACATCACTCACGGGCGCGTGACCCTTGAAGGTGAGGATGTGACCGGGTTCGATCCGGGCGAGCTCACCGACCGTATGCTCTCCTACATCCCGGAGGAGCGCATGCGGGATGGCATGATCAAGAATTTCAGTATTGCGGAAAACATGGTGCTGCGCGAGCACCACAAGCAGCCGTTCTCGCGGTCGGGCTTCCTGAGCCTGCGCGATATCTCCAGCCATGCTGATGAGTTGATCAAGAAATTCCGCGTCAAGACGCCATCTCATGACACGCTGGCAAAAAATCTTTCCGGCGGCAACATCCAGAAAGTGGTGCTCGCCCGCGAGCTGGCGCGCAACCCGCGCGTGATCATCGCTGCCCAGCCCACCCGTGGACTTGACATCGGCGCGACGGAATATGTGCGTGAGCAATTGCTCGAGCAGCGCAGAAAAGGCGTCGCAGTGATGCTGATCTCGGAAGACCTTGACGAGATCCTGGCGCTCTCGGACCGGATCGCCGTGATTTACGAGGGTCAAGTCATGGATATTGTGGCACGCGAGCATGCCACGCCAGAAAAGCTGGGCCTGTTAATGGCGGGTGTCCATCTGGAACACGAAACGCACGTCTAATGTCATAGCCTGAGAGTTACTTAAAATACTACAGAAGTTATCCACTTAAGCAGTACAATACCATTCCATCGGTTCGGTGGTCGCTGGATGCACGTTGCGTCCGCGGCGTTGGGTTGCCACCCATCGAAAAGTGCCGCCGCCTAGTTCGTAGAGAGGTGCCACCAATGAACCTTTGGCAAGAATATCTTCGTCCCACCAACCTATCACAAGCGATACAAGCCTTCGCACAGGCGTCCGGTCCCGTCCTCCCGATCGCGGGCGGCACGGACCTATTGCTCGACCTGGAACAAGGCCGGCATGCTCCAGTTCACACCCTGCTGGATGTGACATCCATTGTCGAGATGAACGCCCTCGAAGAACGCGGGTCAGAGCTGTTCATCGGCGCGGCTGTGCCGGTCAACCGCATCGTGCACAGCCCCCTGGTCCAGGCGCACGCCCGGGCATTGGCCGAAGCCTGCAACCTGATTGCCGGTCCTCAAGTCCGCAATGTTGCCACGCTGGGAGGCAACGTCGCCCACGCTCTCCCCGCCGCCGACGGGACGATTGCCCTGCTCGCTCTCAACGCCCAGGCAGAAGTTGCGAGCTCCGCCCTAGCCGCTGGGGAAGGCTCACCAACCATACGCCGTATTCCTTTCAAAGAGCTGTTCCTGGGTCCCGGAAAATCGGCGCTCAAACACGGTGAAGAGTTGCTGGTTGGCTTCTACTTGCCACTCTCCAGCGCCCATCAAGCCTCCTGTTTCAAACGGATCATGCGCCCGCAGGGTGTGGCGCTGCCTATTATCAACCTGGCAATATGGCTCGAGTGCCGGGGGGATGTGATCAGTCAGATCCGCATTGCGGTGGGTCCCGGCGGACCGACTCCGTGGAGCGGGACACAGGCAGAAGCAGCCTTAATCGGGCAGCCGCTCACCGAAGAAACCTTTGCAGTTGCTTTAGATGCTTTGCTTGGGCAGGTGGGCTTCCGCTCCAGCGCCCGGCGCGCCAGCGCAGACTATCGCCGCCATATCGTGACGGGGTTGTTTCGAGATGTGCTCGGAACCGCCTGGGAACGAGCACAGTAGTATTTGGTGCAAGCTCCGTTGGTCGAGCAAGCGGTGCTCTTTCGCTGTATCGAGATCAACAAGAGATGAAGAGCCTCTTAATGACGTACGTGCTTGGCATTGGTGGTCTCGACGTGCTCCTCGAGTTGCACTCAGAGCTACTCGACCACCGAGGATAGAGGAAACCAGGAATGAACAATCAAATTTCTCTGACAATTAACGGTGTTCAGCACCATCTCGAACCTGTTCCGGGCGAGACCCTTTCAACCCTCCTTCGCCAGCGCCTGCGTCTGACGGGCACGAAAATCGGCTGTGAGGAGGCTGAGTGCGGTGCATGTACCGTCCTGATAGATGGCGAGCCGGTTGTTTCCTGCATTTATCCCGCTGAGCGCGCCGACGGAAAAACAATTGTTACTATCGAAGGCCTGGCGCAGCGGGTCCACGAAGAGATGAAATTGCATCCTCTGCAGGAAGCCTTCGTGGAGCACGGCGCAGTCCAATGCGGGTTCTGCATCCCCGGACAGATCCTGACAGCCTACGCCATGCTCAAGCGCAACCCGGACCCAACGAAGGATGAGGTTCGCTTTGCCCTCAAGGACACCCTCTGTCGCTGCGCCGGTTATCCCACAATTGAGAACGCAATCCTTGCCGCGGCACAGGCGCTGCGGACCGGGGAACCGGTGGCGAAGCCGACAATTCCTGACTCCATCCATACGCATAAATCGGTTGGGCGCACTCACACCCGGCATGATGGCGTGGATAAGGTGATCGGCACCGCCATCTTCACCGATGATCTGGTCTTCGAGGGGATGCTCCACGCCAAGGTGCGCCGCGCCATGGTCCCGCACGCGTTTTTGACCAGGCTCGATATCTCGAAAGCCGAAGCGCTTCCAGGGGTTGTGGCAGTCCTGACGGCCGAAGATATTCCCGGCGAGCGCAATCATGGGCTGGTTATTTACGACTGGCCCGTCATGGTGGGCGTTGGTGAACGCGTCCGGTACGTGGGAGACGCCCTCGCCATCGTCGCCGCGGAAACACAGGAGATCGCCGAGCAGGCTGCGGCGCTGATCGAAGTCGAATTCGACCTTCAGCCGGTCATCACGAATCCTGTACAGGCGCGTGAAGAAAGCGTTCCACAGATCCACGAAAAAGGCAATCTGCTCAAGCACATCAAGGTTCGCAAAGGGGATATGGAGCAAGGCTTTGCCGGAGCCGACGTCATCCTCGAACATACCTTCCACACGCCGACCACCGACCACGCTTTCATCGAGCCCGAGTGCAGCATCGGTGTGCCGTTGCCGGATGGCCGCATGGAGATTTATTGCGGCTCGCAAATTCCCTATCAGGACCGCACACAGGTGGCGCGCGCCATGGGCTGGTCCGAGGAACGTGTGCGGGTTGTCGGGCAGCTGATGGGCGGCGGCTTTGGCGGCAAGGAAGACATCATGGGTCAGATCCACGTGGCGATGCTGGCGCATGCGACCGGGCGGCCCGTCAAGTTGTTATTCGATCGCCATGAAAGCTTGCTGGTCCATCCCAAACGGCATGCCACCCAGATCCGGGTCAAGATCGGCGCGAAGAAAGATGGCCGTATCGTGGCGTCTGAGACCGAGCTCTATGGCGATACCGGCGCCTACGCGTCGCTCGGGGAAAAGGTCATGACGCGCGCCACCACTCATTCGGCAGGACCCTATGATATCGAGCATGTCCGCGCCGACTGTTATGCCATGTATACAAACAATCCGCCAGCCGGTGCGTTCCGCGGCTTTGGTGTGACCCAGTCGGCGTTCGCGGTGGAGTCGATGATGGACATGCTTGCCGAGAGGTTGGGCATAGAACCGGTCGAATTGCGGCGTATGAACGCTCTGCATGTGGGCAGTATTACGAACACCGGCCAGGAACTGCGCGAGTCGGTGGGCTTGATGGAATGCATCGACCGCGTCGACGCAGAAATTCGAAAGCACAACTCGGATCCTTTCCAGCCGCTGGTCGATCCCGAGAATCCCAACCTGGTCCGCGCCTGGGGCTTTGCTGCGGCGTATAAGAACACGGGACTGGGCGGCGGCGCGCCGGATAAGTCTGGCGCAGAGGTCGAGCTGTACGATAACGGCACTTTTGAAGTGCGCAGCTCCTCCGCCGAAATGGGACAGGGACTTGTCACTGTCATGCGCCTGACCGTTGCGGAGGAGATGGCAGTCCCGCCCGAGCAGGTGCGCGTGCTTGTCATGGATACCGATCTGACTCCTAACGGCGGCCCCACAACCGCTTCACGCCAGACGTATGTCACCGGCAATGCCTCCCGTTACGCTGCCAGGACGTTACGTGATGCGATCACAGCGGTGATGGCCGAAAAATACGATGTGCGCCCGGAGCGGATCCGCTTCGAAAATGGGATTGTGCATGTCAACGGGCATTCCATGACGTATGCCGAGGTCGCGCAGGAAATGAAAACCCTGGGACAACGTCCGCGCGCCCTCTATGAATATGAGGCCCCGAAGACCCAGCCCCTTGGCACCGGCGGCGATATGCACTTTGCGTTCTCCTTCGGCGTGCAGGCGGCAGAAGTCGAAGTGAACAGGCTGACCGGTGAGGTACGCGTGCTAAAAGTCATTTCCGCCAATGATGTGGGTATGGCGGTCAATCCGCTGGGCTTGCAAGGACAGGTGGAAGGCGGCGTGATGATGGGACTTGGAAACTGTCTTACCGAGGAATTCATTGTCGAGAATGGCTACGTGGTGACAGACCATCTGGCGCGTTATCGCATCCCCGGCATCATGCTGACGCCGGAAATCACCTCAATCATCGTCGAGCATCCCACCGCCGAAGGTCCGTACGGCGCCAAGGGAGTTGGCGAGATTTGCAGCATCCCGACCACGCCTGCGATCACGAACGCGATTTACAACGCGGTCGGCGTGCGCATTGACAGGCTTCCGGTAGATCAGGAGATGATTGCAAGAGAGCTCTGGGAGAGGCAAGCCCAGTAAAGACAGCGCAATCGGTAGAATTCAAAGGACTCTCGGCGGTTCACGCTGAGGGTCCTTTTTGTTGGGTGTGAACAGGTGTCCCAATTCTCAAGGAATTCATCTTCTTGCTCGCGCAAACCGGTCAGGGCGTGGGGAGCAGGGTACAATTAGGGCGAGAAGAAGGAAATCACATGAGTAAATTTGCGGGCTATCGCTGTTCATTGTGCGGAACGGAGTATTCCGCGTCGGAAGTTACATATACCTGTTCCAGGGACGGGGGAAATCTGGATGTGCTGCTGGATTACGAATCGATCCAGAGCAAATACGAACCCGAGGATATTCTTTCACGCAGCGACCCATCCCTCTGGCGATTTCTGCCGCTTTTGCCGGTCAGTGAGCCGGAGGGGAACTCAACGCCTCTGCACGTGGCGGGTGGGACTCCGGTCTACCGGCTGCCGCGCCTGGCAAAAAAGCTGAGGCTGCGAAACCTGTGGCTCAAGGATGAGTCGCGCAACCCCACGGCTTCCTTCAAGGACCGCGCCTCGGCGGTCGTGGTGGCGCGCGCCTGTGAGATCAAAGCCGATGTCGTGGTGACCGCCTCCACGGGGAACGCGGGCGCGGCGCTGGCAGGGATGGCGGCGGCGGTGGGGCAAAAAGCGATTATCTTTGCGCCAAAGTCCGCGCCTCAGGCAAAGGTCGCCCAGCTTCTGGTCTTCGGCGCGCAGGTCATCCTGGTGGATGGGACGTATGACAATGCCTTCGATCTCACCGTCCAGGCGGCGGAGGAGTTTGGCTGGTATTGTCGCAATACAGGCTACAATCCTTTCACCGCAGAGGGGAAGAAGACGGCGGCGCTCGAGATCTGGGAGTGGTGGGTACATGCGCATGAGAAGTGGCATGAGGAAACGAATATGGCTGCAGACGCTGACCATGCGCCCCTGACTCTTTTTGTGTCCGTCGGGGATGGAAATATTATCTCGGGCATTCATAAAGGCTTCAAGGATTTGCACCAGCT
The DNA here is from genome assembly GCA_035463495.1 of Anaerolineales bacterium. Taxonomy (GTDB): domain Bacteria; phylum Chloroflexota; class Anaerolineae; order Anaerolineales; family Villigracilaceae; genus Defluviilinea. The sequence continues at coordinate 21,159 of DATHTH010000101.1, read as the reverse complement.
TGGCTGGCTGCCGCGGCTGCCGCGGATCATCGGCGTGCAGGCGGAAGGTTCGGCTGCAATCTCGCATGCGTTTCATGCAGAAACCGAGACCATTGCGCCGGTCTCCTCCCAAACCATCGCGGACAGCATTTCCGTGGACCTGCCGCGCGACGGTGTGCGGGCGGTGCGGGCCGCGAAGGAAACAAACGGGTCATACGTTAATGTATCAGACCAGGAGATCCTCGCGGCAATCGCAGAGCTGGGCACAGTGGGCGTTTTCGCCGAGCCGGCCGGGGCAGCGGCATACGCAGGGCTCGTTAAGGCAGCCGCCTCCGGCCTCGTAGGAAGCGAAGATCCAATTCTGGTGTTAAATACAGGGAGCGGGCTTAAGGATATCCGGGCTGCCATGCAGGCAGTCGACTCTGCTCCGATTATCGAACCAACCCTGGAGGCTGTAAAACAACTGCTGCAAGTATGAGAGACCAGTGGAGCTTACCCTTTCGTTACATTGTCGGAATTGCCAGCTTTGTGCTGCTGGTGGCGCTGCTGATTTACGCGCGTGAGGCGGTTGCTAACCTGGCGATTGCAGCCTTCGTCGCCTATCTTATCAACCCGGCGGTGGTGTACCTGACCACTCGCACGCGTATAGGGCGTGCGGCGGCGGTGAACCTGGTTTTTTTCTCAGCCGTCATTCTCCTGATCGGGCTGCCTGCGATGCTCTTTCCCATTTTTTATGATGAAGCGCAGACGATCATGCAGGATTTGCTGGCGCTCTCGGACCAGTTCCGCCAGAGTCTCGCCGATCCGATCCGCATTGGCGGCTTCGTCTTCCATCTGGAAGGCTGGGGCGAGAGCCTCTTTCAATTTCAAAATGCGATCGTATCGCCCCTTCCGGAAGAAGCCATCCATCTGCTGGAGACCACCTCAGTCGGTGTACTGTGGTTCCTGGTGATTTTGGTGAGTGTACATTTGTTTTTGTCGCAGTGGCCGGCAATGCGTGACTGGCTGATCAATCTTGCACCGCCTTCCTATCGTCCTGAAATGCGGGAGTTATACGAGCGCGTCAAGAGAGTGTGGATGGCGTATCTGCGCGGGCAGATCGTGTTGATGATCATCGTCGGTATTGTGTTTACAATTGCCTGGCTGATCCTGGGGATCCCGGGGGCACTCGTGCTTGGAGTTGTTGCGGGACTGTTCACACTTGTCCCGGATGTGGGCCCGTTCCTGGCGATGGTTCTTGCCGCGGGGGTGGCACTGCTGGAGGGATCCACCTGGATTCCTCTTTCGAATTTCTGGGTCACCGGCATTGTTATCATCGTGTATCTGGTCTTGATCAATTTAAAGAATTTCTTCCTGCGACCCTACATCATGGGACGCAGCGTACATATGAATGAGGCGCTGATCTTCGTCGCAATCATCGTGGCCACGATCTTGCAGGGCATCCTGGGAGCGCTGCTGATTGTGCCTTTGCTGGCAACGGTCGTGGTGATCGGCGGATATGTTCAGCGGCGGGTGCTGGGACTGCCTCCGTTCGAGGACGATGGCAGCCGGCAGTTTGTGGCGCCGCTCGAAGCTCAGGCGCCCCGGCGCAAATGGAGTCAAAAAGAACGGCGCGAGCGCCTGGGCAGGGGAGTGATATCGGACTCTGGAGACCCTGCCCCGGTGTTGCTCAACGATCCCCCGCCAACAGAAGAGCCGCCAGTCGAAGAGAAGCCACAAGAATGAAGATTACATATTCCATTGTTGCCCCCATCTATAACGAATTGGAGAACCTCCCTGAGCTCTATCGTCGCGTCAAAGAAGTGATGGAATCGACCGGGGAGCCATGGGAGCTTTTGCTGATCGACGACGGCTCGACGGACGGCTCTACGGAGGTGATCTGCCAGCTTGGCAATGAAGATCCGCGCGTGCGCCCGGTCATCTTTGCCCGCAACTTCGGCCACCAGATCGCCATCACCGCCGGTTGGGACTATGCTCGCGGCGAGGCGGTGGTGACCATCGACGCCGACCTGCAGGACCCGCCGGAATTGATCCTCGAGTTAGCAGAGAAATGGAAACAAGGCTATGAGGTGGTGTTCGCCGTGCGGGTGGAACGCGAGGGCGAGTCCTGGTTTAAGCTGTGGACTGCCTCGCTGTTTTATCGTCTGATCTACCGCATCACGGATGTCAAGATCCCGCTCGATACCGGGGATTTCCGCCTGATGGATCGCAAGGTCGTGAATGTGCTCAGGCAGATGCGCGAGCGGCATCGCTTCCCGCGCGGCATGTCTGCCTGGGTGGGGTTCAGACAGATCGGAGTAGAGTATAAGCGGGCGGCGCGTCTGGCGGGTGAAACGAAGTATCCCTTCCGCAAAATGTTCCGGCTGGCGCTCAACGCGATTACCAGCTTTTCATACTTTCCCCTGCAGGTTGCCACATTCTTTGGTTTTGCCTCCGCAGGCATTGCCATTCTTGCGATCATCCCCGTGGTGTACTTGCGCATGACTGGCTCGCAGGCGTTCTTTGGCCAGGCGACCACGCTTATCGCGGTGCTCTTTCTGGGGGGCGTGCAGCTGATCTGCGTAGGGATACTCGGGGAATATATCGGCCGCCTCTATGACGAGGCGAAGGGCAGGCCGTTATATATCGTTCGCGAGGCGCCGAAGGACTAGTCGAATCCAGTCGGTATCAGCGCGACTCGTGACCGGGCATGCGCGGCGCTCTCCAGCTCTTAACCAATTGTTTGAACTCTGCAAATCTCTCCTGACTGACCTTCGTCAGCAGGAGCGTCATGCCAAACGTGATCATCACATTGGTGATGAAGAAGAACAACACCTCTTCGAGGGGCAGGATTCCGAAGAATAAAATCCCTGTTGTCTGGCTGGGAGAAATCGACCAGGTGGTATCGCTCAGTGCCACAATGTCCATCACAGATAGATACAGCCCCGGCCCGAAAATGCTCCAGAAGACCAGTTTGCGATGGTGCCAGAGCACGTCTGCGCCGAACAGGAATTGGATCATGATCGGGGGCAATGCCCAGAAAAGGATGATGGAGAGGTAAGTCCAGCTCTCATCTCCGAAGAACAAGAGATAGCTAAAGAGCAGCCAGACCAAGAAAAGTATACAGGTAGACAGGTAAACAAATGATCTATCTGGTTTGAATTTCGTGGGGGGTGGGGGCAGTCTGCGCGCCAGAAACCACCACCATAACCCGGAGAGGATCGTCTCCAGGACGAAAAACGTATATTCCTCGATGGGAACATAGCCGAGCACAATCCCGGTGACAAGTTCCGGGTTGTAGTACCAGACGCCGGTTGCCACGAGATAATTGTCCCAGGGTGTGGTGTAGATCACAGCCAGCAGGATGTGGATGCCGATCGCTGCCCACACGGCTCGTCCATTCCGAAAGCCGGAGATTTGTTTATTCCTTTTGTCATCCCAATACGCAATCGCGAGGAATACGAGAATTGGGATAACGAGAAAGCGAAGGAGAAAACCAAAGTAAGTCATCTTATGTCCGGGAGTCAACGTCTCCAGACGTTGCCATTTTCGAGTTAACTTCAACGCCCTGAGACATTGGATTCCGTCTGGAGACCTTCATCTTCACACCGGGCCGCGGCTCAAGGGTCGCGCCCATGTGGGCATGGATTTTATGATCCGTAAACTCAAACGTGTGAGTTTGTAATAAGCGTGCCAGTACCACCCGCGCCTCGACCTGCCCGAATGCTGCCCCGATGCAGGCGCGCGGTCCGCCCCCAAACGGCACATACGAAAATGGCTGGGTTGTTCGTCCCCGGGCGAAGCGCTCGGGGAGGAAGTCCTCGGGGTTCTCCCAGATTTCCGGGTCGCGGTGGGTGAGATAGATCGAGTAGAACATCCGCTCTCCGGCGGGGATGTGCCCCTCGTCGAATTGCAGCTCATCGGCGACCAGGCGGTTGCCGATGTGAATGGGTGGATACAGGCGCATGCTCTCCTTGATGACCTGATCGAGCAGCGGAGATTTCTCTACGCTATCGAGCTCCTCCACCAAACGCCTCTGGACGTCGGGGTGCTGTCCGAGTAGAGCAAATGTCCATGCCAGCAGAGCTGTTGAGGTATCGTGCCCGGCGATCAGCATGGTCAACATCTGGTCACGGATAACGTCATCGCTAAGCCCCGCGTCCAGGAGATGTCCGAGCAAGTCATTCTTTTCACATTTGACTTGACCACTTTTTCTTTCTTCAATAATTCCATGCAAATATTGATCCAGGGCTTTCAGTGGTCGTCTGAACCCGGGGCGCGGCATCTTGCGCCAGAAGATCCAAGGACCGGGTGAGATGAATTGTATGGCTCGGAGGACCGGGGTCCAGATTCGAGGCAAGTCGTCCCACACGTCCTTGCCAAAGAGAGCCTGCATAATGATCAACAACGCGATCTTGCGGCTTTCCACCAGCATGTCAACGGTACTGCCATTTTTCCATATGGAAGAGACCCGGTCGGTCTGCTCGACCATCATTTGCATGTAGCCGGAAAGCATCGCAGGGTGAAGAGAAGGCTCCATTAGCCTGCGATAGTGATCGTGTTCTTCGCCGTCGGTGACCAGCACACCCCGCCTTAACAAATCCGTGACCGGGTCCGTGTTGCGCCACAGGACTTTGTCTCGCTCTGTTACCAGCACCTTGCGATTTGCAGAAGAACCGAAGACGACAAACGGACGAAAACCGGGGAGGGGGATCTGGAAGTAACGGCCGATCTGTTCAGCCATCACTTTTAGAGGTCCAAGCGGTGAGCGCTCTCTCAGTAGAGCGCTCAAAGCCGCGCGCCCCGTTTCGGGCGAAACTTGAGTTCCCATTATCCATCCAATTTCTTCGTCAGGTACAAAGCCAGGCTGTCATCTACAACGATTTCATCTCCATACCGGACCCGATATCCTTTATAGTGCAGTCCATGGCCATCCGGGACGTAGCCCCGCAGAATATACAAACGCTGCGCCGCGCCATAGTCGCGAGTCATACCGACACCGATCCCGGCACTCGGGCTGATTTTTGCGATTTCACTTTCCGCCCTGTCCATGAGCTGAGTCCCAATGCCTTGGCGGCGGAACTCGGGCAGCACATTGAAATCCATAATTTCGGGAACACCTTCGCTCTGGAAAGGCTCATAGCCGGACGACCAGCAAACTGTGAGATAGCCGGCAAACTGCTCTTCTACGAATGCCACGTAGACATCACGAGCTCCCAGCTCTTGTTCCACCAGATAGTGTTCGTACTGTGAAGCGGGTTTGGTCCAACCGAGCTGCTGGAAGGCTCTCGCGATCCCCGGAGTATCGTGGATCTCCAGCCGTCGAATCATAAGTTTTGTTCTTTGCATTCTTGCTCCATGTGGTATGTTCATGTCTGCAGAACATAACAGCCAGCGTTGGTCGGATGATCTTCTACCAGCGATCCACTCTTTACATTGCGAAGCAGCCAGAGGATCAACCAGTCTCCGCCCGCAGCAGAAGTATGGACGAGGCTGAACCAGAACAGGTTTCCATCCCCCAGCAGGAGGCTGAACCCATACACAAGGATGCCCAGGACCAGTCCGGGCAAAAAGGTGCCGATCCGATATGCGTTGATTTCCACAGGCTCCGTGAGATGCGCGTAGGGAGTGAACGTTTTCCACTGAAAACCGAATTTGATTGTAGAGAACGGTTTTCGACCGAAGAGGACCCACCCAATTCCATGGAGTAGTTCGTGTACCACAATCCCGAACAGCACGAGGGCGATCAGTAGTACAGAGTTCCAGGTTGTCTCCAGGCCAGCTGTACCATGCATCAGGATAAAGAACCCAAACTGGGCAACCGCCACCGGGATGCTGGTGAACAGTGCGATCAAATTGGCACGTTCCATTGAAATGGAAAGATCTCGTTTATTTTCCATCGGTTTCTTACTTTCTTCTGACTCGGCGAGAAGAAAGGGATTGTCCTACTCACAAATCAAGGCTCTCACGATTCCGATGTAGAGCTCAGCCTCTGAACCTCGGCTTCGATCCACTCGAAAATAGGTTTGCCCTGGCCGTTGATGCTCTGATCGACAGCCTTCGAGTACGCCTGCATGAAGTAGGCGAGCTGGTCGTCTGATGAGCCGTGCGAGTGCAGGAGTCCCTGCAGCCAGTCGATCTCTGCAGAGACATGTCCCAGATCTCCCAGCTGCAGGGCAGCCAGAATGTTCTCACCCAGGAAATGGGTCGCTGTCTGGATGTCTTCGGGGGAGACAGCGAGAGGCTCCAGCGATTGCCGCACGGTCATCTCGATCTGCGGGCGTTTGGAGAGGAACGCCTGATGAGCCGCCGCATATGCCTGGGTCACACCTTTCGGCTCGAGCTTCCTTAATTTGCCATCCAGGATGAGTTCAATCTCGTCCAGGGCGGTTGGAACATCGTTGCCAAGAAAGTGACCGGCAATCGAACCAGAGAGATCTGGTCTCAGGTTGAAGATCCGTCCGCCGAAAGCGACTGGGATTCTCTGGATGGCAAGGGCAAGCGAGGTGTGTTGGAGGCTTGCCGCACTGATGAGGTGTTGTGCAACCAGCACAACCAGATTAGCGCCAGTTGTCCTCACCGTTGTGCTGAATTGCTGGACGGGTACATTGGCGCCGAGGTACAAAACATTCAGCCCGCGGCGGCGGAGGAGCAGCGCAAGCAACAGGGGTGTCAGGGTATGCCATTCGTCCGACGGGCAGCCGACGATGATCGTTTGATTGCGGGTGGGGGCCGGCGAGGCGCTCAAAAGGGCATCCAGCCTGCGGGCGGCGAGACCCGATGCAAAGTGCTCCTGCTGGACCGTGCTTCGATTCTCGTACCACAAGTCACCGATCTCAGACATGCCCTTTTGAATCACTTCCAGGCAGACCGCCTCGACCGGGAAGATCGAGAATGCCTGGTTGAGGATCTGCTCGGCGTTTGATTCGCTGAAATTCAGACAGGCTCCGATCCACTGGGCGCGCAGGCTATCGAGCGTCGTATCCGGCGACTGGTAGGGGACGACGTTTGTGGAACCCGCTGCCGGCCCTGTTGCTGTTATCCCTGCCAGAGGGTCCGTGCCGGAGGCGAGCTGCTCATTCCACAGGTCCACAGCTCGAGAGATGGATAGCCCCTCCGATTGGCGCTTCATCAGCCACTTGATCGTTTCGAGATCGCGCTGCGAATACAGACGATGGCCACCCGCGCTGCGCTGCGGCATGGGAAGACCGTAACGGCGCTCCCAGGCACGCAGAGTGTCTGCGGCAATTCCAGTTTCCTTGAGGACAACCTTAAGGTTGAAAGCGGGTGTTGTGCTGACCATTGATGTTCCTTTTCAGGCTCGCGCCTGGGCGAGCGCATTGACCATGTTTTGTACAGATATTGTACCTGCTTCTTCCAGGATGCGCTCGGTGGTGAGACGTGCGGATAACAAGACGATGGGTAAACCCGTGCCAGGGTGTGTCGACGCGCCGGTAAAGTATAGATTCTTATACTTTTTATGGCGGTTTTGCGGGCGGAGATAGCCAACCTGCCAGAAATTATGGCTTAATCCGAATGCGGCGCCCTTCTCCAGGTTAAAGCGCTCCTTCCAGATCATGGGGTGGTATACGATCTCGAACTTGATATGATCCTTCAGGTCTTCTGCACCCATCTCCGTGCCAAGCCGTGTGAGTACGGTTTCACGAGCGCGCTCGATCAGGGCATTCCAGTCCTGTTCGGAGCGGGCGTCCAGGTGTCCTACCGGGACAAGAACATACAGCGTATCCTGTCCCGCGGGGGCCGCCGCAGCATCGGTTCGCGTCGGAGCATGGACGTAGAATGAGGGAACCCCGGGCAGGGTGTGGTTCTCAAAGATCTGGTCGAAGGAGGCTTTGTAGTCTCCCCCCAGGAATACATTGTGATGCGCGATCTGCGGGTATGCCTTGTCCACACCCCAGTAAAACATGATGGTGGAACAAGTGTATAGTTTGTTTTCGAGCCGCTCGGACTCTTTGTTTTTAGGAAGTAATTCCTTGTAAATGTAAGGGAGGTCCGCATTGCCGACAAAAATATCTGCCTTGAACTCGCGACCATCCTCCAGCACTGCGCCTGTCACCTTTGAACCATCAACCTTTAACCTCTTTACGGCCGCGTTGTAGATGAACGTCACGCCAAGATTTTCGGCGATCCTGACAAGCGCCTGAATAGCTGCATACATCCCTCCCATGGGATACCAGACACCCTCCGCCAGCTCCGTGTACTGGAGCAAGGAATACGTTGCCGGCGCATCAAAGGGACTCAAGCCCAGGTACATGTTTTGAAATGTGAAGGCAGCCTTGAGCCGTTCGTCTTTAAAGAAGCGGCCGGTGTTGGCGTAGTGCTTTTTGAGCGCCTTGAGCTGGAAGAGCAGGGGCAGGTTGCGCAGCGAGAAATACTGGAAGAGACTGTAGAAATTACGTCCCACGAACCTCTCCAGAGACATCTTGTAATGTTTGCTGCCCTCGGCAATGTAGTTCAGGAATCCGGTGAAGGCAGTTTTCTCCACCTTTTCCAGTTGTATTTGCATTGCGCCGATGTCCGAGGTTAGCTCCAGCTGCAGACCATCGTCGAAATGAACTGTGTAGGTTGGGTCGATTCGCCGGAGATCGAGGTGATCGCTCAGCCTCTCGCCGAGCGCCGCAAAGGTCTCCTCCCAGACTTCCGGCATAAGGAATAGGGTGGGACCTGTATCAAAGCGGTGACCGTCGTGTACAATCTGGTTGCAGCGCCCGCCGGGGGTTTCATTTTTTTCCATTACGGTTACATCGTAGCCTATTTTAGCAAGCCGGGCAGCGGTGGCAATTCCGCCAATTCCAGCGCCAATCACTAAGACAGTGGGTTTTTGCATATTCTCTCCTGGTTTCACTTAACTAAAGTCTATTATATACGTTGTCAAATATTTGTCAAGTTATTTTCTAACAACCTTGACAATATGGACAAAACCTGTACAATAGGCGTAAGAATAATTCAGGAGGTTCACGATGCAAGCTCATGCCAACTGGGAAAATCAGCTTCTCGCCCTGGCGGGCAATATCCCACATCCGCGCACGCGTCCATTTTTTTCGTATTGGGCGGGGGATGCTGCGCTACGTAACGCCTACAAGCAGGCTGAAAAGATCACCGCACAGCACAGCAAGTCGTTTTACCTCGCATCGGGGCTTCTCCCTGAGGAAAAGCGTTCGGCAGTGCGCGCCCTCTATGCTTTCTGCCGAACCGTGGACGATATCGTGGATGAGTCGTCGGACAACAGGCGGGACGCGCAACTGGATTACTGGCGAGGGATGGTGGAGACGACCACCTTCGCCGACCGCGACATGGTCGCCGCCGCCTGGGCCGATACGCTGGCACGCTACCATATCCCGCGTCACTACGCCTTGCAGCTCATTGACGGCGTTGCCCGTGACCTCTTCCAGACCCGCTACCAGACCTTTGCCGACCTGGCAACCTACTGTTACGGCGTTGCCTCGACCGTGGGATTGATGAGCATGTACATTATCGGATTTGAAGCGAACGAGGCTGTTCCTTATGCCATCAAGCTCGGGGTTGCGCTGCAGATGACCAACATCCTGCGCGATATCGCGGAAGACTACCAGAATGGCCGTCTCTACCTGCCGCGCGAGGAGCTTGTGTTTTACGGCATCCAGGAAGCGGATATCGCCACAGGCCGGATTACGGAGAACTGGCGCCAGTTTATGAGCTTCCAGATCGAGCGCACACGCCAGCTATACCGAGAGTCCTGGCCCGGGGTCAAAATGCTGGAAAGGGAAGGGCAGCTGGCTGTCGGCGCCGCTTCGGTGTTTTATCAGGGGATACTCGATCAGATCGAAAAGAGTGGGTATGATGTCTTCACCCGGCGTGCCTCCCTGAGCGCCTGGGGCAAGGTGAGACGCATCCCTGCATTAATCTGGATGTTATAGGAGTTCACATGCTTTCGTCTACGAAATCCATCGATTCATCGAAAACAGGCTTCCTGTCTAACGACGGCCTGCGTCAGATTGCCAATCTCTTGACCGTGCTGCTGGCTCTTACGGTCAATATCCTGGCTTCTACACTCCCGCTTAATGGGCAAAATACCGGCGAAATTTCAGATCGTTTCCAGGTTTACTTCGTCCCGGCAGGCTATGTGTTTGCAATCTGGGGAGTTATCTATATAGGTTGGATCGCCTTCACGATTTTCCAGCTGCTGCCCGCACAAAAGGACAACCCGCGGTTGCAGCGTCTCGGCTATTTGTTTGCGCTGAGCAATCTTGCCAACGCCGCCTGGCTTTTCTGCTGGCACTATAACCAGTTTGGCTTGAGCGTGCTGGTTATGCTGGCGCTGCTTGGGCTTCTGATTGCCAGCTACCTGCGCCTGGAGGTGAACAGGTCAACGGCCAGTCGCACGGAATACTGGTCGGTCGATGTCATGTTCAGCGTTTATCTTGGGTGGATAACTGTTGCCACCGTCGCCAACATCAGCGACTGGCTGTACTTCGTTGGGTGGGACGGCTTCGGTATCGCCGCGCAGACCTGGGCTGTGATTATGCTGGTGGTCGCATCCTTCCTGGGACTCTTGATGGCACTGGCTCGACGGGACGTGGGGTATCTGGCTGTCCTGGTCTGGGCGTTCATCGGCATTGCCGTCAAACAGACTCCTGCCCCGCAGGTTGTGCTCACTGCCTGGATTGCAGCCGCCCTCATGCTCGGGCTCGCGGTCTTTAGCCTGCTGCGGCGCCGGGCAACCTGATCGCGAGCAGCATTCCCCTTTGTTCAGAGACATGACAGCATGCGTCATGTCTCTTTTATTTATCCGCGGTTCGTGAAATGGGCTTTTTCTGGCTATAATGCTGAAGTGCAATACTTTCTGGTCGTTATGGTGCTGCTGTTGGCCAGCTGCCAGTCTGTGCCGGCGCAACCGATTTTGGGAGATCAGGACATGCCTTCCATCCGTTATCTTGCTCTCGGGGATTCGTACACGATCGGTGAAAGCGTTTCGGAGCAGGAACGCTGGCCCGATCAGCTTGCTACATTATTACAGGCCGAAGGCATACACACAGAAGTCACGATCATCGCCCGCACGGGCTGGACCACGAGCGAGCTGTGGGAGGGGATCCAGGCACGGCAGATCCAACCGCCGTATGACCTCGTTTCATTATTGATCGGAGTCAACAACCAGTATCGCGGTTATAGCATTGACGAGTACCGCGAGCAATTCACTTTTCTTTTGAACAAAGCCATCCAGTATACCGGTGGAAAGCCTGAGCATGTGATTGTCTTGTCCATCCCAGATTGGGGCGTGACGCCCTTTGCGTCAGGTCGGGATCGAGAACAGATCGCCCGCCAGCTTGACACGTTCAATACGGTCAATCATGAAGAGTCAGAAAAAGCCGGCGTGCATTACGTAGACGTGACTGCCATCTCCCGCATGGCGACGGAGGAAGCCAGCCTGATCGCGGAAGACGGCTTGCATCCCGCGGGGAAAATGTATGCCATGTGGGCAGAGCAGGTGCTGCCTGTCGCCAGAGCTATTCTTCAGTGAACGCTCATTATAAAAAGGAGAAAACAATGCCCGAAATCAAATATCAGACCTTACAGGACTATCTTACCTCCCTCGTCCCGCCGCGCGAGCCTGAGCTGCAAAAAATGGAGGAGTACGCAGAAGACAACGGCTTCCCCATCATCGGTCCTGTCTGCGGGTACTATTGTTACCAGCTGGCACGGTTGATTAACGCCCGGTCCATCTTTGAACTGGGTTCGGGCTATGGCTATTCCACAGCCTGGTTCGCCAAAGCCTTGCGTGAAAACGGCGGAGGCGTGGTGCATCACACCGTCTGGGATGATGACCTGTCGAGGCGCGCCCAGAGACACCTATCCGCGTTGGGCAGCGCAGATCTGGTCAAGTTCCATATCTCTGAGGCGGTGCAGGCTCTGCGCGAGACCGAGGGCCCCTTCGACATTATCTTCAATGATATCGATAAAGAAGGCTATCCTGATTCGCTGCCGGTCATCAAAGAGAAGTTACGCCAGGGCGGACTCCTGATCATCGACAACATGATCTGGCACGGGCAGATCCTGGATCCGAACGATCATGAAAAGAGCACTGAAGCCATCCGCCGCTTCACCCGGGATATTACAACGGACCTGGACTGGATCGTCTCCCTGATCCCCGCACGAGACGGCATGATCGTGGCATATAAGAAGTAGCTGCGATCCGGTTGTCGCCCTTCAGAGTTCACATGCCTTACGACTTCGATACTATTCCCAACCGGCGGGCTATCGGCTCAATCAAATGGACCTGGTATCCACGCGACGTATTGCCGATGTGGGTAGCCGACATGGATTTCTCCGCGCCGCCCCCCATCCTGGACGCTATGCGGAAATTTCTGGATCATGGCGACCTGGGCTACCAGCTCCCATCCATGCAGCTGTATGAGACGGTTGCGAGGCGCATGGATAAGCTCTACAACTGGAAGATCTCCCCACATATGGTCGTGCCGATCTCCGGCGTCAACATTGGTTACAATGCCGCGACCCGCACATTCTGTACCCCGCGCCGGGGCTATTTGATCCAGACGCCTGTTTACAATGAGTTTCACGAGACTCAGAAGAAAACCGGTGTGCGGCAGGTGGAAGCCCCACTCGCAAAAAGAGTGGAAGGCAACCGGATTAGCTATGCCGTCGATTTTGATGCGTTCTCACAAGCCGCAAAGAAGGCCAACCTGTTCCTGCTCTGCAACCCGCATAACCCTGTCGGGAGAATTTATTCAGAAGCAGATTTGAAACGCATGGCAGAGATTTGCCTCGAGAATGAGGTGCTGATCGTCTCGGATGAAATCCATTCCGAGCTGCTATTGGACGCCAATACGTTTACACCACTGGCAACGCTGGCCCCCGAAATCGCAGATCGCACCATAACGCTGATTGCCCCATCCAAGGCGTTTAATGTACCGGGCCTTTTCTGTGGTTTCGCCATTATCCCAAATGAGGAGCTGCGCATACGCTATCTGGAGACAACCTTTAAGATGGGCATCCATGTTGCCAGCCCAGGGTTGGTCGCAGCCCAGGTAGCATCCTCCGGCAAGTGTGATGGCTGGTTAAAGGCGCTCCGAAACTACCTGACGGATAATCGCGATTTTGTCGTGGACTATGTCACGCAGCACTTGCCGATGTTGTGCACGACCGTCCCGGATGCCACCTATCTGGCATGGCTGGACTGTTCCGACCTACAACTCAAGCCCTCTCCTTATGAGTTCTTCCTGAAGGAGGCAAAGGTTGCGCTGGGCGACGGGGGCAGATTTGGAAAGGGGAGCGAGCAGTTCGTGCGCTTGAACTTCGGTACCTCGCGCAAGATTCTAAAACAGGGCTTGGACCGTATGCGGAGGGCAGTCCGTGCTCTGTAAATCGGAACTCTTTGGGAAATTTCGTATAAGCTTTTGATACTGCAAAGCGTATTTAAACCAGCTGAATTAAAACAAGGACGGATGGGTGTTGCCCATCCGTCAGTTAATTTTATCGACAATGCAGGTCAGGAGCGGGGATGCATCCTTCCTTTCGTTAGGAGAACGTCTGGTATTCAAAGCTCTAAACTACTCTACACTTTGACCAGTTAGGGTACCCCGGTCCTTCCTTCCAAATACATTTCAGGCGGAGTCTCTATTTGGTACCTCCTTTCTCTGTTGAATTCATCATACAACGAACAGAAGGGCTTTACATTAAAACAACTTTATAAGCTCGTTATAAAAAATTCACTTCGGTTCGATATTGGCGCTTGCCGTCATGGAATAACATCGATCTCGCTTGAATAAGCGTGTAATCAATACACTTACAGAGGCAGCGAGGGCAAATGCCAGCACAATAGCCATGATCAGCCCGGTCAAGGCTGACTATCTCTCCCATAAAAATGCGTATAGGGTCGGAGATTGTTTTACGACCGTGCTATTCGAATCCATACAATGCAGCTCATAAGCAGTGCTGGGCTGCGGATTGCGGAATTTACCGGTTCTGCTCGTTGCGTATGAATCTGATTGGGCTGTCGTTTCTTCAGGAGGGATCAGCGGTGCCGCAGTCTGTCACGATATAAAGCCATCGATATATGCCTATGGGAACACGTTATAGAAGAAAGGTTATTCTCTACAGATCAAAATCCATGACATCCTTCATATTGTGACCGGGTTGATTGTGAGATACAATGCGAATTGTCAGACAACTTGCCAAGGAGATACGCATGACAACCATCGACCTGACCATCGAAGCCCCACGCCGGGCAAACGCCATCCAGCGGGCAAAAGAGCGCAATATCATTATTCCCACATATGCACAGATGAAGGATCCTTCAACGATCCCTGCTGAACTCAAGGAAGAACTAAAGGAGATCGGGCTTTGGGATATTCATCCTCGTAACCTCTTCCGGATCAACTGGCATAACCAGCCGACCGCTTCCGGTGGGACGTTTGGCGGAGTCAACTACCTCGAGCTTCCCTCCTCGCTGACGGGCATCCCGGCGCGCATCATCGCCCTAGTGGGCAAGTGGTTCCCGACCGGCGCGCACAAGGTCGGGGCTGCGTTCAGCTGTCTGGTGCCGCGGCTTGTCACCGGTCAATTCGACCCGACCACGCAAAAAGCTGTCTGGCCCTCCACGGGCAATTACTGCCGGGGCGGCGCGTACGACTCTGCTTTGCTGGCATGTGAATCCATCGCCATCCTGCCCGAAGGGATGTCCAAGGAGCGCTTTGAGTGGCTCGCCAAGGTTGCCGGCGAAACGATCAAGACACCGGGCTCCGAGTCGAACGTCAAAGAAATCTTCGATAAGTGCTGGGAGCTGCGCAGGTCCGGGCAGGATCTGATGATCTTCAACCAGTTCGAAGAGTTCGGCAATTACCTCTGGCACTTCGAGGTGACCGGTCACGCCATGGAAGAGATATTGAACCAGGTTATGGGTCCAAATGACCGCTACCGAGGCATGGCCTCTGCAACCGGCTCTGCAGGGACACTTGCCAGCGGCGATTATCTTAAAAAGCTTTTCCCCGACAGCAAAATCGTCGCGAGCGAGGCGCTGCAATGCCCCACGCTGCTCGAGAATGGGTTCGGCGCACACCGCATCGAGGGCATCGGCGATAAGCATGTTCCGTGGATCCACAACGTCAAGAACACCGACGTGGTAACTGCGATTGATGACTATGCGGTAGTGAATCTCGCGCGCCTGTTCAACGAAGAGACCGGACGTGCCTACCTGGTCGAAAAAGGCGTACCGGAGGATGTTGTCGGTCAGCTTGATTTGCTCGGTTTTTCCGGCATTTCGAATGTCCTGGCATGCATCAAGACAGCCAAGTACTACGAGCTGGGTGAGAACGATATTATGCTCACGGTCCTGACAGACTCCATGGAATTGTATCGCTCGCGCCTCCACGAAATGCACCAGGAATTTGGGCAGTACACCGAGCGCGATGCCGCCGCCGACTATGCCCGCTATTTATATGGGCAATCCACCGACAACATGCTCGAGCTACGCTACACCGACCGTCGCCGCATCCATAATCTCAAATATTACACCTGGGTCGAGCAGCAGGGCCGCACGTATCAGGAAATTCAAGACCAGTGGTACGATCCGAATTATTGGACGAATGTACAGAAACAGGCGGATCAGATCGACGAGCTCATTATGGAGTTCAACCGGGAAGTCGGACTCAACTAGAAGCTCACTATCAGGAAGGATTTGTGGGAAGTGGAATGCAGGTAGTAAAATTACCTCACCACTTTCCACTTTTTGTTTGTACATATGCCTCTTGCCCCAATTTCTCTCGTCCTCGTCTGCCTTCTACCATCTCCGCGTGATCTGGAGATCGCCCGTCTGCTGGGCTGGTACCGCATCCCGTTCCGCACGGCGCCCAAGGTCGTTGCGGTGGACTACCTGGCGTTTTACCAACCTTCGGCGTTCGGCGAGCGCGGCGGAAAGATCGAATACGTTGCCGAGGTCCGCGGGCACGAGCTGACGACGCGTGGCGAGCTATTAAAGGACGAAGCCGATCATCCGCGCGCGAGGGAAGAGTATTACAAGCTCCAGATCGGGGGATTAGAGAGATTGAAAGAACCGGTTGTTTCGGAAAAATGGAAACGGATCACGTTTCTATATACGACGGGCGAATACTTGCTCAAAGCCAAAACATTGAATGACCTCGTCGTGGATGGCGACGAACGTGACTTGCTATGGCGCTCCCTGCGCGAGAGGGCAGAGAATGAGCAGCTTTACAAAACGGATTTGCCAGACGTGGATATCCCGCCCGATGTGCTGATGGCATTATTGGGCATCAAGGAAAAACCAGCAGGTTACGAAACAGAGGACAGTTCCGATGGCGACGTTGATTAAGAATGCTACTCTGATCACGGCGACTGATACATTCGAAGCCGATATCCTGCTTGAGAATGAGAAAATTTCCCTGATCGGAAAAGCTCTCGAGCATCCGAGCGCTGAAATCATCGACGCAACAGGTAAGCTCATTATGCCGGGTGGGATCGATCCACATGTGCATCTCGATTTGCCGATGTTCGGCACCGTGTCTTCAGACGATCATTACACCGGTCACAAAGCCGCTGCTTTTGGCGGTACAACAACCGTGATGGATTTTGTTGTGCTGGAAGCCGGGGGCTTTCAACATTCGGTGGACATCTGGTTCGGAAAATCGGCGAAGGCTGCCATTGATTACTCTTTCCACATGAACCTGACCCGCTTCGACAAGAAGACCGCGACCGAG
Source organism: Anaerolineales bacterium (assembly GCA_035463495.1). GTDB lineage: Bacteria > Chloroflexota > Anaerolineae > Anaerolineales > Villigracilaceae > Defluviilinea. Next base: position 4,474 of record DATHTH010000101.1, on the reverse strand, counting down.
ATTCCCTTGCTCAGAGAGATGGGGATCACGACGCTCAAAGTGTTCACCGCCTATAATGGGCGTCTGCGCATCGACGATGGCAGCATTTTCAAAGCGATGCAGATCGCTCGGGACAACGGCATGCTTGTAATGGCGCATTGTGAGAATGGGGATGTGATCGAGACCCTCATAGAACAGGCTCTGGCACAGGGACATACAACCCCCGAATGGCATGCCTTAACAAGACCAGCCTGGGGAGGGGTCGAGTCCACGCTACGAATCTCCAGCATGGCGGCGGCAGCGGACGCTACGGCCTATATTGTCCACATGAATGTCGGCGGCGAAGTGGACATGCTCAAGTACGCGCGCGAGCGCGGCGCCCAGGTTATGGGGGAGACCTGTCCACAATACCTGTTCTTCACCATCGACGACCTGCGCCGCCCGGATGGCGCCAAGTGGATCTGTTCCCCGCCGATGCGTACCTCACAAGATAACACACGCCTGTGGGAAGGTTTGTCAGAGGGCACTTTGCAGACCATCGGCACGGACCATTGTCCATTCTTCTATGATGGGACCCAGCCCATTGTCTATGAGGGGCGTGAGATCGCTATTCCCGGAAAAGAGCTGGGGAAAGATGATTTCACCAAAATCCCGAATGGCTTGCCCGGCATCGAAGACCGGCTGCCCGTGATGTGGACCTGCGGTGTGCGTGCCGGAAAAATTACTGCCAATCAATTCGTGGCGTATACGAGCACGAATCCGGCGAGGATCTTCGGGTTATATCCTCGTAAGGGTGCCTTACTGGCGGGCTCCGATGCCGATATCGTCATCTGGGACCCGCTGAAGAAGGTCACATATGGAGTTGCCCATTCACACCAGCGTACAGACTACAATTTATTTGAAGGCTGGGAATTGATCGGCTTGCCTGAAAAGGTCTTTCTGCGCGGCAAACTGATTGTGGACGGGGCGCAATGGCTGGGCAGAGCCGGGGATGGACAGTACTTAAAACGCGACGAGGGTGAAGTCATTTAGAGGAGACATGCCGAAAAATAAACCTGTGATTCACTGTGACGCACTGGTGGTCCACTGTATGGATTACCGCCTGCAAAAGTTTCTCCAGCCTTGGATCACAGTCCGCTTTGGGTATGACAATTTCGATATCATCTCACTGGCCGGAGGAGTGCACGATTATGAGATGGTGCTGAAATACGTCCAGCTGGCAGTGCGGATTCACAGCATCGAAACGGTCTGTCTCATCAACCATGAAGATTGCCGTGCCTATGGGCGTGAGGGGACGTATAAGCGACACCGGCATGATCTAATGGATACGTGTTCGAAGATTTATGCCTTATTTCCCCATCTTAAGGTGGAGGCTTTCTATCTCCATTTAGATGGAACGTTTGAAACTATCGAATAGAATTCGATTCGCGAATAGTGGTTTGTGTGTTCTCAGCCAGCAACTCCTTCAATCTTGGATGATCGGCATACACCCCGCGATATTTTTCCGGCAGCAGTGCCGCGATGTGACACATGATCTCATCCGTATACTGCTTGAGAATTTCGTCGCGGTTTTGACGGGGTAACGGTGGCAACGTGAATGCCGGTCCCGCTCTCACGGTGATATAGGAACGTCGTAATCGTTTTGCACTCTCCAGCAATTGTCTGTCCTCCGTCCCTGTGATGGCAACCGGGACAATCGGGCGGTTCAATTTGGTCGCCAGGTAACTGACTCCGGGACGGGCTTCGATCAGCGCCCCGGTGCGGGAGCGTGTTCCCTCCGGCGCAATGACGAGGACATTATTGTTTTCCATCAGGGAAATAATGGTGCGCAGTGCCTTGATATCGGGATTGAACCGGTCAATAAAGATGAAGTTGAAGTGCTTTCCCACCCAGCGGAAGAGGCCCACGTCCCGCCACTTTTCTCCGATCACTACGAACATATCCCAGCGGTCGAGCGCATAAAAAGCGATCGGTACATCCGCAATCCCCAGGTGATTGGTCGCGATGACGAAGCTCTCTCCTCGGGGCAGATTCTCATAGCCGGTCACATCCACGCGGGCGATCAGGTTGAAAATGCGGCGGATGAGCCAGCGGATCAAATATTTCATCTTAGTTTTTCAGGAGCTCCTGAAGACGGGGATGGTCCGCATACACGCCGCGGTATTTATTCGGCAATAGTGCCGCGATCCGGCACATGATCTCATCCGTTGCCTCGCGCATGGCCTCTTCCCGTCCCCGGCCTTTCGGGACGTCGATGATCATCAGCTCTGCTGCCGTCGCCGTGATCCTTGAGCGGCGAAAACGTTTGAGGTTCTCCAGGATGAGGCGGTCTTCCGTCCCGGTCACTGCGACGGGCAGCACAGGGTAGCCGCTCTTGCTCGCCAGGAAGGCAACCCCCATCTTGCCCTGCTGCAGGGCTTCGGTTTTCGAGCGCGTCCCTTCCGGCGCGATCACCAACAGTCCACCCTGCTTCATGCGCTCGAGAATTTGCCGGAGGGCCGGATAATCTGCATCAAAGCGGTTTAGCCAGACCGCATTGACCGCCCGCCCGATCGCGCCGTAAAACGGGTGCTCTTTGTATTTTTCGGCAACCGGCATGATAATGTCTTCACGATCCAAAATGCATAACAGCGCTGCGGTGTCGAGTCTCCCCAGATGATTCGCAGCGACGATCACGTTTCCCGGCGGTAATTTTTCGATCCCATTGACCTCGATATCTGCGATGAGCTTCATGAAAAAGCGGACGATGGAGCGCAGTGTTCTGTATTTCATGGGTCCATTTTACAGCAAGCGAAGCATGCCGATGCTCCGAGTTTTTCTAGTGCTGTGTAGATAAAAACGTGGCGCCTGCGCGCCACGTCGGTAAAGAAGATCTTTTTCTTATCTCCACAGGTAATCGTCGGAGGAGCGGGATTTGAATGTGTTTTGCGAGCCATATTTATCGAACATGCGCTGGAAGATCAACGTGTCGCTGGGATCCATGTTGACAATCTCGAAGCCTACATTGTAGGTATTGGGATCTATGTGATCAGGATGGCACCATTTACTGCGGGCAATAAAAACCATCGAGTTCTTCTCGGCGATCTCGGGCGTCAGCTGGATCTGCATCCGGAAATCCCGTCCGGCAGGGATCTGCTTGGGGCAGTCCAGCCTAAAGCCGCCGGTACTGATATCGGTCAGATATCCGATCATCTGCTTGCTGAGATCATCTGTGACCTGCATATAGTAAGTAAAGTCGCGGCGAGCGATTTTGCGTTTATCAGCCATGGCTGTCGCTCCTTTCTTGAAATAAGTATATGACAACTGCGGATAACTTTCAATATACGGAGCCAACAAAAATGTTATTGTAATTTCCATCATCCCATATCTGGCATGAGAATATCGCGACCCACCAGATATGGATTGAATCGATAACGTCGCTGGAGTAAAATTTCGCTACTCCGCATCATGGGAGTATTCATCGACAGGAGACCTCTGGTGGAAACCAAACCCGCTTCACGCAAGCCCATTTTGATCTGGTTGATCGTTTCACAATTGCTCGCGCTCACATCCCTGGTTTTCTGGCTGCTGGTTGCCGGTCTCTCGGTGATGGCGTTTGACTCGGGCGTGACAGCCGATGCCTGGACCTTTGTCATCGCCGTCTGGTCATATCCTGTCTGGCCGGTTGGATTTGCCATTGCAGCCTGGATCGCCTACGCCCGTAACCGAGATAAGCTTGCGGGCGTGCTCACCACGCTGACCTTTTTGCCGGTGCTGGCACTGATCGTCCTCCTGGTGGTTTCCAGTTTTTGGTTCTCGATGGGCGTGTGAAAAACGGGTCTTGCAAGAGACCCGTTTTTTATTCTGCCTTCAATATATGCGTCAGGATGGTTGCTCCGGAGCCGCCGATATTTTGTGCCATACCGATCTTCGCGCCGTTTACCTGCGTTGGACCGCATTCTCCGCGCAATTGCTGGACCACTTCTACGATCTGGTACATGCCTGTGGCGCCCACCGGATGTCCGCGCGCCTTCAGCCCGCCGCGGGTGCAGATGGGCACGCATCCCTGCGGGCTGATCTCGTTATCAAGACCGAGCCTCACCCCCTGTCCGCGTTCGGCGAATCCGCACGCTTCCAGCGAGAGCGCCGACATGATCGAAAAGGCGTCGTGCAGCTCGAACACATCAATATCTTTCGGCCGTACGCCCGCCATTGCATAGGCGCGCCGGGCGGACTCATACGCCGCAGACAGGAACAGCGGATCCTTCCTCGAGTGGACGGCGATCGTATCCGTCGCCGAGGCTGAGCCGGTGATCGTGATCCGGGGCTTCCCGTTCAGGGATGCAATCTTGTCCGCGGGGACAAGAACCACCGCCGCGGCGCCATCTCCGATCGGGGAGGCGTCCATAAGATTGATGGGTGTCGCCACCATGGCGGATTTTTCGAACTGCTCCACAGTGATCTTCTGGTGCAACCGTGCAAACGGATTGTAGATCGCGTTGGCGTGGGCATTGAT
>DATHTH010000100.1:0-3279 GCA_035463495.1 Anaerolineales bacterium | reverse complement strand
CCAGGAATGGGCGATCGTGGAAGGAATGACCGTGCCCGAAGCCGCAGAGGAGATCAACTCCCTGCTTGAAAAAGCGAGTAAATAGCGGGTTGCCACCCGGTAGGGCACTGGTTATCACTGTAACCCTGCATCTCTTGCACGGACGATTGCTTGGGCGCGGTCGGCTACCTGTAGTTTGCTGAAAATATTCGTGATATGGTTACGGACTGTCTTGGGGCTGAGCACCAGCTTCTGTGCGATTTCGTGATTGTTTAATCCCTGCGCGATCAATCTCAGTACCTCCAGCTCCCGGTCGGTTAGTTCAGAAGATAGTGTGCCCGTTTTTATTAACTCAGGCTTTGTGCTCAATTCCTTGAAATAGTTCATCAGCCGCGTGGCTATCGCTGGACCAAATAATGCCTGTCCCTCTGCCACAGCTCGAATGACGCTTAACACCTCCTGCGGATCGGCTCCCTTCAATAAATATCCCCTGGCGCCGGCGCGCATAGCATGGAAGACCGAGGCATCATCCTCCAACATGGTGAGCATGATGATGCGAGTCTGCGGCTGTCGTTCCAGGATTTGCTCGGTTGCCCGGATTCCGCTCAAGCCAGGCATGTTGATGTCCATCAGGATGATATCAGGCTGCACTTGCCCGGATCTTTCGACCGCCGTTTCCCCATCTTCCGCCTCACCAACGATTTCGATGTCATCTGTGACTGCCAGCAGGGCTTTCATGCCTTCACGGAATAAGGTATGGTCATCGGCAATCATCAATTTGATATGGGGCATAGGTTTGTCCTTATTATGAGGATAGCGGCAGCCGGGCACGGATGCATGTCCCATGCGGCTGGATAGAGTCCACATCCAGCTGGCCGCCAATTTCTTCGGCGCGTGCCCGCATGGAGCGCAGTCCCACGCCAGCCCGATATTCTTTAGGCATTCCGAGTCCATCATCCTGTACAGAGAGGACGAGTGTATCCTCTTCGATCTGAAGATGTACGGTGCAGCGGGTTGCATGCGCATGCCGCATGGCATTGTTCAACGCTTCCAAGATGATGCGATAGGCATTGACCTCTACAGCCGCCGGCAGCGCTGGCAGCCCATCGTGCGGCGTACGGATGTCGAAGCTCAATCCGTTGCTCTGACTTCGCGCCAGGTCCCGGACGGCATCCACCAGCCCAAGCTGGTCGAGCACCGGTGGGCGCAGGCCGTGGACCAGCCGGCGTATATCGGTGACCGTCTGCTGGCTTTGCTGAATGACCTCGTCCAAGAGTCCTTCGGCTTTTTCAGGCTTTGTGCGGATGACCTGCCGCGCCGCTGTCAGCTTCAATCCCTGGGCGGCGAGCATGGGTCCCAGCTCATCGTGCAGGTCGCGCCGGATGCGCAGTCGCTCGTCTTCGCGCTCGTTGACGATCTGGGTGCGCGACCGGATCAAATCTGCATTGAGCCGGACCGTTTGAGCAGCGGCGCCTGCCTGTTGGGCAATATTCTCGATCAGGCGGCGGTCCGCCTCCGAGAAGTCTTCGTTCGGAGCGCGGCGCGCGACCTCGAGCCTCCCAATCCTTTCGCCTTGATACACCAGCGGGAAGGAAACCGTGCCGGTTGTTTCTGTACCAAAGGAAGCTGCCATTTTTTCTGTACCGTCCTGATCCAGCCAGATCGCCGCATAGGGAATCTTGAGAGAATGACCGATCGTTTCTGCGATCGACGGAAGCACTTCATTCGCAGAGGGCGTGCTCTCCAGAGTCCGCACCAGCCGCGAGAGCACGGCATAAGGATCGTCGCGTTCTCCGTACATCATCCGGTTGACTCCGCGCTGCAAACGCTGCCGCAGCGGCTCGAACAAAATCGCAACCACTCCTGTCGCGAGGAAGGAAATGACCGGGTTGGATAATCCGGTGAAGAACGCATGGAGCACAAAAATAGTTCCCAGATACCCGAGCATCGTCAGCACGGAGAGCGAACCATACACGAGCACACGGTTGACGATGATTTCGATGTTCCACAAGCGGTAACGCAGGATCGCAAAAGCGATGGACAGGGGGAGACAGGCTTTCAATAATTGTCCCAACGGGTACAGCAGAAAATCATGGATGACACGCGCCGTGGCATTCAGGTTGAAAACAGTAGGGAGAATTTGAAGCATCAACCCCACGACACTGGCAATCGCGCCCCAAACGATCCAGCGGATTTGCTGGCGTTGAAATGAGTCTCCAATCTGATAGCGGTGTATCAGGGCGACCACTCCGGTGGTGATCCAGAATACGGCGGCCGATATGTACAACACGCGTGGCAGATACCAGATGAGCAGTGAACGCTCAAACAGCCCCAGCGTCAGCCAAAGTCCAAGTACGAGAGTCAGCCCGAGGGTCAGGTTCGAGGCGAAGCGTCCTGCAGGAAATAGATAAAAGAACAGGATCAGCAATCCAAAGCCGAATGCGATCCAGGCATCCATCCAGTATGGGTAAGACCCGCTGAACAGACTGTTTGCAAGAGCCACTACGGGCAGGGACAAGCCGGTCAGGAGCACGATCATCCAGAGGGCGGAGAATAACGCCATCCAGTCATCCGAGCGATGGCGGACGATCACAGCCGCAATGCCGACACACAGCACAGCCAGAAGGAGTTCACTCGCCAGCGCGAAGGTGACCGCAAATTGACTGGATAAGCCGTACTCGAGAAGAATGCCGCCCGCCCAGCTTCCGCGCGTGACTGTGACCTGCCGCGCTGGAAAATTGCCGGTTCGCACGCTGACGGTGACCGGCGCGCCGATCTCGCCGGTGAGCAGTTCGTCCGCCTGCTCTGCTGAGGTGATCTCCACCCCATCCACCGCCAGTAAAATATCCCCCTCCAGAATGCCCGCCTGCGCCGCGGTGGAACCCACATGCAGCGACAGGAGCACCTCCCCATTTTGATTTCGAGTCAGCCATGCCTGGATGTCGCCTCGATACAACTCGTGGATTTCCCGGGCATGCAGTGGCAGACCCGCAAGGAACAGACCCAGGGCAATGAGCGAGCCAGTCAGCCAGAGGAGGCGCGCCGGAAGTAACCAGGGCGTTTTCAGATGGGTGTTGATGGTCGATACGGCAGGCGCTTGTTGCATGATTTAACTTTGATAAAACTCAGATAACCATCCGGATTACGCTACGGCAAACACGTGGCTTGGGAATGCAGCCAGTCCAACGCGGCACGGATGACTGGGTCTTGTTCTGTGCCGAATTTCGACCAATCCATCTCCACGAATATATCCGGCGCGATGGGTCCATTGTAAATCGTCCCGTTGCGGTCGAACGAATT
>DATHTH010000099.1:0-10690 GCA_035463495.1 Anaerolineales bacterium | reverse complement strand
CACCTGCTGAACAACCTCAGCAATCTGTTCCGAAAGATGCCGGTCTTTGCCGCCGTGGGGCTGAGAGAAAAGAACGTACGGCTGGTGGCGGTGGAGGATCTGGTGACCGTGATCCGCGCCTGTCTGGAGGAGGACCGCTTCGCGCGGCAGACGGTCGCCGTGCTGGGACCCGAGGAGTTTCCTTTTAGTCAGGCGGCCCGCCGCATCGCAAAGGCAATGGGAAAGTCTTCCCTCATTGTTTTGCCACTGCCCGTTCTCTTCCACCGGACGCTGGCGTTCTTCTCCGAGCGATTTATGCCCAAACCGTTGATCACCAAATCTCAGGTGCAGATGCTCGCGGACGGAATCAGTGAAGCCACTCTGGAAAGCATTCCGCTGCCCGATGATCTAAAGCCGAAAACTCGATTTACTGAAGAACAAATACGAAAGGGCTTACCCAGATAGACGTGTAGTGTTGCTGATTGACACGGGATGTCTACCAGCGAACGGGCAGGCTTTTCAACCCGCGAAAGATTGGATGTTCCTGCCATTCCAGTCTATCGCTCGCCAGTTGCATGCCGGGGAATCGGCGCAGGATCGTTTCGAAGACAATCTCAGCTTCTAGCCTGACAAGCGGAGCGCCGATGCAAAAGTGAATCCCGATACCAAAGCCAAGGTGACGGCCCTCGTTTCGGGTAATATCGAACCGATCAGGATCGGAAAAACGCTCCGGGTCGCGATTGGCAGACCCCAGAATCGTATTGACCAGATCTCCTTTACGGATCAGCTTTCCCCCGATATAAGCATCTTCCCTTGTAGAACGATACGTGATCTGAACCGGGCTGTCGTACCTCAGCATCTCTTCAATTGCCCGGCCCAGCAATGCCGGCTGTGAGCGGAGTTTTCTCAGTTGATCGGGATGCTGCAACAATGCGAACAGCCCATTGCCGATCAGATGGGTGGTCGTCTCATGCCCTGTGCTGAGCAGGATGTTGATATTCGCCACCAGCTCATCCTCGGTCAGCCGGTGCGCAGGGACAGCCTCCTGTCCAGAGCGGCCTGCACTGCTCACCTTGCCGGCGCCCTCGGCATGCGGACAAGGCTCACTCCCCTCGGTGAACGACAGCAGTGCCGTCAGCAGATCGTCCTGAGGCGCGGCGCGGCGCTTGCGACTGAGACGCTTTACATAGTCGGTCATCTCACGCAGGCTTTCTGCTGCGCGCGCGATTAATTCGGGTGGCTTGCGGCGCACCGTTCCCAGAATGGCGAATAGGTCGTCAGACCATCTCTTAAAGCGGGCTCGGTCGGCAGTCGGGAGGCCGAGAAGCTCTGCAATCACCATCACCGGCAACGGATAGGCGAGTCCACGGATGATATCCGGTTGGGATTGCGCCTGTACAATGTCGAGCAGCTCATCGACGATCTTTTGCACACGCGGGCGCAGTTGCTCCACACGCCGCGGCGTAAAGGCGTGGTTCATCAGCCCACGCAAATGCGTGTGATAGGGCGGGTCTGCGTAAAAAACGGTTTTGGCAAAGGAGTGATAGACCGGTTCGGCAATCTTCTGCTCACCCGGAGATAAGCGCTCAAAGCCGCGCATCAGTCCCTGGGCGCGCGAGAACCGTTCGTCGGTGTACAGGGAATCGATATCTGTGTAACGCGTAAAGACCCAGAACCCGAGCTCCTCATCCCAGTGGACCGGATCCTGGACCCGAAGCTGATCGTAATATGGATATGGATTGGCGCGGATGTCGTCGCGCTGTAGATTTAAGAGACTTAAAGTATCACGAATGGGTACTTGCATTCGACTGCTCCTCCGACATGAGCAGAGTCATTATACTACTTACTTGTGAAATTGGATACAAACTATCGTAAATTTTTCGATGGTTAAGAAAAGAGAGCAGGAGGCTTTTCCTGCTCTCTGGTTTCCATTTCTGGATCGGCAGAGCTAGCGCCAGAAGTTTTGAGTGAGAGGCAGCAGGCGCAAAAGGGTATCGATCAGCAGCCCGAGCATGAAGAGGGACCCGAACGTCCGGTTGTTATAAAAGGCATAGCCAACAAAATAGAGCGGCCATCCGATTTGCCCTTCCGGACGGGCTGCCGGTTTCGGCTTCAAGAATATCGGATAAATCTTGAGAAGACTCGGCAGCGCCAGCAATATGATCAACATCACGGGTGTAAAGAAGCGGATGGCAATCAAATAAAACGTGATGAGATAGGAAGCGATCATCATCCCCAGAACAGCATAGCGGGAAGCCTTTTCGCCGATCACCACCGGCAGCGTGTGGATACGTTTCGCCTTATCCATATCGAGCTTGTCGATATGTTTGCCAAAAATGACTGTGGTGACACCGAGCACATATGGCAGACTCGCCAGCACAACGTTCCAGCTCCACTGTTGTGTCAGTACATAGTACCCACCGCCGATCATCAAGGGTCCCCAGACGATCAATACTGCAATCTCACCCAGAGCCATCCCTTTGAGAGGCCAGGTATAGAACAACAGAAAGAACGCACCCAGCCCGATCAACACCCAGGTGGTCGCGCTGAAGCCAGTGTAGAACGCTAGATACAGACCGAGCACAAATGCGATCAGCACCGTCACGACAAAATAGGTCAGGTGCTGTCGCTTTGTCATCAGCCCGCTGGCAACCGGCTGCGCGCCATAGATATTGCGGTAGTAATTATCCTTATCCACTCCGCGCACGAAATCGGTGTAATCGTTGAAAATGTTATTGGAAGCGTGAGCCAGGATGAGCCCCAGCGTCAGCGCGAGCCAGGGCAGGAAAGTAAATGCTCCATCACGCCAGGCAAAAAGGCCGGCAAGTGCTGCCGAGATAAAGGTCATCACCAGGACCGCCGCACGGGTGGAGATGAGCCATTTTGAGATCACATCCAGTCGTTCCCACTCCGGTTTAGAAACTTCCGGGATTACGTTGAGTGCTTTGCGCCACATTGCAAAATTCATGTTGTTGCTCCTTGTTAAATCTCGACAGATTATATCCAAAATAGCTTAATACGGACCAAAGAAAAGGTCGCAGAAAAGAAAGGAAATTAGCCGGATTCGTTCAGCCTTCGACGCGGGGTAGCGCCCGCTCATAAGATGCAATGATCCGATCCCAGACGGCGTTGCTCTCCTGGTCAATGGTCTGGAACTCGGGGTGAGTGGCAAACCAGGACAGGGATCGCCGTACCCCGTCCGCCCAGTTGACTTTAGAGGAATATTCGGGCACGAAGCGCTTGATCTTGCTATTATCGAAGACCACGCTGTTCGCCTTGTCGCCCACCAGACTCCCCCAGGCGTGCGGATCGAATCTAGCAATCAGATCCGACGGGATATGAATGATGTTCGGCTCCAGGCCCAGCGCTTGGTATACCTCCAGGTGGATCTGGTCCCAGGTGAGGACTTCATCCGAGGTGATCTGAAAAGCCTCGCCAACGGCTCTTTCGTTCCCCAGCAGGCCCACCAGCCCCTTGGCGAAATCCGCGTTCCAGGTCAACACCCACAGCGATGTACCGTCCCCGGGAATGATGACTTTTTGCCCGTGCTTCATCCGGTCAACAACAGTCCAGGGGTGCTGCCAGCTGGAAACACCGAACGGGATCTCTGTCGGTCCATAGGTGTGTGAGGGCCGGATGATAGTAACCGGAAATCCTTCTTCCCAGAAAGCCTGCATGAGCCGGTCTTCGCAAGCAATCTTGTTGCGCGAGTATTCCCAGTAGGGGTTTTCCAGCGGCGTCTCCTCCGTGATGAGATAATTTTTCACCGGCTTTTGATAGGCGGAGGCAGAACTGATGAAAACGAATTGATTCGTCCGGCCACGGAAGAGGCGCAGGTCGCGCTCGATGTCGTTAGGAGTAAAGGCAAGGAAGTCGACGACGGCGTCGAAGCGGTGCTCTGCCAGAAGAGTGGCAAGATGCTGCTCCTCCGTGTAGACATCTGCCTGAAAGACGGTCGCCTGTTCCGGGATAGGCAGCTTCCTTGAACGGGAACGATTCACCATGAACAAGTTGTGCCCCCGAGCAATAGCTAGTGCAGAACAAGCCGAGCTGATAATGCCTGTCCCGCCGATAAATAGCAGTTTCATAGGTCCTCTCTTCTATATGCCTTGCGAAGCCATGTGCGAGGATGTTCTCAAAAGGCTTAAATTTCGGGGTGTACCTTATATTATCCTTCTCCCAGCTCAGGAAGAGGCGGGGCCGGGACGCGACTGGCGAGATAATTTTCGACCCAGAAGGTGATCAACGCAATCCATACCAGTCCAAAACCGATCAGCCGAGATTGGTCGAACGGTTCGTGATAGAGAAAAATCCCGATGAGAAATTGAATGGTCGGCGCGATGTATTGCAGAATGCCGATCATCGTCAGCGGGATCTGCCTGGCCGCGGAGGCGAACATGAGCAGCGGAATGCTCGTCACCGCCCCGGTGCCGATCAAAAGAAGGTCGGTCAGCGCGCCCTGCTCGAGGAACGAGCCCGTTCCGGCGAAGCCAACAAAGGTGAGATAGAGCAAGGCAATCGGGAACACGAGCGCCGTCTCAAGGGTAAGCCCGTATAAAGAGCCGAGCGGCGCGAGCTTCTTCACGAGTCCATAGATACCAAATGAAAACGCCAGCGAGAGGGCAATCCAAGGCGGACGGGCGTAGGCAAGCGTCAAGTAGAGCACGCCAGTGGCTGCCAGACCAACCGGTACCCACTGCATAGTTCGCAGGCGCTCACGCAGAAAAATGACACCCAGCAATACACTGATAAGAGGGTTGATGAAGTAGCCCAGGCTGGTCTCGACGATGAAACCGGCATTGACCCCCCAGACATAGATCAGCCAGTTGATCGATAGAAGGACGGCGGCGATGGAATAAATGGCGATCGTGCGGGGCGATTGTACTGCAGCATAAAAAGTCTTCCACTGGCGGGTCAGCAGAATCACAGCGATGAGCAGGATAAATGACCAGGCAATCCGGTGGCCGATCACCTGTAGAGCTGGAACGCCCTGCAGCAATTTCCAATAAATCGGGAAAAAGCCCCACAACGAATACGCGGCCAGACCATTGATGATGCCTCTGTTCATGCTTCTCCTCTAAGAACCAGATTCATCGGCTGGCTCCCCGCAGGCGGTTTACTAGGGCTGCCTTCCTAGAAGCTTTCAATTGGCTGACGGCCTGCAAATCCCGCTTCGACCTCATGCCAGAAAGCAATCTCCCCCTCTCCGTACTGCCAGCATAAGTAGACTTCGCGCCCATCCTTCAGGGCGGGAAAATCCAGAAGTCCGAGATTAATATCTTTGATCAACACATCGGTTTCCTGGATGCGGTGGACGAGCGCATCCAGCTTTTCAAAGTCCTGGACCATGCTGCTCAACGCGCGGTTCCCACCGTTCCCGGCGGCTTTTTCGATGGCAGGCCAGGCTTCGGGTTGTTTATCTAAAATTTTTCGACGAATCTCCTGGACTTCATCCATCAGCGGGCGAATGATGTCCAGAGTTTGATTGGCTTCCTGGAGTGTAAAGTAACGGGGCATGGAGAAAGTATACACGGAAACGGGTAGGCAGGGAGACAGGTAACGGATTCAGGATAAGGCAATTGAGCAGATAGATTTTGTCGCAGCGACCTTATTGTGCAGAATGAGACGTATAATCCCCGGTGTTCCTTTTGGCGCCACGGATGTACCATTGCTGCTTGCTAACACTGAAAAAAGGAAATACTCAATGGCTCTGATTACCTATACTGACTCGCTCCAGCATGTGACCCCTGAGAGCCTCAAGGGCGGCTTCTTCGCCGGCTGGCCCCACCCGCCCTCTCCCACAACCCATTACCGGATTCTCGCGAACAGTGCTGAAATCATGCTGGCGCGGACCGAGGATGGTACGGTAGTTGGCTTTATTACCGCCATCAGTGATGGGATTTCCTGTGCCTATATCCCGCATCTCGAGGTCCTGCCAGGATATCAGGGGCGCGGTATCGGCACGGAGCTGGTCAGGCGGATGCTGGAAAAGCTGAAACACCTGTACATGATCGATCTGGTTTGCGACCCGGATCTGCAACCCTTTTACGAGCGGCTGGGGATGCGTGCCATTGTTGGAATGGTAGTGCGCAATTATGATCGGCAATCAGGCGAGCGGCTTGCGTACCTCTGACGAATACGGCCCACAGCCAAGAAAAAAAAGGCGTGAAAGGACAAAACGTCGGTTACGGCTATGAATGAAAGCGTCCTGGTTATTGCAGCCATCCTACTATTAATCAGTGTCCTCGTCAGCAAGGTCTCAGACCGGTTCGGTGTTCCGGCTCTCCTGCTATTCCTGCTCTTGGGGATGCTGGTGGGATCCGATGGGCCCGGTGGTATTTACTTCGATGATCCGGCGCTGGCACAGTTTATCGGCGTGGTAGCCCTGGTCTTGATCCTGTTCTCAGGCGGGCTCGACACGGAATGGAGCCAGGTACGTCCTGTCCTTAAAGAAGGAGTCCTCCTGGCTACGCTGGGTGTATTTATCACTGCGCTCGTCGTGGGATTCTTTGCAACCGTGCTTCTTGATCTTTCGCTCATCCAGGGACTGCTGATCGGCGCGATCATGTCATCAACGGACGCCGCGGCAGTCTTTTCGATTCTGCGATCGAAGGGTATCGGTCTCAAAGGCAAACTAAAACCCTTGCTGGAACTTGAGTCAGGCAGTAACGACCCCATGGCGATCTTCCTTACCGTAGGTCTCATCCAGTTAGTCCTCCAGCCGGACCTGCCTCCCGGTAGCCTGATTGGGCTGTTCATTCGACAGATGGTTTTGGGCACGCTGATCGGATACGGCATGGGAAGAGTCATGCTGTTCCTTGTCAACCGTCTCAGGCTGGGCTATGAAGGCCTGTATCCAGTACTGACACTGGCGCTGGTCTTCCTGACTTTCGGCGTAACAGCCATCCTGGGCGGAAGTGGTTTTCTGGCTGTGTATCTGGCTGGGATTGTAATGGGCGATCAAGATTTCATTCATAAACGCAGCCTCCTGCGTTTCCACGATGGCCTGAGCTGGATCATGCAAATTGCGATGTTCCTGACCCTGGGCTTACTCGTTTTCCCGTCGCGCTTACCTCCCATCATAGGGACCGGTTTGTTGATTGCGGGATGCCTGATGTTCTTTGCCCGTCCCATCAGCGTTTTTATTGGCTTGCTGCGAAGCAAACTGAACTGGCGGGAAAAGCTATTCGTCTCCTGGGTGGGCTTGCGGGGCGCCGCGCCGATCATCCTGGCAACGTTTCCTTTGCTTGCCGGGCTGGCTCAAGCCGAATTGATCTTCAACCTGGTCTTTTTTGTGGTCCTGACATCCGTGCTCCTGCAGGGTACGTCCATACCGCTTGCCGCAAAGTGGTTAGGCGTTGATGCACCAGCACAAGCCACCAGAATGTATCCGATCGAATATTCACCCATGGGTGGGTTAACGAGCGAACTCAAAGAACTACCGATACCACCTGACTCCCGTTTTGTCGGCAAAGCCATCGTTGAGCTGAGGCTGCCGGATGATTTCCTGGTCATCCTCATAGTCAGGGACAATGACTTTATGCTGCCGAGCGGAGGAACTGTCTTGCGAGGCGGCGACATTTTGCTGGTGTTATCAGACAAGAGGTCATTCGATGAAGTTAGCTCCAGGCTGACGGTGCATCCGGTATAAGAGCCAGCAGCAAGTGGACAGCAAAGCGTCAGGAGTCAGAGAAAGGGAAGTAGAATGAATAATGGATTTGACGAGATCGTCTCCAGCGTCAGCCCACATGCCAGGCAGCTTGCCGAGCAGGCGAGGGCTTTGATTCAAGCCGTATATCCTGCCGTCGTAGAAGTTCCCTGGCCGAAGCAAAGAGTGATTGGCTACGGCGTGGGTCCGAAGAAGATGTCGGAGCACTTCTGCTATATCTCGGTCAGCAAGAATCACGTCAATCTGGGGTTTATGTATGGCGCGGAGCTTCCAGACCCGGAGGGCTTGCTGGAGGGCGAAGGTAAGCTGTTACGGCATGTCCGAATCACTCAGCCCGAACAGTTGTCCAATCCGGCGCTGCGGAAGCTCCTCGAGGTCGCCAGTGTACATCGTATGCCTGCAAAACCTTCAGGCTCAGAGCCGGAACAATAACTCACCGAAACAAAGGTATAGCATTTGGATCGAGCATGAAACCTCCTACCCCGCATACTATTGATGATTACATTTCCGGCTTTCCTCAAAACGTTCAGGAAATCCTGAAAAAAATCAGGGGAATTATTAGAAAATCGGTTCCCGAAGCGAGGGAAACGATCCGCTACGGGATACCAACACTCATACTGAATGACACCTATTTGATCTATTTCGCTGCTTATAAAAAGCATATCGCGATCTATCCTGTTCCGACCGGAGACGCCGACTTCAACGAAGAAATCTCCGCCTACCGGACCGGCAAAGGGACGCTCCAGTTTCCGCTGGCTAAAGACATACCGTACAGGCTCATCCGCAAGCTTGTGAAGCACAGCTTGCAGGATAATTTGACCAGGGCAGAGACAAAAAGGAAGAAGAAAAAAGTCGCCTGAGTTATGACGTTCTGGAGGAAATCAAATGAAAATGATCGAGATCGACAGCTTGAGACCATCAGGTGGAGAGGTGGCAGTCTTCAATGGGTTCGAGCAGGAGGCAAGTGTTTCGTTTTTTATCGTTCACATCGCGCCGGGGAAAGGACCGAAAAAACATCGCCACCCTTATGAAGAGATCTTTATCCTCCTCGACGGAGAAATCGAAGCCGTCGTCGAAGATCAGCTTCAGACCATCGGAAAAGACAGGATCGTGATTATTCCCGCGGGCACCTGGCATGAGTTTCGAGTCTGCTCTGACAGCCCTGTGTCTATGATCAACCTTCACCCGGTCCCCAAAATGATCACAGAATGGGCTTCTGCCTGAAGCCGGGCGCAGTTCAAGCTCTGCCAGGATTTGGGAAACGCAACCAGCTTCAAGTGAGCGGTGTACTGGAGTAAATCTAGCCGTGGAGATCCATGTATGACGCTCACCGCGCGAAACCTTTCTCTCGTTCTTCTCTTTCCGCTTCTGACCGCATGCTCCGGCGCGCTTGCCAGGAACGCCTGCCCTCTCACGGAGCCGGCCTGGGTCAAGCCGCCCGCCGACTCCGCCGTACAGAACGAGCCGGCGTATGGTTCCTACTATGTCAATGAGGACCAATCTATCTGGGCATCAGCCTGGTGGGCAGAAGGTGAAGAATACGCATTGCGTGTGAACGAGGACGGCATCAAAGTGGGCTGGTTTCGTCCGGCGGGAGCGACGCTAGAGATTTCCGGCCGGCGCCTGGACGGAGATGCGCCTCCGCTGGAAGCAGAGGCAAGCTGCTGTTATCCAACGCGGTTTCAGGCCAGCGGTTTATACTTTCCCACAGAGGGGTGCTGGGAGGTACATGCTCGCGCCGACGATAAGGAGCTTACCTTCGTGGTCTGGGTCGAGCCCCGACAGTAGACAAACAAAACGGCGGTTCGGACCGCCGTTTATTACAGGGGGATCGCCAGGTAACCTTTTTTCTTTACGGCTGCGATGATCTCGTCATCAGTCAGCCTGGTTTCATCGTACTCGATTGTCATCTGGAGCCTGTGATAGCTGGCATTGACTTCCTTCACCCCGGCCAGTGTATCTTCGAGGGCTTCCAGCTTCATTGCGCAATTACTGCAGGACATATCGGGGACTCGGAAGGTTTTCTTAATCATAGTCTATAGTCCATTGTCTATCGTCGACTATTCAAACACGATCTGCCCGGTATACATGCCCATGGAGCATGTAAAGAACAGGGTGCTGCCTTTTGTCTGCGCCGGTATGTCGACCTGGACCGCACCGGTATCCGGGAGTAATTGATAAAAACCCAGCGCCGGGATAAGGAAATCCCGCGAGCAGGAATAGGTCTCATCGGTGATGAGGTTGAGTTTGAAGTCTTTTCCGGCCGGGGCGCTCAGGGTCTGGGGAAAATAGCCTTCATTTTGTACATACAGTACCAACTCCCCTTCTGTCGCGACGGGCTGCGATGCTGCGGCAATCGGCTCCGATCCGCCATTGGATGGGATCAATCCACGGCTCAGGTTCTGGAACGAGAGGGGCGAGCCCAGGATATTGAGGCCGCTGTTCACCGTCACGAGTCCCAGGATCAAGACCACCGCGGCTACAAAGCGCATGAAAAACCTCTCTACGCGCGCTCCCAGCTCGGTCGTCAAATAGGCGACGATGAAAAAGACCGGGCTCGTGCCCAGTGTAAACGCAAACATCAGCGCCGCGCCCATCACCGCGTTGCCTGTACCGAGCGCAGCCGCCATCATGGCTTGAGTCACCCCACAGGGAATGAAAACTGTCAAAGCCCCGAGGAAAAGCGGCGTAAACGTGTCAGTCCCTTTGGCGGTCCGGCGAATGTAGCGAGTGATGAACTTTGGCGGCTCGATGGAGAAGTAGCGGAAGATCGGATGGACGTTGAACATGCGCAACGCATTGCCAAGCATAAAAACGCCGATCAGAATCATCAGGATGGCACGCGTTGCCGGGCTCAATGTAAGATAGGAGCCCACCAGGCCGAGCAGCGCGCCCAGCAGGGTATAAGCGACCGTTTTTGCACTCAGAAAAAGCAAAATGGGAATCGCCGTACCAGAACGACGGACCGGTTGATTCTTTTTCCCGCGCTGCTTTTTAGGCTGATCGGCCTGCTCGAGATAATCCTTTTCGATCTGGTGAGCC
>DATHTH010000098.1:0-5456 GCA_035463495.1 Anaerolineales bacterium | reverse complement strand
GGCGGGTTGCGTCGCGCCACTTCAAAGCGAGCGCGCCATTGTACTTCAGAAAATCCTTTTTGAATGGCTTCATCGGAAATGGGGATTCCGCTCGCTTTCAGGGCGGCGTAGGCGGTCGCAGCGTTTTGAATTTGATGAGTGCCCAGGAGTGGTATTGTAAGATCCAGAGGTTGAGCAGCAATGGAAGGTGGAAAGAGGAAGGGAGAAAGAAGGAGGCTCTGCCCGTCCAATGATGAGGTGATCCGCTCAAACATTAC
The DNA here is from genome assembly GCA_035463495.1 of Anaerolineales bacterium. GTDB lineage: Bacteria > Chloroflexota > Anaerolineae > Anaerolineales > Villigracilaceae > Defluviilinea. The sequence goes on along the minus strand of DATHTH010000098.1, from coordinate 5,199 downwards.
GTCTTTCCCCACCAGAATAAACGGACAACCTTTCTCTTTGGCTACACGCTCAATAACTTCGAGAGCTTCCCTGGTTTGAGGAGCCGAGACAACTGGAACCCCCTCTTTGATGATGCCCGCTTTCTCCCCGGCAATCTTCCCGAGCGTGTCTCCCAAAACTGCCATGTGGTCATAAGACAAGGAAGTGATAACCGACACATTCGGAGTGACCACGTTCGTCGCATCCAGGCGCCCGCCGAGCCCGACTTCGATCACCGCGGCATTGACATTGTTTCTGGCGAACGCCAGAAATGCAAGCGCCGTTGTGATCTCAAACGTGGTCAGCTTTGGAACTCTGGCAACCGCAGGTTTAATCTCTTCCACCAGCTCGACCAGCTGTTGATGTGAGATGGGCTCGCCATTTATTTGAATCCGCTCCACGTAATCGAGCAGGTGCGGCGAGGTGTATAGACCAACTGTGTACTCCGCAGCCAGCAGCCCGGCAGCGCACAGGGCGCTGACTGACCCTTTTCCCTTCGTACCTGCCACATGGATGATGGGATACTTTTGTTGTGGATCGCCAAGCTCCCTCATCAACGCGAACATGCGGTCGAGGTTGAACTCGGCTTTCGCAAGCTCGGAGGAATGTTTGAGACTATAATCGACGAAAGAATAGAGGTAATCGAGCGCACGGTTGTATTTTGTTTCAAGATCAGACATGTGTGGGATTGTAAGAGGGATTTGATAATTCGTAAATCACTCTGTGCAAAGCCTCTGCCTTATCTGACCCATGATTGCTTCCCTCACGATCCACCTTCACCTGCCCGGCTGCGCTTCTTTGAAGGAAAAGCGCGGGCGCATCAAGCCACTCCTCTCGCGTCTGCACCGCGAGTTCAATGTCTCCGTGGCTGAAATGGATCTGCAGGACTCGTGGCAGGAAGCGGTCATCGTTTGCGCGATGACTGGAAACGGGCGTGGGCATCTGGAGTCGGCATTGCAGACTGTGGCAAAATGGGTGGAAGGCAACTGGACAGACGGGGATGTGATCGAGCAGAAGATCGAGGTATACACGTAGATAGGTAAGCGAGAAATCTGTATACCTGCCTGCTTGAGTAACTGTTTCCTTATATCTGGTACACTTCTCAAAGGAGGTACACAATGGATCTTGGACTCAAAGATAAACGCGCCTTCGTGGCTGGCTCCTCGCGCGGGCTAGGCTTTGCCACCGCGCTGACGCTGGCACGGGAGGGTTGCAAGGTTGCCGTCAACAGCCGGGCAGAGGACAATGCCAGCTTCGCGGCAGAGAAAATCACCGCGGAAACGGGCATCCGAGCCTATGGACTTGTGGGCGATGTCAGCGATGCATCCGCGGCGAACGGGTTGATCCAATCCGCAGCCGAGGTGCTGGGCGGTTTGGATATTCTGATCACCAATGCCGGAGGGCCTCCGGCGGGGTCCTTTGAGCTGTTCGACGACGCCACCTGGCAAAAGGCGGTGGACACTTCTTTCATGAGCCACGTGCGTCTGATCCGGGCAGCGCTGCCGCACCTGCGCAAGTCCGGGTCCCCGAGCGTGCTGACGGTGACGTCCTATACGGTGAAGCAACCCCTGCCGAATCTGGTCCTGTCCAACAGTGTGCGCGCCGCCACGGTGGGGCTGACGAAATCCCTGGCGCTGGAACTTGGGATGGAAAATATTCGTTTTAATTCCATCCTGCCAGCCTGGACCCAGACGGAGCGCGTCGAGGAACTGATGACGTTCCGCGCCCAAAACAATAACACCACCGTGGACGAGGAAATAGCCAGATTAACGGCTGAAATCCCGCTGGGGCGGATCGGACAGCCTCAGGAATTTGCGAATGCCGCTGCTTTCCTGGTCTCTCCGGCGGCATCCTTTATTCACGGCGTCATGCTGGCTGTGGACGGCGGCATTATCAAGGCAACACTTTGATCAAATATTCCTACTTGCTGATTCTCATCCTCACCGTGGCAGCCTGTGCCCCGGCTCCGGCGCAAACGGACTCCGAGGCAGAACAGGCGCGTGCTACCCTGGTGGAATTCCTTACACGGCTCAACACAGGCGAATATGCCGGGGCGATTCCCCTGTATGGCGGTGATTATGAAGCCTTGCAGGTTTTCAACCCCGAGATTGAGCCCTCCGATCACCTGGCGCTCTGGACGTGGGCATGCGATAACCGTCTGCTCCAATGCCTGGCAGTCCGGTCTGCAACCTTCCTCCACCAGGAAAGCGATACCTACGTCTTTCAGATAGAATTCAACAATCCGGATGGCAGCCTGTTCGTACGAGGTCCCTGCTGCGGGGCAAATGAAACAGAGATGCCTCCAGAGTCACAGTTCGAATACTCAGTGACCAAGAATGCCGAGGGCCGGTTTGTGGTTATGAACACACCGCCCTACGTGCCCTAGGGTTTACTTCCATCTGTACTGCGACATTCATGTTGCCTCACAAGATAGAGCGGCATGAATGTCGCATCACGCGAGTAAGCGAAAAGGATAGCAATGTCAATCTCTACCTGTCTTAACTGCGGTATATCAGAACAAGAGCGGCCACTGCTCACATTGAGATTCCAGGGAAAGGATTTTTACCTCTGCCCGCAGTGCATGCCGACCATGATCCACAAGCCTCATCAGCTGGCAGACAAACTGCCAGGTTTCCAGCCACCTGTCACCCCATCCTCTCACGATCATTAACCGCATAAATGAATAAGCTGTCGTTCCTGGCGCGCACATCGCTGCTCATCGCGTTTTTCTTCTTTATCGATAAGATTCTTGCGTTTGTGCGCGTGGGCATTATCTCGCGCCAGTTCGCCGATTCGCTCGAGCTGCTGGACACCTTCAACGCGGCAAACAACCTGCCGGATGTCTTGTTTGCACTGATCTCAGGCGGCGCCCTGGCGCTCGCGTTCATCCCATTGATGAGCGACTATCTCACAACGCGCGGCCGCGCTGCCGCCTGGGACCTCTTTTCCCGGGTGGCGAACCTGGCATTCATCGTGACCGGCTCCGCTGCTATTCTGGTCGCTCTCTTCGCCGAACCGATTGTGAATGCGGAGCTGGGGATCGCCCCCGGCTTTGGACCCGAGCAGCGCGCACTGCTGGCAGAGCTCATGAGACTGAATCTCGTTGGGCTGGTCATTTTTTCGATCAGTGGACTGGTCATGGCGAGCCTGCAAGCCAACCAGCATTTTCTGCTGCCCGCTCTCGCCCCCACGATGTACAACGTCGGCCAGATCTTCGGGGCCATCTTTCTCGTGCCTCGCTTCGGCATTCATGGTCTGGTGTATGGCGTCATCGTGGGAGCGGCGCTGCACCTACTGGTGCAGATCCCGGGACTGCTTCGCTTTCAGTTCCGGTGGACGCCCGCCCTTGACCTGCGCCACACAGGACTGCTGGATGCGCTCAAGCTGCTGGCACCCCGTTTGCTGACCATGCTTGGAATTCAACTCATTGTTATTGCCCGGGATAACCTGGCCTCGCGACTGGACCAGGTCGGCGCGGTGACGTCACTGGCGTATGGCTGGATGATCATGCAAGTGCCGGAAACATTGCTCGGAACGGCGATCGCGACCGCCATGCTTCCGACTCTCTCGGAATACGCCGCCCGCGCAGACTGGAAAGAGTTTCATCTCGCCGTCGAGAAGGCCCTGCGGATCTTGATTGCATTGACCATCCCGGTCGCCGCGGTGATGATCGCGGGGATCAACCCTTTAGTGCGGGCAGCCTTCGGCTTCGATGCGGCGACATCCACGCTCGTGACCTGGACCACCCGGGCGTATCTCCTCACGCTCACCGGCTACTGCATTCAGGAGATCGCGGCGCGCTCGTTCTACGCTCGAAAGGAGCCACTTCCTCCGCTCTATGCGGTGGGATTGCGCCTGCTGTTATTTATCGGCATAGGCATTGTGGGCATCACTTTCTTCAGGCAGGTTGGCGCGCCGATCATTGCCCTGGCGGAGATTGCCCTGTTGATCGAGGCCATCGTCCTGTTTACTTGGCAGAGCAGACGGACCCACGCGCCGCTCGGAGTTTGGAGTGCGGTTATTCGAGGGGTGGCAGCCGCTCTCGTGGGAGGCGCGCTCGCTTACCTGGTGGCCCTCTACATGCCCGGTTCCGCCATATGGACCGCCCTGCTGGGGATGATCGTCGGCGGGCTGGCTGCCCTGCCTCTGATCTGGTCAGAAGTCAGATTGCTCTTGAAGCTGTAGGGCGAGCTTATGCTCGCGTGATCATGCCGAAATTTCGTTAGGATATAATTAAATACTATGTCTGAAAACCTTGGAAGCACACAACCGAATATCACCGTACGAAGGAGCTGGCGCGGACGCTCATTTCTATTCTATGCCCTTGGACTCATCGTAATCGTAATCCTTGCCATCCTGGCAGGCTATGCCTCGGGCATCTCGACCCGCACAGAGAACGAATCTTCTTCGATCTCACAACAGCTCGGCGAGCAGTATCAATTTGCGCTGGTGGACATCGAGTTCCAGCGTTATGACAATGCGAGGCAGCGCCTCGAATGGATTATTGCGCACGATCCCACGTTCCCGGGCGCGCGTGACAAATTGACCGAAGTGTTGGTCCTGGTCAACGTCCCCACCCCCACCGCGACCGTGGCACCGACCACCACCCCCGACTTCAGCGGCGCCGAGCAGGCGTTTGCGCAGGCACAGCAGCAGATCGCCGCGCAGGATTGGCCCGGAGCGATGGCGACGCTGGACCAGATCCGCAAGCTGGACCCCAGTTACAACACCAGCCAGGTGGACGGCATGTATTACTTTGCGCTGCGCAATTACGGGTACGATCTCATTATTCGCCAGGGGAACCTCGAGGGCGGCATCTATCACTTTACCCTGGCAGAGCGGTTTGGGCCATTGGACCGGGATGCGAATTCCCTGCGGGAAGGCTCGCGCTTTTATTTGATTGGCGCCTCGTTCTGGGAGCTGAACTGGGAGCAGGCTTTGTTCTATTTCCAGCAGGTAGCTGCCGGCTATCCGGGCCTGTGGGATGGGACCATGACCGCCGGCGAACGCTTCTTCATTGCTTCTATGCGCTACGCGGATCAGCTGGTGCAGCAGGAACGCTGGTGCGACGCAGTGACCCAGTACCAGAACGCACAGGCAGCCGGCGCGCTCGATGCGGCGGCGCAGGAAGGATTCGAGCGTGCATTTGTCGAATGCTTCCCACCCACGCCGACTATTGA
>DATHTH010000097.1:0-2585 GCA_035463495.1 Anaerolineales bacterium | reverse complement strand
CGCTTCGACGCCCAGTTCTGGCGGGCAAACTTTGTGCCCAGCGAGCGCTACGTGCAGTCCGTGGCAGGCAGCACGAAGTATCGTCTGCGCGCGGACCGGTCCGGGTACGCCAACCTGTATCTGGCAGGCGATTGGTTGCTGAACGGGTTTAATGTGGGACATGTCGAATCCGCCACCGCCTCGGGCATGCAGGCTTCGAGAGCCATTTGCGGCGTCCCCAGGGATATTCCCGGCGAACAGGATCCGTGGATATAGGAGAACAGTGTGACAGCCTCAACGGAAAAGACCAGGATTGCCATTCTAGGCGGCGGGATGGGCGCCATCTCTGCGGCGTTCTGCCTGACCAATACACCCGAGCTTGCCGGCAAGCACGATATCACGATCTACCAGCTTGGCTGGCGCATCGGCGGGAAGGGCGCCAGTGGGCGAAACCAGCAGCGCCAGCGCCGCAACGAGGAACATGGCTTGCACATGTGGTTCGGGCTTTATGAAAATGCGTTCTGGGCGATGCGGATGTGTTACCAGGAGCTGGACCGCGCCCCGGGGGCGCCGCTCGCGACCCTCGAGGATGCCTTCAAGCCGATGAGCGACTTCGTGTTCTTTGAAGACTATAAGGGGCGCGAAGTGGACTGGCCGATCACATTCCCGACGAATTTCTCCAAACCGGGGACAGGCGGCCTCCTGCCGACCTTCTGGGATATGGCAGATGAGTTCGTGCAGTGGATCTGGGAAATCGTCAGCTATCTCCTCAAAAACCGCCCACATGTCATCCCTTCCGCGCAGCTCGGCGAGCCCTTGCCCGGGGGACGCCCTCCATGGTGGGACCGGCTGGCTGCCGAGCTACGCGCCGACTGGTCCGCCCTCGAGCAGGACAGCCATATTCTGAAGACGCTCTGGCTCAGCCGTCATCTCACACAGGCACGCCGCCAGTCCCCCGAGCTCCATACCGATCCTCAGCACCACTCCTATCTTTGCAGCATGCTGAACGAGTTCAAGACCTGGTTCTGGGATCATGTGATGGCATCCCAGCTGGACGATGACGAGCTGCGCAAATTCTTTATCCTCCTCGATACGGGCACTGCGGTCGTGTGCGGCATTATCGAGGATGGTTTGCTGCACAAAAGCCTGACCTCGATCGACGATGAGGAGTTCTCTGCCTGGCTCATCCGGCATGGCGCCCGCGAAGATCCGACCGTGAAGCACGGTCCGCCTGCCCAGGCGGCGTATGACCTGGTGTTCGGCTACGAAGATGGCGACCTGGCGAGGCCGAATTTCGCAGCCGGCACTGCGGTGAACGTCATCCTGCGCCTGATCTTCACCTATAAGGGGGCCATGTACTGGAAGATGCAGGCGGGCATGGGCGATACGGTCTTCGTCCCGTTCTACGAGGTGTTGAAGCGCCGCGGCGTCAAGTTCAAATACTTCCACGCCGTGACGGCGATCCATGCCGACCACGACAGCCAGGAGATCACCAGCATTGACGTCGTGCCCCAGGTCCAGCTGGCTGTCGAGGAGTATGATCCGCTGATCCTTGTCAAGGGCTTGCCGTGTTTTCCCTCCGAGCCGCTCTGGTACCAGCTGGAAAATGGCTCTGAGCTGCAAGCGAAGGGGATTAACTTCGAATATGATTTCAACCCGCTCGCGGTCGCGCCCGTGACGCTCCAAAAGGGACAGGATTTCGATCAGGTCATCCTGGGCATCTCGATCGCCGGACTGCCCGCCATCTGCAAGGATCTCATCGACCACAATGAGACATGGCAGAACATGGTGGCGAACGTCAAAACCGTCATGACCCAGGCGTTCCAATTGTGGGTCAACAGGGATTTGTCCGACCTGGGCTGGAAATACAAACCCAATACGATGGGCGTCACCTATATCGAGCCGCTCAGCACCCTGTGGAGTGAAGACCAGATGATCGAGCGCGAGAACTGGCCGGAGGAATACAATCTGAAAACGGTGACCTACTGGTGCGGTGTGATCCAGGACGAGGCAGGGGACACCCAGGAAAAGGTCACTGCGCGCGCCAGGGCTCAGGCTCTGGAATTTCTCAGAACGAACATAGCACACCTGTGGCCAAAAGCCACGCAGGGCCCGGCTTCGCCGGTACTGAACTGGGACGTGCTGGTCGATCCCGAAAATTGCACCGGGGAAGAGCGCTTCGATGCCCAGTACTGGCGCGGCAACTTCCAGCCGAGTGAGCGCTATGTATTATCGGTGGCGGGGAGCACGAAGTTCCGGATGCGCACAGATGAATCGGGGTATAGCAACCTGTTCCTCGTGGGAGACTGGGTGCGGACTGGCTTCGACGCCGGCTGCATCGAAGCGGCGACCATGTCCGGGATGCAGGCTTCACGCGCCATCTGCGGGTATCCCGAAGTCGTGGTCGGCGAAAAAGATCCGTGGTTCTGAGATTCATAAAACCAGGAAAGAAGGAGAATCGATATGGCATCTAGCGCCCTGCCCAAATATGTTGACTATGGCGGTCTGACCACTGTCCCCTCTCCGTTTCAGAGTCTTGGGACCACCTTATATGCGTTCATCCTGGAAGCGGACCTGGGGAAGCTGCGCCAGTTCTGCAAACAGGT
>DATHTH010000096.1:0-4019 GCA_035463495.1 Anaerolineales bacterium | reverse complement strand
GAAGCCGCTCAGCATCACGGCCATCCTCGCCGACGCCAACGGCACGGTATGGGTGGGATCGGAAAACCAGGGTTTATTTGTGTTCGATCCCGGTACAGGCTGGACGAATTACACGAGCCGGAATTCCGGCCTGTCGAGCGATTTCGTCACCTCGCTGGTTCACGATCCGGCCGGACGGATCTGGATCGGAACATCCCGGGGCAGCTTGAACCGATGGGACCCGGATGCCGCTTCTCTCGCCCGGTTTCTCCCGGCAATCAGCCTGGCAACGCAGGTCATTCTTCCGGCGGCGATCCTGAGCGTGGGGCTGCTTGCACTCCTGCGGGTCGCCTCCGTCAGATGGGGGCCGGTGACAGGCCGAAAGGTTCGCGATTTCTCGTTCGCCTTTGTTGGATGGTTCATCGGTAATGCCCTATTATGGATCTGGATCAGATATTCCTACGATCAGTCGGGCGGCCTGGCATTCATCGACCCGCGGGCTTTTATTCCTCTTCCGCTGAACGTCCTTATCCTGCTCCTTCTCTACGCAACAAACCGCTGGATGGCCTTCGGACTTCTCTCCGCATTTACGGCCAACTGGATCGTGATGATCCTCATCGCACCTTTTGTCGGTGGGTCTGGTGCTTCTGCTATCCTGATGATCCCATTCTTTCTTCCCCGCTAAGAGAAAGGATCTGATAGCCATGGTCGAGTTTGCCCGCGAACTGGTTAATTCAAAACCATGAGAATTTGGAAATGACCGGCCAAATACTTAACATCGAAAGCATTTTCATTGTGGTTATCTTCGTTATAGCTATGCTGATCTTCCTCGGTATGCTGATCGCAGTCTTCATGACCTTCCGGTCTACGAATCGGGCCGGAACAGAAAGCAAACCCAAAGACGAGCCGATAGCGCAACCGAGAAGCATCAAAAAAGTGCCATCTGTTCTCCATCAATTGCATGTTCGATCCGTCACGCCGGAAGATCTCGGTCGATCCATGCACGATGAACTGCCTGTAAACACGATGGATCGATCTATGGAGCCCGCGGGGATCAAGACGAAGCAGACCAAGATCGCGATCCTTGGATTTGTTTTTAGCCTGCTCCTCTTGACCGAATTTGCACTGGGTTCAGCTCTGCACCGGGGATGGACCACCTACCCAGGCTCTGAGTCCGTAAGCCTTTTGGCTGTGGACAACGAGGGCCAGGTATGGGCGGCCGTGCCAGGAAGTCTTCTCCGCTATCCGGATGATGCAGAGTCTGTGCGAATGCCCCTGCCTGGCGAGCTCGCGAACGACTCGGCGATGTGCCTCGCGATTGACAGACAGGGTCGAATACGGCTGGGAACGGTCAACGGCCTGCTCGCGATACGAGATCTCGATGATCGGTGGATAGTATATGCCCCAGAGAGTATCGAGGCCCCGAGAATTGGGCCGGACGTGGTCATTGACGGACAGGGCCAGGGCTGGACGAACAGCCCACAGGCTGACGGCACAGAGCTGGCTCGAATAGAACTTCACCCGGAAAGCCGTACCTATACACTCGCGAATGCTGGTCTTGTATTGATTGACACGTTGGCCGTCAACGCGCAGGGCCGGTTGTGGGTACTGAGCGCAAATGGTGAGCTGAAGATACTTGAGCCGGATGGCAGTTGGAAGACACTCGGGACTGCCCGCAAAGAGGACCCGGATGTCAATTGGGCCTTCTCTCCCTTTGGAAACGCGCGGCTTGCGATCGATCGGCAGGGACAGGCTTGGATCGGCGTTGCTAACGGGGTTGTCCATATGTTGGGGCTCAACGAAACCTATGTGGTTGGAATGAAACTCACCTTTCAACGACCCTAAAAAATCAGCCGCAGAATTTCTGCGGCTCTTTTCTTGTCTCTTTTCACTTAAGGCAGCGAATTACTATTCGCCCAGTCGTTCCCCAGCCTCACTTCCACATCAACCTGGGAAGCAGGATCCGGACTGATCAGGATCTGTGTACTCGAACTCAACCTCAACAAAGCCCATAGATACTTTAGAGTATAGAGCTTCGGCGAATACAGGATTACCGTCGTCTGATCGTACGCCCGGTCTGCAGGACCCAAACCGACGACCTGCATACCCTGCTGCTGCAGGTAGGCGCCTGTATCGTAGTCAAGATTTGGCGTAAAGGAACCATTCAATACCCGAATGCGAGAGCCATCTGTCTGCATCAATGGGATCAGTTGTTCGAGCGTCAATTCACCCTGAGCGGCAAGCGGACTCACCGCACCGCCGGTTGTGAAGACTTCAAGGCTTAGTTCGCGGATCTTATCTGGGAGCGGCTTCATAACGCTGGCTGCTTCCCCGTCCAGGGTTGTCTCATCGAGTGCAACCATGCTGTAATCGATCACGCCGCGCTTGATGCTCTCTATTGGAATATCCTTTGCGAGTACGCCCAATTGAATGGCAACATCAAAAGGCATATTGGTCTTGATGCCGGAGGAAAATTCCTCATAAAATTGCTGTGCCTTTCCAAGCAGCACCGGGAAATTCTCTGGACTAAGCACTTTATTGCGGATGGCAATAATGACCTTCTGCTGGCGCTCGGAGCGGGCGACATCGCCTCCGTAGCAGCCCTGCTTATCATAACGGCAGCGAGCATACGCAAGCGCCTTCTTGCCATTGAGTTCTCGCATACCACAGCACGTAAGCTTGAACTTATCTTTGCCTGTACCAACCAGATCGAGCGTTAAATTCTCATCATTATGAATTTCAATGCCACCAATGAGGTCGATAAATTCTACAAAGGTGTTGAAATCGATCTGAGCATAATACTGGATATCGACCCCGATGAACCGCGCGACCGTCTTTCTTGCCAGCTCAGGTCCGCCGCCGGGAAGTTTGCTCCCCTCACCATAGAAATACGCCATGTTGATTTTTCCGTATTCGAAGCCAGGAATATTCACCCACATGTCGCGAGGGATCGAAAGCATGCCGGCTGTCTTGGTCAGCGGATCGATCGTGAGCAGAATCATCGTATCCGAACGCGGCGGTCCTTCATTCGCTATGTAATCGCGATAGTCAAGGCCGATGATCAGGACCGTGATGCGGCTGGCTCCATCCCAGGCTGGTGGCAGGTTGCTTTCCGGGATACTGACGGCGGGAGGTAAGTCCGCGACCGGTGCAATCGCGGTGCCCTGTTCGTTGATGGTTGGCTCGGTAAGTCCGTTGCCGGAGATCGTGCCACAAGTAGAGGGTGTCATGCCGGGTAATGGGGTGATCGTCCAGCATGTGACCAGGCCGCGCACGAAAATAAAGACAAAGACTGCCGCGCCGGTGGCGATCACCCAGAAGATGACTCGCCCCGCTGACAGGTGCCCTAGTCTAATGTTCTTGAAGTTAATTTTGTTCATAGAGGTTTCATATATGCCATATCAATGCCGAGTCGTTCCAGGCCTTGTGCCGTAGCAGAGCGGAATCTTCCTACATGACCTGTATCATGACCGGGATGGCCCGATGATCCCGGATCTCAGCCAGAGCCCGCAACGCATGGATTCGTTGTGGCTGTGCACCGCTTTTCACTTAAGGGAATGATCTGGTTATCCACACTACAGGATTTACTTGTACGCCACCGACCCAAACCTCCCAATGCAGATGTGGACCTGTTGAGCGGCCCGTGGCACCTCCCAGGCCGATCACCTGTCCAGGTTGAACCATCTCACCGGGCTGGACAAGTATCTCAGACAGATGATCATAAGCCGTGTAAACGCCCCAGCCATGATCAATCACAACTACGCCACCACGTACGATCAAGGTGTTGGTATAAATGACTTTACCTGGCGCGACCGCGTAAAGTTCAGTCCCGACTTGGCCACAAAAGTCCAGTCCACTATGGAACGAATCATAGGGCCCACCATTGTAGGAGCGGCGAGTTCCAAAAAGCGATGTCCAGCAATTTTTGAAATCCGCAGGAACAGGGCTAGCAAACAGACCATCCCACATCTTCTCGGGCGTGACTGGCACACCGAGCGAAGTCCAAAGTTCGCTTTCCGGCTTTGTAACGGCAGGATCTA
>DATHTH010000095.1:0-8428 GCA_035463495.1 Anaerolineales bacterium | reverse complement strand
GCGATGCGCAGGATTGCGCCCGAGCTGGGGCTGGAGGGAAATATTCCGAGACCCTAGACTACATGAGCACTATCTATCCTTTCGGAATCCCCAATTCAAGGGGATCTGACAGATACAGCCTTTGGTAACCTATCCAATTGTTCCTTATCTAGGGTAATTAATTCTGTCCCAAACTTTAGGGCGACCGTAGTATAAACCGCGTCACTACCGCGAAGACGGTTGTTGGCGGCGAGATCAACGGCAAGATTAGCAACTGCCTCATTGACATCTATAAAAGTTGTATTGGGCAATTTGCTCAGTTCCTGAGCAAAAGCCTTTCCAAGCTCAGGCTTGCCCTGTCCACGTGAGATCGCAGCAGAGATCTCTGGCAAAACGAGCATGGGTACAATAATAGCAATGGATTGCTCACGTATGCTGCGCATGAACGACTTGCACGCCTGGTGAGCCGGCTCTATGGGGGTAAACGCGCTTATAAAAACACTGGCATCAATCGTAACCGGTGAGTTCATCGCCGCATCTCTGAAAGGATTTCAACCGCGCTTTTTTCACTCTCCCAGCCTTGACCGATCTCTTCACCCAGCTCCAGTAAGCGTTCCCACACTTCATCCGAAGACTTATCGGGAGGAGCAGCGTCTATGGGGACAATAATTGCAGCTGGTTTGCCACGCTGAGTAACCAGGTATCTGGCGCGTTCTTCCTTCACAGCGCGAATCACCTCCGAGGCGCGACTCTTTAGCTCGCGGATGCCTATTTCTTCTGTCTTGGGTTGCTTTTTCTTTCGCATGTGGTCACCTATGTAACCACATCATACCTGTTGCTTGTGATTGCGTCATTAAGAAAATCCTGCGATGCTCTCGCAGGATTTTCTTATGCTATTTCTTGCCTTTTGCCTTCTTCCCCTTGGAAGGTGCTCTCTTTGCCTTTGCCGTCTTCTTCCCTTTCGCAGCTGATGTCTTTGGCGAAGAAGTTTTCACGGCAACTTTCTTGGCATGCCCATTGGAAGCTGCTTTTGCGGGCGGCTTGCCTGTCCCATTCTTTCCATTCACGGAGGCTTTTTTCGAGCCATTCGCTCTGCTCACCTGTGAGGCGAATGCCACGAACTTCTCCACCGTCCAGCCGACATTGACAGAAAGTACTTCCTCTCCGGGCTTCACCTCGACGATCACGTCGCCTTTCGTAGCCGCGCGCTTGCGAACGCTCGCCTCATCCAGTCGTGTTGATTTTGGCGCGCCCCTGGTAAGGTGAATAGTCGCCATGTGATTAGGCTTATCTGCTACCACGCCAGCCAGGCGGATCCTCTCCGGCAGGTCCCAGGCGATGACGCCTCTGCCGTAACGTCCCTGCACGGGGAATTCCTTTTGCTCGACGCGCTTGGCTTTGCCCTCGCTCGTAATCAGGAAGATCTCGCCTTCGGTCGGCAGGATTTCCATACCCACCACTTCATCCCTGTCGGCGAGCTTCAAGCCGTTCACACCTGCCGCCACCAGACCCATCGGGCGCACTTCCTCTTCCCTAAAGCGGATCGCCATGCCCTGGGCAGTGACGAGCAGGATATCCTTCGATTTGTTATCTGTAAGACCCACATCGATCAAGCGATCGCCTTCATTTACGCGCACGAGCACAAAGGTTTGCGAGGAGGGTCCCGGCAGCTCAGTGACCAGGCTCTTCTTGACCATGCCCAGCTTGGTCGCCGTTATGACACAGGTCTCGGCGGACAGTGTGTCTTTGCGCGACGGCAGGGCAAATACGGCTGCCAGGGAGTCGCTGTCGTTCAACGGTGTGACTCGATGGAAGAGAGCACCCTGCGACAGCCTGTCTGCCTGCGGCAGGACGTGCGCCGCGATCGCAGCGGCACGACCATTTTTCCCAACGAAATATATGGTATCCGTTGTCGAGGCTTTCACCAGCCAGCGCGGCGCGTCGTTGCCAGAGTGCTTCGGCTGCTTGTCATCATGAGTACGAGAGACCAGCCCCTCAGCAGTGACGCCGATCCATACCTGTTGCTGTGGCAGCAGGTCGCGAGCAGTGAGAGTCCGGGCTGCCTGGCCATTCGCCGAGAGGTTGACGATCTGTGTCCGGCGGCGGTCGCTGTAGCGCTCTTTCACTGTGAGCAGCTCATCGGCTACCACGCCGCGCATCCGCTTCGGCGATTTTAGCAGGCTTTCCAGGTCTTTGATGAGCGCAGTGATTTCCCTGTATTCGGTCTCAATCTTCTTGCGTTCCAATGCCGCCAGCCTGCGCAGCTGCAGGTCGAGGATCGCGGTCGCCTGCATCTCCGTCAGCTTGAAGCGCTTCATCAATTTGCCGCGCGCCGTATCGACGTCAGAGGCGGAGCGGATGATGCTGATGACCTCGTCCAGATTCTTGAGAGCGACGAGATAGCCTTCCAGGATATGAGCGCGCTGGCGGGCGCGTTCCAGATCGAACTCCGCGCGGCGCTTGATGACCGTCAGCCGGTGCTCGACGTACACGCGCAGCGCCTGCTTGAGCGTGAGCGTGCGGGGCTCGCCGTCCACCAGCGCCAGCAGGTTGATGCTGAACGTGGTCTGCATGGGCGTGCGCTTGTACAGGTCACGCAGAATGACGTCTGGGTCGCCGTTCTTCGAAAGCTCCAGCACGATGCGCATACCATGACGGTCGGATTCATCGCGCAGGTCCGCCAGTCCTTCCAGGTAGCCTTCGCGCGCCAGATCTGCGATGCGCTCGATCAGGCTGGACTTGTTGACCATGTAGGGCAGCTCGGTGACGATAATGCGGCTGCGCCCGCGGTCGCTTTCCTCAATGTGCGCCTTCGCTTGCACGATGACGCGTCCGCGCCCGGTGCCGTAGGCGGCTTCGATCGACGCTTCGCCCTTCTCCTGGAGGATGACGCCGCCCGTGGGGAAATCGGGTCCCTGGATGAACTCCATCAACGTCTCGACGTCGATGTCATCGAGCTTTTCCCAATGCTCGAGCATGTACACGATGGCATTGATGACTTCGGCGAGGTTATGCGGCGGTATGGAGGTTGCCATACCCACCGCAATACCGGTCGCGCCGTTGACCAGAAGGTTCGGCAAGGCAGCCGGCAGCACTTCCGGCTCTGTCAACGTGTCGTCGAAGTTGGGGCTGAAGTCAACTGTATTCTTATTCAGGTCCGAGAGGATATCGACCGCAGCCGGTGTGAGGCGTGCTTCGGTGTAACGCATGGCCGCGGGCGGATCGCCATCCACCGAGCCGAAGTTGCCCTGTCCATCCACGAGCAGCGTGCGCAGGGAAAAGTCCTGTGCCATGCGCGCCATTGCCTCATAGACAGCCGAGTCACCATGCGGATGATACTTACCGAGCACCTCACCCACGATACGAGCGGACTTCTTATAGGGAGTGTCGGCGCGGATGCCCATGTCGTACATCGCATACAGGATGCGGCGCTGCACGGGCTTGAGGCCGTCGCGCGCATCCGGCAGGGCGCGCGCCACGATCACAGACATGGCGTAATCGAGATACGCCTGCTGCATTTCGTTGTCGATATCTATTTTGCGTATTAAGCCAAGTTCCATGTGGTATCCTTTGTTTGTCCACCAAAGAATCTTTTCTGCCGCGTGGGGAGGAAAGTCGCGAAGATTGACAGGCTAACAGTTCATCTAAATGGGTAAAGAATCTTCGTGGTGAATTAATGTTCTAATTTTTATAATCTTACGGGGAAAGAGGCAATGCGTCAAGTGGTTTGCCGATTATCCGCATTTCACGGCAGAGGGCTGATCCGCACAACGCTGTCGGTCAAGATATCGCCAATCCAGATGTCTCCATCACCAGCCGCGACTGCCGCGGCGGCGGGAATGTTCATGGCTCCAATCACCTGATCTGTGTCAGGATCGATCAGAACCAGTCTGCCCGATGCCAGAGCGGTGACCCAGACCCCTTGTTCACTCTGCTCGATCCCGGCGGGGTTCGTCCCAACCGATGGAATCGTGGCAATGATTTCATGCGTTTGCGGATGGAGATGGACAACCGCGTTCCCGGCAGCCAGCGTTACCCAGACACCACTATCGTTGGCAAGGATCCCTTCTGCGCACAGGCTGCATACCTCATTCGGTCCCGGTCCGTTCAGGCGAATCGTTGAAATCACCTCGTTGCTTTGTGGGTTGATTTTTGTCACCGTATCCTGGCGGTGGTTTGTGACCCAGATGCCGCTGTCGGCGATGGCAATTCCGGCGGGGGAAGGGACCTCGAGGATCGCCACAATCTCGTTGGTTTCAGGGTCGATACGAACGACCCGGTTGAAATCAAGAGCCGTGACCCATACGGCTTCATCGTTTGCGCTTATTTGATAGGGGGTAATCGGTGTTGGAAAGCTCAAATCCATTCTCTGTAAGGGAATGCGACTGACCACCTGATTCGTTGCTGGATCGATCTTCACAATCGAGAGCCCGGCATTATCCGTTGCCCAGACTGCTCCGTTGGCTACTGCCACCGAGAGCGGAGAGCCAAAGTCTCCACCTCTTTCGCCGATGTAATCTCTGCCACCACGGTGTTGGTCTGGGGGTCGATTCGAGTGACCGTGCCGCTGCCGGCATTCGCAACCCAGATAGCCTCCTCCCCGAATGCCAGATCGGCTGGCTGATCCCCCACGGGAATGGTCGCCTGACGTTCCCCCGCTTTTGGTACAGGGGGCACGGTAGGAGCTGGCGGCGAAGCAGGAGTGGCAGGCACCGCAGTCGACGGCTCTGCTGAAGGCGATGCGGGGACGCATCCAATTGTCAGAGCCACGACCAGACATAAAACTACAGGTTTGATAATTTGTTTCTCACGAAGGGTAGATGTAACGATTATACAGTTTTAGGGGTGCTTTCCAACTTCTCTATGAAAGCAGCCTGCCGCATCAGCTCGCGTGTGAGCCGGGCTTTCAAAACGTTGCCGCGAGGGGAGGAAGATCCCGAAGATTGACAGGCTGACAGTTCATCCAAAAGTTGAAAGGATCTTCGTGGTGAATTAATGTTCTATTTTTATAATCTTACGGGGAAAGAGGGCAGACGTCAAGTGCACGGCGTGACAGCTTATTGTTTGCTCTTATTAATGCTAAGGAACAGGGCAGGCTCTACGTGCCTGCCCTGCCTGGTCTAGGGTGTGAACTCGATTGCCTGGGTTCTGCAAGCGCCATTCAGCGCCGTTCCGGTACAGAGTGTGATGCGGGCAATCAACCGATTACCTGTTGGGTCGTAGCCGAACGGCAGCGAGCTCACAATGCGAGTTTCCGCGGCCGGTATATTGGGGCGTGTGTCCGTCTCGCTACAGCCATTGCGATTGGTAAAGCTGGCTGCCTCCAGCGGGATGACAGTATTGGTCGCAGTATCAGTTACGGTGAGCGACATGGATTGGAAGGGGAGATCACCGGTGTTCCGCACTAACAGCTCTATCCACCAGCCTGTGCCGGTACAGCTCTCCAGACCGTTATACGAGGCGGTAAAGCTGCCAGTCGGCAGCGGGGTCAACGTCGCCGTGGCTGTAGGCAAAGGCGTCGGTGTTGGCGGCGCGGTATAGAAGGGAAGCGTACTTACGTCTCCGGTCACGGTGGCATACTCGCCCCACAACCAGCAGATCACATTGCGGTTTGGCTCACGGATGATCCAGTAATTGCGTTCTGCATGACGACCCACGATTTCAGCAACCTGGCCGGGCTGTAAGCCTCCCACTCGGTCGTAAGCGACCCCGGGTCCCAGGCGGCAGTTCGTAGGTATTACCACCCGGATTTGCGGTGTTCCAGCCGTTGGTGTGAAGACTGGACTGGGCAGCACCAGCGCGGTCGCAGTTGGCGTGGGTTGTTCCGGGGAAGGGGAAATTGTCGTCGTGGGCGTATCCGGTCCGGTCACGGGGATCTCTGGCTCGGATGTTCGAGTGGGCGCCGCAGCCTGGGTTTGAGCAATTGCCGTATTGATGGTACCGGGATCCGGGGCTGAAGGCGACCCCGGTGCGCAAGCCTGGGAAACAACCGCCAGCACCGTCAACAGCAGCCATGTAAGAGTAGTCTTTGGCATATATCCTCCTTTCCGTCGGCGACAACCAGCGTCGCACGAACGATTGTGACTATTCTTCTCTTCTGCCTCTTTTGACAGGGAGATAATAACTATAAGAGGAAGCCATGCCGGCGGCAATAAGGGTTATTCCCGAGAAGAGTACGGGAAACATCTAATTCAGGTGTCGAACACCTGATTAAAAACGAAAGGGCAGGTGCTTCACACACCTGCCCTGCACTGCTGCCGCATGCTTACGGCGTGATATCAAAGGTCTGCGTTACGCATACGCCGCTGAGTCCGGGATTGGAACACAGGGTGATTCTGACCTCGAGTTGATGTCCGGTGGGATCATACGTGAAAGGGGCTGAGCTGACAACATGCGTGGTTCCAGGAGGAAAAGTGCTCAGAGTAATGGCTGTCGCGCAGCCATTCCTGTTTGTAAAATCTGACGAGTACAGGGGCAGGAATGTCCCGGTGGCTCTATCTATCGCCGTCAGTGCGATGAAATTGAAGGGCGCCGCACCGGTATTGCTCACCTCGAACTCCACCCACCAGCCGAGCTCAGGACAGCTATCCATCCCGCTATAGGATGCTGTGAAAGCAGGTGTGAGTGTGCCTGTAACCGTGGGCGTGGGCGTAGAGGTTGTGGAGGGTGTCGGCGTCTGTGAAAGGGTGCCTGTCACGGTAGGTGTAGGTGTCGATGTAGCCGTTGGGGTAGACGTGGAGGTGGGTGTTGAGGTGGAGGAAGGGGTGGCTGTCTGCGAAGGTGTGGCTGTATCGGTAGGCGTAGGTGACGAGGTTAGGTCCGTAGATGTGGCGGAAGGCGTGGACGTATCCGTAGACGAAGGTGTTGGGGAAATGGAGGACGGATCTGTGGGTGTGGGCGTAGACGTCGAGGTCGGCGTCTCGGAAGGCGTGGATGTATCTGTGGGCGTAGGCGACAACGAGGATAGATCCGTAGATGTGGCAGAAGGTGTGAGTGTAGCTGTCGGGGAGGGCGTCGGGGACTGCGGTGTGAGCGTGGATGTAGGGGAATCGGTAGGCGGGACGGGAGATACACCTGTCGATGTAACTGAAGGTGTAAAGGAAGCCGTGGGTGTCAGGGGCGGCGGGGACGTCCATGTCGGTGTGCGCGCCGGTGGGGAGGTGGGCACAGGGGTACGTGTGCGAGTGGCAGGAAACAGAACAGGAGGTACCTGTGTGCGTGTCGGCGTGGGGGTGGGCGGAGGTGTGAAAACCGGTAGAAGATTGATAAATCCGCTGATCGTGGCGTTCTCGTCCGGGATCCAGCAGACTTCGCCCGGGCGGTCCGGATTCCGGATCGCCCAGAAGTTCCCGTTCGCGTTGCGACCGACTACCTGAGCTACCTCACCGACCTGCAACACGCCAACCACAGCATAGACGGCACCCGGTCCTATCCGGCAGTTCGTGTTTATGGAGACACGCGCTTCCGGCGTGCTAAAAACGACAGGCGTGAACGTAGGGAACGGCGTCATCGATGCGGCCCTGGTGGGAGTGGGAGTATCCGGGCCGGTGACCGGAATCAAGAACTGAGCTGTTTGAGACGCCGCCACGGAATGGGTTTGTGCGATGGCTGTGTTTATAAAACTGGGATCGTTGAGGGCGGGTATCGTCACCCCCGGTGTCACACAGGCGAGTGCGGCGATCAACAGGACAAAAACCGATAGAAGAATTGGGGCCGTCTTTCGCATAGTTCCTTCTTTCCATTCGCGACGCCACGGTCGCAGTATTAACTATAAAGGCATACCGCATGGCTGGCAATGGGGGTTTTTCCTAAGCAAATTTTAATATTATTAAAACAAACAGGGCAGGCGCTCGAGCGCCTGCCCTGCACAATTCTCCCTTGATTACGGCGTGAAGCGGATCGACTGGGTCAGGCAGGTTCCATTCTGTCCATTTTGCGAGCAGAGTGTGATGGTGGCAAGCAGCTGGTGGCCGCGCGGGTCGTAGGCAAATGGGGGCGAGCTGATATTGGGGCTCGTGCCCGGGTTCACCCTGTCGGTCGTGTTCGTGACGCTACAGCCATCGACGTCTGTGAAGCTGTCCGAATGCTGCGAGACCACCACGTTAGTGACCGTATCCCGGACCGTGAGCGCCACGGATTCGAAGGAGAGGCCGCCGTTGTTGGTCAGGTCGATCTCCACCCACCAGCCGGTGCAGAAATCGAGCCCGTCGTAGGTGGCAAAAAAGCTTGGCATGGGCGTGGGTGTTGGAGGCGGTGTGTATACCGGTAGGACGCCGATGTTCCCGGTGACCGTGGCGTACTCGCCCCACAGCCAGCAGGTCACATTGCGACCTGGCTCGCGGATATACCAGTAGTTCCCAACCTGGTTGCGTCCGATCACCTCGGCGACCTGGCCGACCAGCAGCGCCCCGACCCGGTCATAAGCCCGGCCCGGGCCCACGCGGCAGTT
>DATHTH010000094.1:0-20124 GCA_035463495.1 Anaerolineales bacterium | reverse complement strand
CTTAAAACAACTGGGCTCCGAGCGTTATCTTCCCATCTGGGTAGGACCGTACGAGGCCGAAGCCATCACCGTTGCCCTTCAGGAAGTGGAAATGATCCGCCCTCTCACGCATGACCTGTTGAAAAATGTCTTTGGCGCGTTCAACGCGCGCATCAAGCGGATCGAGATCGTCAAACTGCAGAACGAGATTTTTTACGGCAATATCGTTGCTGAAGTGGATGGCAGGGAAATCGACGTGGACTCGCGCCCTTCGGACGCGATCGCGCTGTCGGTGCGAGCCCATGTGCCCATCCTGGTCCACCACAGCGTGATGGATGAGGCTGGCATTGTTCCCGAGCAGGAGATTCCGGACGACGAGGAAGCGCCCGCCAAAGCCGCACCTGCTCCCCTGTCTGAAGAGAGCAGCGAGCGCTTGTCCGTCTTTGAAGATTTTCTGACAAAGCTCGAATTCGATAAACCTGACGATAAAGATAATTCTGAGGACGACGATGAGTCGCCTGGGAAACCAAAAAAACCAAACAAATGACCGATTATCTGCCACACGAAACCACCTCTGCCCCCACAACACAAACGGCAGTGCCTCACAGCCGAGAAGCCGAAGAAGCCGTCGTTGGGGCGGTATTCATTAACTCCGAAGTCTATTATGATGTCGCCCAGTTCCTGGGCGCCGACGACTTTTACATCCACCGGCACAGGTGGATCTGGGAAGCCTTCACCAGCCTGCACGAGCAGCGCATTCCGATTGACCTGCTGACCGTTTCCGACGAGCTGGACCGGCGCGGGCAGCTCAGCGAGGTCGGCGGACCTGCCTATTTGACCTCGCTGATCAACCAGGTGCCGTCATCTCTCAACGCCGAGTCCTACGGGCGCATCGTCGAGGGCTACTCCATCCGGCGCAAGATGATCAACGCTGCCAACCAGATCGCCTCCGTGGCGTACAACGAGCGCACGAACGTCGACGATGTAATGGACGAGGCGGAGAAGGCTGTGTTCAACGTCAGCGAGCGGCGGCTCAAACATGACCTGGCGCCGATCTCGTCCGTGCTGAGCGAGTACTACGATCGCATCGACGATCTTGCCAAGCGTCCGGATGAATTTTTCGGCGTCCCGACTGGCTTCATCGACCTCGACAAAATGCTGACCGGCTTGCAGCCCTCCGACCTGTTGATCATTGCGGGACGTCCCGGGCAGGGCAAGACCGGGTTCCTGCTGTCTATTGCCAAGAACGCCGGGCTAACCCACCGCAAGCACGTTGCCATCTTCTCCCTGGAAATGTCCAACGAACAGGTGGTGCAGCGTTTGATCGCCCAGGAAACGGGCATCGACTCGCAGCGTCTGCGCACCGGCAAGCTCCACGACAACGAGTGGCCGTTGTTTACGCACGCAATCGAGGTGTTCGGCGATACTCACATCTACCTGGATGACACACCAGCCATTACCCCCCTGCAGCTTCGCACCAAGTGCCGACGCCTGCACATGGAGTTTGGGCTGGACCTGGTAATCGTGGATTACCTCCAGCTCATGGGCGGTGACACGCGCAACGACAACCGCGTCCAGGAAGTCTCGTACATCTCGCGCAATCTGAAGATCCTGGCTCGTGAGCTTGACGTGCCTGTGCTGGCTGCAGCGCAGCTCTCGCGCGCCGTCGAGCAGCGGTCCGACAAACGACCGGTGCTCTCGGACCTGAGAGAGTCTGGCTCATTAGAGCAGGACGCCGACATCGTGATGTTCATCTACCGCCCCGACCAGTATGAGAAGGATACGGTGAAACAAAACGTTGCAGAGATCATCATCGCCAAGCACCGCAACGGACCGGTGGGCAGCGTGGAGCTGGTCTTCCGCAACGAGCTGGCAAAGTTTGAGAACGCCGCGACGAGGATTTTCAGGCCGAATGAGTAGTATCCTGTCATTGCGAGCCGAGCGGAGCGAATGGCGAAGCAATCTCCTGTTATATAGGCACAAGGCGCTCTCCCCGCCGCCGTTCCATAGGAGTGCTCAGCAAAGGACTGAGACTTGAGCAAATTCAAAGGCTTTACCGACTCCGAGACATTCACCCGGCTCCCCGACACATTCTTTCATCAACTCTTGAGTCAGATCGAGGATACGGCGGAGCTGAAAGTGATACTCCATACTTTCTGGCGTGTGGAGCATATGGATGGCTCATTCCCTGCTTTCCGGGAGACAGACTTCGACACCAGGGCACTGGGTCTCTCCTCCGAGGATGTTCGGCGAGGAATCGAAAGAGCTGTGAAGCGTGGGGCTGTTCTCAAAGCGGAGCACAAAGGTGAGGTGCTTTATTTCCTTAATTCTCCGCGCGGGCGCGGCGCGGCAAACGCCTTCTTACACGGTGAGCACAAAGTCGTGGCGAACCCGGCAAGCCATTTCGAGCGCACCAATATCTTCCGGTTGTACGAAGAGAACATCGGTCCGCTCACCCCGTTGATCGCAGATGCGCTCAAAGATGCAGAAGAAACATACTCGGCAGAATGGATCGCAGAAGCGATTGACCTGGCTGTGAAGAACAATAAACGCAGCTGGCGATATTGCGAAGCCATCCTGAAGCGTTGGAAGGAAGAAGGACGTGGCGAAAAGCAAGATAGACGAGACACTGAAGCGAATCGCGACAAGTACATCAAGGGCGAATACGCCGACTACATCGAGCACTAGTCTCGGCGACCCGAACTGCCCGCACTGTGGCGGTGTCGGCTATCTGCGCGCCGACGTGCCGGTTGGGCATCCGAACTTTGGTCGCCTGGACGTTTGCGTGTGCCGCCAGCGGGATGTCAGCCAGCAGGTGCGCGAGCGCCTGTACTCGCTCAGTCGTCTCGACGAGCTAAAGGGACTGACGTTCGATACGTTCCAGCCGCGCGGCCGTAAGGGACTGGGCGAGATCCTTGCAAACTCCCTGGAAATGGCGTTCAATCAGGCGCATCATTACGCAAAATCCCTCAACGGTTGGTTATTACTCCAGGGGCCGTATGGATCGGGAAAGACCCACCTCGCCGCCTCCATCGCTAACTACGCGGTCGAGATGGGTGTTCCAACCTTGTTCCTAACGGTGCCTGACCTGCTCGATATGCTGCGCTTTTCCTACGACAGCGCAGATACAACCTTCGAGGGCCGGTTCAACGAGATCCGCAACGCATCGCTGCTCGTCCTGGATGACTTCGGCACGCAGAACGCCACGGGCTGGGCGCAGGAAAAGCTGTTCCAGATCATCAATTACCGCTATATCAACAAGCTGCCTCTCGTGATCACGACCAACCTCCACCTGGACGAGGTCGAAGCGCGCATCCGTTCGCGGCTCGCGGACCCGGAGCTGGTCACCGCGGTGCGGATCAGCGCCCCCGATTACCGTCGCCCTATGGACGACACCGGGCATCCTGAGCTCTCGTCTCTGGATCTGATGGTCAATAAGACATTCGGCTCCTTCGAGGACCGGACTGCCGAGGGTTTACCCGCAGATGAGCTCAAGTCCCTGCAAAAAGCCTTGAAGGCGGCGCATAGTTTTGCCGAAAAACCGCGCGGCTGGCTGATCCTGCTGGGAGGCTTTGGCTCCGGCAAGACCCATCTTGCTGCGGCGATTGCGAATTATCGCGCCCGTCTGGGCGACCCGCCGCTCTTCGTCATGGTGCCGGACCTGCTCGACCATCTGCGAGCCACCTTTAGCCCGGGCAGCAGCGTGGCGTTCGACCGCCGCTTCGACGAGATTCGCACGGCTTCCCTGCTTGTCCTTGATGACCTTGGCACGCAGTCCATGACGCCCTGGGTGCGGGAGAAGCTTTACCAGCTGTTCAACTATCGCTACAATGCCGAATTGCCGACGGTCATCACCACCTCCGACTCGCTCGACGAGATGGACCCGCGCATCCGCTCACGGTTATTGGATGGGAAGCTGTGCACGATCTATGCTCTGACGGTCCCCAGCTATCACGGCAACCGGGGCAAGAAGCTAAAGAAATAATCCGGAGTACCCTTCGGCAATTCCCAAAGGGTTTTTCTTTATTCAGGTGGATTTTGACAGGATATTGCCAGAATGATTGTCTATTCTGAATTTACTTGATAAAATTCATAAAAAATAGCTGTTCAGGGCTATTTCTCGTGCCTCACATCTACTTTTACATATTGTCATAAATCTTGCTTCCTCTTTGCGAGGGGTATGTCAGGCTCTTTTCAAACTGTTCTTGCCGCTTTCTAGCGGCAGGTCTAAAACGCAGTACAAGTCTTGGTCACATCGAGTAGAACCACACCATTTTTTTCATATCGCAGCGTCAGTCTCCGGCTTTTGATCGCCGCGAGCCTGGTGGCGGTGTTCGTATCCATCCCCATCCTGTATATCTTCATCCGTGCCCTCGGCGGAGGCGTGGATGTATGGGCGAGACTGCTGCAGGCGCGCCTGTGGGGCCTGCTCGCCAACACGCTGATCCTCACCCTGGCGGTCACGACCGGCACATCGGTCCTCGGCGTGGGGCTGGCGTGGCTGACAGAGCGCACGGATATGCCCGGGCGCAAGGTCTTTCGCTGGTTGCTCGCGCTACCGCTGGCAATCCCTGCCTATATTGGCGCCATCGTCCATCTTGCGCTGCTGCGGCCGCGCGGCGGCTATATTCCGCAATTTCTGGAGTGGCTGTTCGGACATCCGGTGCATACACCGAGTCCGCTTGGGCTTGTCGGGGCATCGTTCATTCTGATCCTTTTCCTGTACCCCTATGTGTATCTGCTGAGCGGGGCTGCATTCCGCTCTCTGCACGCGGCACTGGACGAGGCTTCGCATCTCTTCGGCAGGAACAACTGGCAGACTCTGTGGGGCGTAACGCTCCCTGCGCTGCGGCCCGGTCTCACCGCCGGTGCACTGCTCGTCACCCTCGACATCCTGGCAGAATATGGGACCGTCGCCCTGCTGCGTTATGAAACGTTCTCCTCCGCGATTTTCGTCCAACTCTCCGGACGCTATGACAGATCGGCTGCTTCGGTGTTGAGCGGCGTGCTTGTCCTCATCGCCGTGATCGCGCTGTGGGGCGAGCTGCGCGTGGAAGGCAAAGCGCGGCATACGCAGCTCGACAGCAACTGGCGGCTTGCCCCGCCGATCCGGCTGGGAGCCTGGCGCGTCCCCGCGTTTTTGCTGGTCTCTGGCGTGTGCTTCGCCTCTCTGATTGTGCCGGTCACCGTCCTGGCTGTTTGGAGCCTGCAAGCCTTTTCCGATCCGCAGCTATTAAGCCACGTGCTGCGCAGCGGCTCGCGGACCCTCTTCGACTTTGCCTCCAACAGCCTGTGGAGCGCCGGGCTGGCAGCCTTCCTGGCAGTGATGTTATCGCTGCCGGTCGCCTTGTTTGCCAGGCGGCACCCCGGCAGACTCTCACGCGTCATATCCCGTCTGTGCCAGACAGGGTATGCCCTGCCGGGCGTGGTCGTGGCATTGAGCCTCGTTCTGGTGGTCAATCGCGGACTGCCTTTTTTGTATGGCACTCCCTTTGTCGTGGTGATTGCTTACATTCTGCGACACATGCCTCAGGCTGTGCGCGCCAGTGAGGCCGCTCTCTCTCAAATCTCGGGGAGCATGGAGGAAGCGGCCCGCAGCCTGGGCAGGACTTCCTTTCAAACATTCCTCCAGGTTACGCTACCTCTCATCCTGCCGGGATTGCTAGCCGGCGGCGCGCTGGTGCTTCTAACCTCTCTGAAGGAGTTGCCTGCCACACTCCTGCTGCGACCAGCAGGCTTTGATACACTTGCCGTCCGGGTCTGGATCTGGGCGGAGCAAGGCTTTTATATTCAGGCAGCTCCGGCTGCTCTACTGTTGATCATCATCTCCGTGATCCCTCTCTCCTTCTTGCTCAAACGGGAACAGATATTCAAATGACAGCTCTGGAAGTACATCATCTCAGCAAGAGCTTCGACTCTGCGGAGCCCGCCGCGGTGTCGGATGTCTCTTTTGTATTGGAGCGCGGCGAGATCATTGCGCTGCTGGGTCCCTCCGGCTGCGGCAAGACGACCACGCTTCGGCTCATTGCCGGATTCGAGCGCCCGGACGATGGCAAAGTGATCCTGAACGACCGCCTCATGGCGGACCGCACGACCTTCGTGCCGCCTGAACAGCGCGGCATCAGCATGGTGTTTCAGGACCATGCCTTATTCCCGCACCTGACTGCAATACAGAATGTCCTGTTCGGACTGAATAAGCAGCCGAAAGCAACAGCGCAGGAACGCGCGCTGGGAATGCTCCGGCTGGTGGGGTTGGAACATCTCTCCGAGCGCTACCCTCATGAGCTCTCAGGCGGCGAGCGGCAGCGTATCGCGCTGGCTCGTGCCCTCGCGCCGAACCCCGCCCTGCTTCTGCTGGACGAGCCTTTCAGCAGCCTGGATGCCGACATGCGAGTGCAAGTCCGCGAGCAAGTGCGCGGTATTCTCAAAGCCGCGCGTGCCACGGCGGTCTTCGTGACCCACGATCAGGAGGAAGCTCTCTATATGGGCGACCGGATTGCAGTATTTAACAAGGGCCGAATCGAGCAGATCGATGTCCCGCAGCAAGTCTTCCACGCTCCCAACAGCCGCTTCGTCGCCGATTTTATCGGCAGCACAGACTTCATATCTGGCGAGGTGGTCGAGGACGGCATCCAGACAGAGATCGGTCTGCTGCCCCAATTTCCTAAACTGCCAGGCGGGACCGCGGTGGAGATTGCCGTCCGGTTTGACGACATCAAGTTCGAGCAGAAGCCGGGCAGCAAATCGCTCGTGCTCGAGCAGCAATTCCGCGGTGCATATAACGTCTACCGTTTGCGCTTGCCCTCGGGAAACCTGGTGCATGCCATGCAGCCACATACGGCGTTTTTCCGGCCCGGAACGCCGGTCCAGGTGTCGTTTATGCTCGATCATCCGCTGGCAGTTTTCCATAATGGCGTAGCGGTCAAGGAGTAAATAAAAAAGGCTGTCGTATTTCAGACGACAGCCCTTTTACTTCATTTCGTAGCCGAACGTTTCCCCAAACGCAGCAATTACTTCCTGCTTGACCCGCTCCATGGATGGCGGCTCTGCAAAAAGGTCCGCCAGCGAGACGACCGGTTCATCCTGCAAACCGCAGGCGATGATCCCGTCCCAGTATTCCATGTCCGGGTCCACGTTCAATGCGAAGCCGTGCCGGGAGATGCCGCGCGCGTCCACTTTGACACCGATCGCCGCGATCTTGGCAGGCCTCTGGCGATCTTCGGGCTTGCAGCGCGGACAGCGGGAGTGCACATCCGCCTGGATCCAGACCCCGGTCAAGCCGGAACGCTGGCCTGCTACCAGCCCGAGGCGCACCAGCGCGACGATAAGCGTCTGCTCCAGCTTCCGGACGTAGCCCACGTAATCGGCTTGAGGAATTCGCAACTCTGCACCCCCGCCGGTTCTCGCAAGAGTGGGCAGAGCCAGCGGCAATAATGGATACCCCACCAGCTGCCCGGGCCCGTGATACGTCACATCCCCGCCGCGATCCACCCAGTGAATGTCAATCCCTTTTTCTTTTAGCTGCGACTCGCCCCAGAGCAGATTCTCCTGCTTGCCGCGCCGGCCGAACGTGTATACATGCGGATGTTCCACCAGTAGCAGGGTCGGTAGGCGCTTTCCATGTGCGACTTGCGCAGCGTATTCATCCTGTAGCTTCCAGGCGCGCTGATATTCGACCAGGCCCAGATCGGCGACCTCACAGATCATTGGGCTTTGTTGGTTTCCAGCCAGCTGGTACGATTTGCCAACCCATCGTATGCCGCATATTGGTAGGAGTCAGATAACGTGGGATAGTTATACACGGCCTCGATAAACTCGTCGATCAGGCCGCCTCTCAGCATGACGTGCGAAGCAATGTGGACCAGCTCAGAGGCTTGCTCGCCGATCAAATGCGCGCCGAGCAGCTTTTTGTCCATTGGCGAGAATACCAGCTTGATCATCCCGCTCATATCCCCGATGATCTGTCCCCGCGAATTTTCCTCATAGTAAGCGCGCCCGACGAGATAGGGAATGTTCTTTTCCTTGCATTCGTCTTCCGTCAAGCCCACCGAGGAAACCTCTGGAATGGCATAGACCGCAAACGGCAGGAAAGGCGCCAGCTTTTCTTTATACTCCAGATCGAACGCATGCACCACGGCTGCCCGCGCCTGCTCCATGGACGTCGATGCCAGGGCGGGAAACCCGATCACATCACCCACCGCATAGATATTCGGTATATTCGTCTGATAATTCTCGTCTACAAGAATCAAGCCGCGCTTCCCCTGTTTGATCCCAATCTGTTCCAGATTGAGAGCCTGCACATTGCTTTGTCTGCCGGCTGCGATCAGCGCGACATCCACCTCGAATGGTTCCGCATTCTGCAACGTGAGACGGACTTTGTTCTTACGCCGCTCGATGGCAGCCATGTGTTCGTTGAACATGAAGTGAATGCCCAGCTTTAGCAGCTGAGACATCAAGCGCTCGCCAATCTCCGAATCCACAAAGGGAACAATCCGGTCGCCTCGCTCGATCAGCGTGACTTTAATATCAAGCGCCGTAAAAATGGAAGCGTATTCCGTGCCTATCACACCGCCGCCGACAACTGCCATCGTCTTCGGCAGGCGCTTTAGATTCAGGATTGAATCAGAGTCACAGATCAGCTCGTGGTCAAAAGGTACCTCAGGCGGACGGTGAGGAGAGGAGCCGGTCGCGATCAGGATGATATCGCCGACAAGCTCCTGTTCCCCCAGGTCTGATCTCACGCCGACCGTATGCGCATCCTTCAGAAAACCTTCCCCATGCACCAGGTCGATGTCATGGTACTCGATATGCTCGGCGATCATCTTCCGCTCTTTACGCACCACAGCTCGCTGGCGGAACATGAAGTCCTTCATGGACAGGTTATCCTTCAGCGAATAGTCGATCCCATACAGGCCGCGCTGCCGCAAGCCGGAAAAATACAGGGCCGACTCACGCAGCGTTTTAGATGGAACGGTACCCGTGTTGATCCCTGCCCCACCCAGGACCGGCGCACGCTCAACCAGCGCCACCCGCTTCCCATATTGAGCGGCTTTCGAGGCGCCTTTTTCGCCGGCGGGTCCTCCGCCGATCACAATAAGATCGTATTTCTCAGCCAACGCGTTTTACTCAAACACCCTTCGATAGAGATCCGATCCCAGCAGGTTCCCCGGATCGCAGCGTCTCTTGAGCTCTTTGAATTTCGCAATGGTCTCCGCTCCGAGAAAGGCACGCGCCGCCTCCGCCGATGTCTCGCTATTTTTGGCAAAGTAGAAGCGGCCGCCTGCATCCAGGACCATGCGATCGAAGTCTTTCAACATCTTGCTTAACGTGGCACGATTTCCATCTGTCACTTTGAAGTCCAGTGCCAGCGAAAAGCCATCCACGGCATGTGTCAGCAGGAATTTGTCCGGGCGGTGTCGTTTGGTCACACCCAGATAGGAAGGCAAGCCGCGGTCCCGGGAAAGCTGGATCATACGCCGCCAGGTCGTCTCGGCGGTTTCCTTAGGCAGGAACGATTGGTACTGGATCAGCCCGCCGCGTCCATATGCCAGCTCCCAGTTAGGGACGTAATCGAGTAAAAAATGGAACGCCGCATGCGACTGCCGGAAGGTATGCTTGCGCAATGAAGCGATATATTTTGCCGTGTTGATGCCCCACGCTCCCAGGTTGATCATGAAGGGTCGCATCAGGTAGTGCAGGCTGGATTTGGGCATCACGCCGAAAATGCGCGGCGGAAGCACCTGGTTTTCGAGGCGCATGCTCGCCTGCGGGTCAGGGTCTTCGCCTTCTTTCAAATGGGTGGCGGCGTGGATCTGTCCGCGCCCGATGGTTTTCCCGCTGGCTGTTGTGTCCAGCCAGCCGACGATGTAATCATAACGGGGTGCATTCTCGAGCAGATCGCCCAGATGCCTGCCAAGATCCGGCGCCGGCCACGCATCTACTGAGATCAGCCCGGAGTGGATGTGTTTCATCCGCAGGGTAATAGACGTGAAGATCCCGAGCATTCCCAGTCCACTGATCATGGCATGGAACAGCTCAGCATTTTGCTCCGGCGTGCACGTCACCTGTTCCCCCGTCGGCAAAATAGCCTGGAACTCGAGCACGTGCTCGCCGATGGGTCCTTTCTGGAAGTTATTCTTGCCATGGATATTGGCAGCCAGGCACCCCCCCAGCGTGGTTTTCATAGTGCCGGAGACGACAGGCGGCCACCAGCCCTGCGGCTCAACGTGCTTCCACAACTGCTCCAGTGTCACCCCCGGCTCGCACCGCACCCGGCCGGTCTCCGGATCCCACTCCAGGATCTGGTTCATGGCAGACATGTCAAGAAGGATGCCGCCGCCGTTCAGCGACGCGTCGTTATAGCTTCTGCCCGCGCCGCGGGCAGTGACTGTCAGCCCCGTTTGCTCCGCGAGACAGAAGACCTCGTGAATGTCATCCACGTGAGTGGGACGGAAACAATAGGATGGCGCACGCATCGAGTGGCCGAAGTTTTCATGTTGGATGAAGTTGTTCAGTGAGAGAGTGATGGTTTCTTTCATGATATGCCTGTCTGAAGAGCTCAGGGACCAGCCCTCGAGCTCCAGAGTTAGAACGACAGCCTGCGGAAGATAAAGGAGGGGGTATGCTGGATCGCCAGCATGATCCAGCGCCAGATGGACGGCGTGTATACCATCTGTTTGCGCTTCTGCATGGCTTCCCAGATATCGTCCGCGGCTTTTTCAGTGGTGATGAGGAACGGCGTCGGACCCTGCGCCGCTTTGACCATTTCTGTCTGCACGAAACCGGGCTTGACTGTCAATACGTGGACGCCATGGCGTGTCAGCCGGTTGCGCAAGGCTTCGAGGTATGTCGCCAGCCCGGCTTTGGAGGTGTTGTAGCCCGGGTTGCCGACGCGCCCGCGATCCCCGGCCACCGATCCCACGCCCACGATCTGTCCGGCCCGGGCGGATTGGAACATCTCGGCAACTGGAGTCAGCCATGCCATCGCGCCCAGAAGGTTGATCTCGATCATGCGGCGGTCGTTCTGGAAGCTGTATTTGTCGATTCCCCCGGGAGGGTAATTCACGCCGGCAACAAACATCACCAGGTCGAGCCCGCCCAGGTCTGCAACGATCCTGCGGAGCAGCGCCGGGGCCTGCTCAAATTCGGAGACGTCATGGATGTACGCCCGGGCGCGTCGCTCGTTGGAGCGCTGATTAATTTCATTGCACAGCGCCTCCAGCTTGTCGCCACGCCGCGCCACCAGAGCCAGGATATATCCCTCGTGAGCCAGTCGCCGCGCCAGGGCCGCGCCGATCCCGTCTGATGCACCAAGGATGATCCCTCGTCGGCGTGGATTCAGCGGTGTGGTGGCAACAGGTTTGGGGTAGTCTGACAAGCTGTCCTCCGAAAACGATTAGTGAATTCTAACACATCCGTTTGCTTACCAATTTGTCAACTCGGGGCAGGCGTGTTGGCGTATAATTTTCGATGCACGGGGTTGTAACGTGCACGCAATCTACAAAATTAACTGGCTGGTTATAATCATACTCAGGCTTCCATCGTAGGACAAAAGAGCCAATTGAGGGTTCATAAAACCATGATTAAATGCCCCACGAAAAAACGAGCATGGGCGATCTCAGACTGAGAATACTGGCAGAGGCACGTAATATTCTGGAAAACGAGGGCGGATCTCACACCGAGAGAGAAACGCTGGTAAAGCTCCTGGATATCTTGACGGCTGCCCTGGAAAAAACTTCCCCGGACAATGGCGAGACTCTACAAAAAGTGGCTGGTGAGTTGATCAATAATCGGGCGTTGCTTGCCGTGCTCAAGCAGCAGACCGACGAGCTGGACGCTCTGAAGAAGCTGAGCATCAACCTGACCTCCAGCTTGGACCTGCCTGACGTGCTGGATGCTGTGGTCTCCGAGGCGATGCGCCTGGTCGAAAACGCCAACGACGTCAACATCTTTCTCTACCGGAATCAAAAACTTTCCTTTGGCGCGGCCTTGCACGCAGATGGCACGCGTAACCGTCCCTGGGCAAAGCCTCGGGCGGCTGGTCTCACCAGCACGGTGGCTCGCGAAGGTCATATGCTTATCGTCGAAGATATGCAAAACCATCCATTGTTCCAGAACGTGCCGACAAACTGGATCGGCTCGATCATCGGCATACCCCTGAAAGTTGGAGATATGGTGGTGGGCGTGATGAACCTCTCACGTCCTATCATCGGCGGCTTCTCCGCCTCGGAATTGAGATTATTGAGCCTGCTGTCCGACCAGGCCGCGGTCGCCATTTCCAATGCAAGCCTGCACCAGTTGATCAGCCGCCAGGCATACAGCGATACACTCACGGGCCTACCCAACCGCCGCGCCCTCGACGAGCGGCTCGAAGAGGAGGTCGTTTCGGCGCGCCGGAATAATTATTCCTTTGCGGTCATCATGATGGACCTGGACGGATTTAAAGCGATCAATGACACCTATGGCCAGTCCGTCGGCGATGAAGTGTTACGCCTGGTCTTCGGACAAATGGCGCGGGGAGTACGCACAACCGATTTTCTGGCACGCTATGGAGGGGATGAGTTAACGCTCATCCTGAGTCAAACAGAATTGTCCTCCGCGCAGGTCGTCGCGGAAAAGATCACCGAAGGCATGCGCCGGATTAAGTTCCGCCTGCCCGATGGTCGGCGATTGCGGCTCGGCATCTCCGGCGGCATTGCCTTATTCCCGGTTCACGCCCGCAGCGGACCAGATCTGCTGCGCGCCGCCGATGCTGCGCTGTACCATGCCAAGAAATACAAACGAGGCACCTTCGCCCTTGCCCAGGGGATCACCGCGCCGCTGGCAGTGCATCCGTTCGGGCGTGAATAAAGCCTCTCTTTTGTTTTGTGCGGGTTATAATCTACGCAATCACTCAAAGACCCTAAAGGTTTACTGGCGAAAGGTCGGCTGACTACCTGCCGATTGTTTCGCATCGTCATCTGGACTTAATACGCAACAAGCCTTTAGGGTCATTTGTAATGGAGACCCTGCATGCATCGCAAAGTCAAAATCATCTTGAACCCGATGGCAGATATGGGCAATGCCTGGCGCATCGCCCGCGACCTGCGTTCGATCACCGAGCAGCATGGCGGCGTGGACTGGAGCGGGACTGTTTATCCGGGACATGCCATTACACTGGCACAACAGGCGGGAGAGCAGGGATATGATATGGTGATTGCTATGGGCGGCGATGGGACGGTACATGAAGCGGTTAATGGCTTGATGAAAATCCCCGAAGAGAAACGCCCGGTGCTTGGCGTGGTCCCCGTGGGCTCAGGCAACGATTTCGCGCATGGGATTCAGGCCTCCAGAAAACCAGTGGAGGCGCTGACCTGCGCGCTCAGCGGGGAGCCATCCAGGGTGGATCTCTGCTTGATGACGGATGAACAGGGACGCATGGAATATTTCGATAACACGCTCGGCATCGGTTTTGGTGCGATGGTCACAATACGCTCGCACAGGCTGCCTGTTATCCGTGGCTTTCTCATGTACCTCACCTCGGTTATTCAGACCATTGCCCTCGATCACAATCCGATTCATATGAAGATTGAAACCGATCAGGAAACATGGGAACAGAAGGTGATTTACCTCGTCTTGTGTAATGGTCCACGCGAGGGCGGCGGCTTTCTCATCGCTCCCGAGGCGAAGATCGACGATGGCATCCTGCACTACGCGATGATCACCGACGTCAGCCGCCTGATGATGCTTCGTATCGTACCCGAGGTCATGAAAGGGACTCACGGTCGCTTCAAGCAGGTGCGCATGGGCACGTGCCGGAAGTTCTCCATCACGGCCGATCGACCTCTCTACATCCATGCAGATGGGGAAATCTTCTCAGGACCGGGAACCGACCTTCGCAGGGTGAGCTTCGAAGTGCTGCCAGATGCATTGCGGGTTGTGCGTGGTGGATAAGTAAAGAAGCAGACGCGTACACAGGTAGACAGGTACAATACCTGTCTACCTGCATACTTACTCCATGCCCGATCTCTTTGAATCTCTTCTTAAACAGGATTTTGGACATCTGCGCATCATCGCAGAATTGTGGGGAATCGAACTCGACTCGACCGGAGAAAACGCGGCGCGCGAGGAGCTGACCATTTCTCTCCTCGAGCCGCAGCTGCTCGCCGAGTTAATCGACACCCTGCCTCCGGAAGCGGATTCTGCCATTACCGAGCTCGTCAACTCGGGCGGCCGCATCCCCTGGCCCACGTTCACACGAAGATACGGTGAGATCCGCGAGGCTGGCGCAGGGAAGCGCGACCGCGAGAAGCTGTATCTCCAGCCCGCCTCCGTGACCGAGACCCTGTATTATCGAGGGCTTCTGGCGCGCGCCTTCTTCGAAACGAAAAAGGGACCGCAGGAGTTCGCCTACATCCCCGACGATTTGCTTGCTCTGCTGGATCGTGATGAGCACGAGGTTGCGGAGGCTGAACCGGTTGAAACGTTAGGACGTGCAGCTTCCCCCGGTGAGCGGGGACAGGAAATCCCCGCCAGCGACGCCATCCTCGACGACGCGACCACATTGCTGGCAGCCCTGCGCCTGGGGATCGACCCACCGGAAACCAGGATCCCCGTGGAAGTCCTGCGAGCGTTGCTCCAATCGGCAAACTTGATAAAGGGAGCCGTCCCGCAGCCCGAACCTGTCAAGGCATTTCTCGAGTCACCGCGCCCGGATGCGCTACGCATGCTGCAAAG
The DNA here is from genome assembly GCA_035463495.1 of Anaerolineales bacterium. Classification (GTDB taxonomy): domain Bacteria; phylum Chloroflexota; class Anaerolineae; order Anaerolineales; family Villigracilaceae; genus Defluviilinea. The sequence goes on along the minus strand of DATHTH010000094.1, from coordinate 5,430 downwards.
CGCCTGGTTAGAAAGCGAGGCCTTCAACGAGCTGCGTCTGATGTCGGGCATTCTCTGTGAAGGAGAGTGGAAGAACCAACCACAGGAGACCAGAGAGTTCCTGCTAAACTTGCTGGATGCCCTGCCCGAAGGGAAATGGTGGAGCATCAATGCCTTTATCCGTGATGTCAAACAGAAGTATGCCGATTTCCAACGTCCGGCGGGGGATTACGACTCGTGGTTCATCAAACGTGCCTCGGATGGACTGTTTCTGCGCGGCTTTTCAAACTGGGACCTGGTGGATGGAGCGCTGGTCAGATTTTTCATCACCAACATCCTGCACTGGCTGGGGCAGGTGGATTTGTGTACAGCGGAGACGAGCGGCGAGGTCACATCCTTTCGGGTGACGAATTCGCCAGTGACCGCAAAAGAAGATAAAAAGATCCACATTTCCTCTCAGGGACTGATCTCGGTGCCGCCGCTGGCGCCGCGCGCCGTACGCTATCAGGTCTCGCGCTTCTGTGATTGGGAGGAGATAAAGAATGACGTATATCGCTATCGCATTTCGACCAGTTCGCTGGCGCGAGCCAGGGAACAGGGCTTGAAAGCGGAACATTTGCTTGCCCTTCTGGCAAGAACATCAGATGCCGGGATTCCGCCTTCCATCGCGAAAGCCCTCAAGCGCTGGGAAGTAAACGGCACCGAAGCGCGAGTGCAGACCCAGGTCATCCTCAAAGTGAGTAAGCCTGAGATCCTGGAAGAGATGCGTAAATCGAAAGCCGCAAAATTCCTGGGGGAAGTGCTAAGCCCGACAACGGTGATCGTCAAAGGCGGCGCGGTCCAAAAGGTGATGGAGGCTCTGACCGAGCTGGGCTTGCTTGCCGAGATAGCAGACGATTAACCCCCGAGTGCCATTAAGACAATTTTGTTGAGATCCAGGGCCTTGCCGCGCTCCAGTTCCGCTTCGATATCATCCGAGCGGACCTGCTTTAAATCTTCGAGCACAAGCTGAATATCCCGGTGCGTATCGCTGTTGGTTTCAGGGTGATGCAGGCACAAGCCGAGAATCTGCAAGGCACTCTGGCGCTTGCCCTCGGCGGCAAGGATATTTGCATATCCCACCAGCGAAAACAGGATCCAGGAGACCGAATCATTCTCGATATTCAATTGGAGTGCAGCACGCACCGAGGCGTAGGCATCGCGAATTTCTCCCAGACCCACCTGTGAGTAGACCAGATTGATGAGCATGATGGGCAGCGCATAACGGTTGCCCAGCTCGCGCGTCAGCTTGATGCCCTCCAGGGTATACGGCTTGGCTTCCGCGTACTTCCTTTGAATGCGAATGAGCTCGCTCAGGTTGCTATATGCCCGCGCCAGGCCGTAGCGGTCCCCCGCCTGTTTACAAATTTCGATCGCCCGTAGATAGTAATCGTGCCCCCGCTCATACTGCTGGTTGTTGACACTGATCATCGCAAGCATGTTTAGGGAAAACGCCTGGGCAATGGCATCTCCAGCCCACTTGGCAAATCCATAACTTTCTTCGCCATATGTTTGCGCCTCGGCGTAGCGCCCCTGGTAGTGACTGATGTACCCGAGATGCGCAAGCGTGTATGCCAGCATATCCAGATCGTTCAGCTCCTGTGCAATCCCAAAGCTTTCCTGCAAATGTTTTTCCGCCTGCTCGAACTTTCCCTGCTCGAGCCCGATGCGCCCAAGACGTGCCAGCGCCTGGGCCTCCAGGCGGCGGTCCTGGATGGTGCGAGAGAGTGCAATACATTCCTCGAACCGCGCGGTCGCGGTGCCATGATCCGTAAGCCAGAGATGCGCCACACCAATGGTCAGCAGCAGCCGGGCTCGCATTGCCGGATTTGTATCATCCGAAGAGGCAAGGATTGCCAGGGCATGCTCTGAAGCGGAGAGTGCTTCGCGATACGCACTCAGGCGCATGGATTGGTTCGCGGCGCGCTCGAGGAATTCGACGGCCCGCCCCGTATCTCCTGCCAGCTCATAGTGCTGGGCGATCAAGCCCAGGTATTCGTCGATACGTTCCCCGCTCTGCTGGATCAGCCAATCCGCCGCCATGCGGTGATAGAGCTTGCGCTTGGCTTTCAGGACGCGCTCATAAGTCACCTCTCGCAGGATGGCATGCTTGAAGATAAATTCCTGCGCGCTGGCAAACGTGGACGGCTGGTGGACGAAGACTAGCTCCTTGTTTCGCAAAGCGCTCAAGGCGGATTCGACATCCTCACCACCGATCAAAGTCTGCGCGGCTTCGGAGCCGCGCATGGCTGCCACTGCTGCATCCCAGAACGTGCGACCGATCACCGCAGCGCGCTCCAGGACCTCACTTTCTGTCGAGGGAAGCCGGTCCAGGCGGGCTTGCAGAACCCCCGTCAGCGTGGCCGGGACGCGTAGCTGGATGAGGCGCTGCGGAACAATCTGCCAGACCTCCTCGCCCTTAACGATCACGCCATCTTCGATCAGTACCTTGATCAATTCTTCCAGGTAGAACGGATTACCTTCTGCATTCTTGGCGACAGTTTCCACCAGATCTGCGGGCAGGTCCGACACATTTTGCAGAATTTCACTGACGAGTTCCTGGCTGGCCGTCAGGTCCAGGTTTTTGATGGTGAGAATGGTACTCAGTGGAAAATCCTGTCCCCAGTTCGGATGAGATTCGTCCAGGCTGGGACGAGCCGTGCACAGGATAAATAGCGGCAGCTCTGTTTCCAAATTCGCCAGGTATTCAATCAGCTCCAGAGACCCAGTATCCGCCCAGTGAATATCGTCTAGCAATAGAACCATGGGCGAGTCAAGATCTGAAAAGAACTGGGCGATGCTGTTGAAGGAACGATCTCGAATCTGGCGGGCGTCATTGCGAATGCCGCGCACGAATGCGCTCTCCGAAAAATCAAAACCCAGCAATTCGCCGACAAACGCAATCCGCTCCGCGTTCTGCCTGCCTGTCATGGTTGCTATCCCCTCTGTCAGCTTTGCGCGGGCTTCTGCCTGCGTATCGCTGTCCCGGATGTGGAACCGCTCGCTGAACACATCCCGCAGCAGGCTGTATGGCAGACGCATGGTCTCTTCGTCGGCGCGACCCTTGAAAAGATAAAAGTCCGTGGGATGAGAATCCAGCCAGGCTTCGAACTCATACATCAGGCGGCTCTTTCCCAGGCCGGCGTCGCCTTTGACAACGACCACCGTAACCCGGCGATGCAGCACGCTCTGCTCGAGCGCATCCTGGATGGTCTGGAATTCCGCCTCGCGCCCGACCATGCGCGTGGTGACGCCCTCTACACCTCTCCTGCCGATCCGAAACGCACGGGGGCGCACCCGCTGGACAAGGTAGGTTTGCAAAGGTTCGGTCTTGCCTTTGACCAGGATCGGCGTCTGCTTTTGCACGTCGAAGACGCCGCGTACCAGCTGGTATGTATCATGCGAGATGAGCACCTGCCCGCCCTCCGCCGAGTGGACCAGGCGGCTGGCGGTGTTGACCGTATCGCCCATCGCGGTGAACTCACCCCGGGTGCCGATCGAGCTCAGGAGAACCGGCCCGCTGTTGACCCCCACCTTCAGGCGTATGGGAAGCGCCCCGACACCCTCCTTGAACGTTTCCTGCATCTTGAGCGCAGCCCGGAGGGCACGCTCGGCGTCATCTTCGCGCGCGGTTTCTCCGCCCCAGAGCGCCATGACCGCGTCGCCGATATGCTTGTCGATGTGTCCGCCGTATTCCTGGATCACCCGGTCTGCCCGGATCCAGAGGTGGTTGACAAGGTTGGCAACGTCCTCAGCGTCTCGCTTTTCGGAAAACGCGGTGAAGCCGGAAACATCGGCGAACAGGACGGTCACCAGTTTCCGGCGTGCCTGGCTCGCTGCATCCTGCTGCGTGGCTTGTCGTTCCAGTTCGTTCAACTGGTCGCGTAAAACGGTCAGTGTGGTCTCGACCACCGAATCCCCCAGAAGGGAGCGCATCGTTTCCTGCGCTTCGATGGCTTGTTTGATGGCGGCGATCTGCTCATGCAGGGGCTTGGCGCTCATAGAATGGGCAGATTATAAATTGATTTTCCCTGCCAGTTCGATTTGTAACTAACCCAAAATGAGATTATTTGATCCATCTTAAGGCGCCCTTGCCTTTAACGAGGGAGGCTGTTTTAATCGTGGGTTCGGTTAAGTTGTTTTTTTCTCAAAAGGAGCTGACATGGTGGATCTAAAAGGGAAAGTTGCAGTCGTGACCGGCGCGAGCCGCGGCGTGGGGAAAGGGATCGCGCTGGGACTGGGCGAAGCGGGCGCAACCGTGTATGTGACCGGTCGCACTGCCGAAGAGGGCACAGATGTGGAGCGGCTCGGCGGCACAGTTTTTTCGACTGCCGGGGAGGTCACTGCCATAGGAGGCAAGGGGATTGCAGTACATTGTGATCATCGCGATGACTCTCAAGTCCAGAAACTTTTCGAACGTGTGCAGGAGGAGAGCGGACGGTTGGACATCCTGGTGAACAACGCCTGGGGTGGCTACGAGCGAATGGAGCATGACGGCGAATTTACGTGGCTCAAGCCATTCTGGGAGCAGCCCCTCTGGCGCTGGGACGCCATGTTCGACGGCGGGGTACGGGCTGCATTTGTGGCAAGCACCTTTGCGGCGAGGAAGATGATCGAGCAGCAGGGCGGGCTCATTGTGAATATTTCTTTCTGGGCAGCGCAGAAGTACATAGCCAATGTGCCCTACGGAGCCGCGAAAGCCGCCGTGGACAAGATGACTGCAGACATGGCGCACGAAGCGGCAACATTCAACATCGCCGTGATCTCGCTCTATCCGGGGTTAGTGCGCACGGAGAGTGTGCTGCGCGCCGCCGAGTACTTCGACATGAGCAACTCCGAGTCGCCGCAGTTTACCGGGCGCGTCATCGCGGCCCTGGCAGCCGATCCGGACCTCATGAGCCGGACAGGGAAAGTCTGGATAGGCGCCACGCTGGCAAATGAGTATGGCATTCCGGATATCGATGGGAAGCAGCCTAGAGCAGTCACGCTCGAAGAGGCATAAAACAGGGCGACTGTCACGGCAGAATCGTGACAGTCGTTTTTTTGCAAGATTGCTATAATGAACAAAATTTGTTTCTGTTATGGCGATGAGGGCGCTCTGGTCAACAAAGCAATCTCATCAACCAATCAAAGGGGAGATTGCTTCGCCCTGACCGGCTCGCAATGACAGATACACAGGAGTTCTCATGTCCAAACTCGATTGGCTGAACCAGGAAATTGACGCCTTAAAAGAACAGGGCTTGTATAACCACATCCGCACGATCGGCTCGGCGCCGGGCGCCTGGCTGACCGTGGACGGCAAGAATGTGCTCAACTTCTGCTCGAACAATTACCTGGGCTTGGCGAATCATCCTAAGATTGTGGAGGCTGCTAGAGCAGCGACAGAGAAGTATGGTGTGGGTCCCGCTGCTG
>DATHTH010000093.1:0-4113 GCA_035463495.1 Anaerolineales bacterium | reverse complement strand
TTTTTCCTTTTTGTTTCCGTCACAATATTTTGATTTTTGCTGATTGATGACCAGTAAATAAAGCCGGTCAGATGATGCGTTACATGTTAAAGCGACTTGTTCATATCGTTCATTCTTCTCCTCTCCACGGATTTCTGATTCTTGAGTCCTATGCAGCCAGGCCCGCTTCATTCGCCGAAAAACCTCTTTCGGGTCCCATGCTTTCCTTGAGCCGTTGTTGCATCTGCAGGCGGGCGCGCGCCAGGCGGCTCTTGACAGTACCGAGCGGGACGCCCAGTATCTGTGCAGCTTCGGTGTAATCCATGTCCTGGATGTCGATCAGGGTCAGCACACTGCGGAAGGCCTCGGGCAGCTCATCCAGCACCCGGTAGATCTGCTGTGAAAGCTCGCGCTGTTCCACGATATCCTGCACACCGGCAGCAGGGTCGGCCATCCAGGCGGGCGAGTCGTTTTCCTCTCCCTCCTCATCCACGGGCAGCAGGGGCTGCATGGGGTGCCGCTGCGAGCGGCGCAGCACATCGTAAGCGGTATTGGTCACGATCTTCAGCAGCCAGCCGCGGAACGAGGTGCCGCGGAAGCTGTTCATATTCTGGAACGCCTTCACAAAACCTTCCTGGGCGGCATCCTCTGCCAGGGCGGGGTCTCCCAGCAGCGAATACGCCAGGTTGTATGCGATGCTCTGATGGATCAACACCAGCTCATTGAACGCCTCCAGGCTGCCCGCCCTGGCCTGCCGGACCAGCGTCTCCTGGTCAGATGATTGAGATTGGTTTCTGGAATTCATGGCATCCTCACACTCAGCTCTACATAGTGCCGCATCATTTACTTGATATTGGAATATCAACCTGCAAATCTATTTCAAAAGTAATGTTTCGCATGTTCCACCTGTGTAAGACGGGCGGCAAAACGGTGTATGAACCTGCGATCGGTATGCTCCTACTTTATCCGTTTCCTCGAGGGGATGGTGTCAATTTCCAGTACAAACAGGTGGACAAAAAATAGTACAATTGCACTGTCACTTTCAAACGGTTCATATCAAAATCAATACCCGTGGAACATTCATTTGGGAACTGGGTCAAGCGCAGGCGTAAAGCCCTCGATCTGACGCAACAGGAACTTGCCAGGAGGGTCGGGTGTTCGGCTTCGTTGATCTTCAAGATCGAGTCCGATGAACGCCGTCCCTCCCGCCAGGTCGCCGGGCTGCTGGCCGACCATCTTCAGATTCCGCCCGAGCAGCGGTCCTTGTTTTTCAAGGTGGCCCGGCAGGAAAAGTCGATCGAGCATCTCGATTCGATCGCGCTGGCTGCCGCCCAGGGCTTCGCCGCGGATGCAATCCTCGCGCCGCAAAGCAGTCCTGCTCCGGTCAGCGAGCCCTTCGAAAGCTATTTGCCCGGCCCGCTCACGGCGCTGATCGGGCGTGAGCATGAGGTGGGCATGGTGCTCCAACAGCTCCAGAATCCGGCCTGCCGGCTGCTCACCCTCACCGGTCCCGGCGGGGTGGGCAAGACGCGCCTGGCGTTGGAAGTAGCCCATACACTCTGTGACGTGTTCGAGCACGGCGTCTATTTTGTCTCCCTGGCCGGCACGGCCTCCGCCGAATTCATCCTGCCTGCCATTGCCGATGCGCTGCGCTTCACGTTCTCGCATGTGGGCGATCCAAAAACGCAGCTGCTCCACTACCTGAGAGGGAAGCGGATTCTGCTGGTTCTGGATAACCTGGAACATCTGTTGAATGACGTCCGCTTGATCTCGGAGCTGTTGCAATTCTGCCCGGAGCTCAAGATCCTGGCGACTTCGCGCGAGCAGCTCAACCTGCGGGCAGAGTGGGCCTTTGCCGTGCAGGGATTGCCCCTTCCCGGCCGCCTCCGCCTCGAGACACTCGAAGCGAACAGCGCGGCGGCTCTCTTCCTGCAGCGCGCCCGGCAGGCCCGGCTGGACTTCGCACCGGCGGTGGAAGATCTACCCTATATCGAGCGCATTTGCCAGCTGGTGGAGGGACTGCCGCTGGGGCTCGAGCTGGCCGCCGCCTGGGTGCGCACGCTATCCTGCCGCGAGATCGCGCAGGAGATCGAGAGCAACATCGACTTCCTGGCTTCTCCGGCGCGGGATGTGCCGCAGCGCCATCGCTCCATGCGGGCCGTATTCGAGTATTCGTGGCAGCTGCTCTCTGCGGAGGAGCAGCAGGTCATGATGGGGCTTTCGGTATTCCGGGGAGGCTTTACGCGCGAAACTGCCGCGCAGGTGGCCTCGGCGGCATTGCCGGTCCTCTCGTCGCTGGTGGATAAATCCCTGGTGCGGCACGGCACCGATAAACGTTATGACCTGCACGAGATGGTCCGCCAGTATGCGTACGATCAACTCGTGAAGTCTGGCAGACTCAAAGAGATCCGGGACCGGCATTTTGATTTCTTCCTCAGGCTGGCGGAGGATTCACGCTCCAAGTTGCGTGGTCCCGATCAGCTGACCTGGCTCAGCCTGGTAGAGTCCGATTACGATAACCTGCGCGCCGCGCTCGAATGGTCGCTGCGCTTCGAGGGCTCGCGAGGGGAAGTCTCTGCGGAACAAGAACAGGCAGTGCAAAACGCTCTCAAACTGACCGGCGCGCTCTACATTCTCTGGTGGATGCGCAACTACACAAGCGAGGGACGCAAATGGCTGCAGCGCGCGCTGGACCTGCCTGCGCGGCAGTTGGTCACCTGGGATCGCTTCCGGTCCGCCAATGCTGCCGTCATTTTGGCAGTGGCGCAATCCGATAACCACATGGCATTGCAGCTCGCAAACAGGAACTTCGAGCTTGCCAACCAGCTTAACGACATGAGTTTGCTCGCGTTTGCCCATCACGCGCGCGGGGTGGTGTTCTGGAAACTCAAAGAGTACGAGTCCGCCAACGATCAATGCCAGCGCGCCCTCGAGCTCTTCCGCATCCTCGATAACCGTCCTGCTGCGGCCGGCGTGCTGCAATCGCTGGGACGGATTGCCATGAACCAGCACTCGCTGGCCCTGGCGAAGACTTATCTTGATGAGTCCGCGCAGCTCCTTGGAGAATTCGGGGACACGTTCGAGTACAACGAGATCCTGTGTGATCTTGGCTTGCTTGCCTACCTGCAAAAGGATTTTGCCGGCGCGCGGGCATATCATGAGCGGACCCTGGCCCTGTTCCGGAAGGTGGGTAATGTGACCGGTATCGAGATGGCGCTGAACCGGCTGGCAGACGTGGCCCGTGCCCAGGGGCATTATGAGGAGGCTGGGCTCCTCTACACCGAAGCTTTTGCGATCTATCGTGAGACCGGCGATAAGGATGAGATTGCCAGCCTTCTGCACAACCTGGGGTATATCGCAACGAACCGCGGCGACCTGGGCGAGGCTTTATCTAATTTCCGTGAAGCGCTCGAGCTGCAGTGCGACCTCTATAATGAAGCGGGCATCGCCGAATGCCTGGCCGGCGTGGCCGCCGTGCTGACGTCCGGCGGGCAGATGGAAGATGCGGCCCGCCTGTTCGGGGCAGCAGAGTCCATTCGCGAACGTGTGGGCGCCGTCGTCTGGCCGGCCAACGAAATGGAGATGGAGCGCTGTCTGCACAGACTGCGCGCCGCATTGCCTGAGGCACAGCTTCGGGCCGCATGGGCGCAGGGACGCGGGATGTCTCTGCAGCAGGCGATTGCGGCAGCCCAATCTGTCAGCATAGCCGCCTGATTCCGTTATCCTTCGAGATACAGATAAAACTCGATCGTATGATCGTGGGCATTTCCACCCTCTACTGAGTCCCCCATCTTTTCGATTTGAAAGAAGCCCCAGGTCTGTCCGTTGGAGGCGGAATGTTTCGGAGCATGCATGAGAAAGTGCAGGTGCTGCAATTCTATTGCCCGTTCCGAGCGCATGGCGCGTCCGGCGGCCTCCTGTGCGGCGTGCGAGACCTTGCCCAGGAAATGTGCCTGCAGCCCGAGTGGGTGGAGAACTTCGCTGAGCCAGGCGTGGATCGCGTCATCAGTGCTGGAGCCGGCAGGCAGCTCGAGCTCGCCGAGGATCTGCCAGCCTGTGTGTGGGATGTTTGCAGATGTGTTGGAGTTGTTCATGGATTTCACCGGGTAAAAAGTAGGGGCATCTAATTCTGAG
>DATHTH010000092.1:0-11637 GCA_035463495.1 Anaerolineales bacterium | reverse complement strand
GAATTCAGGGTCGGCATCCAGGCTATGGACGCTCTCAAGGTTGGCAATGGTGGGTCCGCCACCGTGGTTGCCGACACCGTAGAAGCACATGAATTCGTCTACGGGAGCTTTCATTTCATCGGCGCAGCGTCGAGCGTGCGTCTCCACATCCTTGCCCCAGGAGAGATATTCGAACGGGATGCGGAATGCCAGCACGCGCGAACAGTCATCCGACTGCCACCAGAACAGGCGCCCCGGCAGTCCCTTTTCATGAGGCATCGGGCGCAGAAAGACGTAGTAATGGAGACCGCTCTTCTTGAGAATCTGAGGCAGCGTGCCAGCGTGGCCGAAGCTATCCACGTTGAAACCGGTCCTGGCAATGACGCCGAACTTTTCTCTGAAGTAACGCTGGGCATATAACCCGTGACGGACAAAGGATTCCCCTGCCGGAATGTTACAGTCTGGCTCCACCCACCAGCCACCGACAATGCCCCAGCGGCCTTCGTCTACGCGCTGCCGGATCTCGTCGAACATGGCCGGGTCCGACTGCTCTACCCATTCGTAGAACGCGGCCGAGCTGGCAACAAAGATAAAGTCCGGAAATTCTTTCATCCGGTCCAGCGCCGATCGGAAGGTCGCTTTGACCTCATGAAAGCCCTCTTGCCACTGCCATAGCCAGACAGGGTCAATGTGGGCGTTACCGATCATATGAAGTGTACGTGTTTTCAAAGAGTTCTCCTGAGGCGTAACTGAAAACAGGCTTGGACGAGATGCGTCGCGATGAGCTCTGATCATGGTAAAGGCAGAGGGTCTCTCCCCTGCAATTCGAGCGCTGGTCTTCCTGACTCCCAATCCAGAGGCGCCAAGTACAGGCGTCGATAGCCCTCCGGCGACCAGCCGTGGAATAGAATCCAGGTCTCGCCACGCGGACCGACCACGACATCCTGACCGCCCGGTCCCACCAACCCGGCGGCGAGGTCGGTTTCCAACAGCGGCTCTTGCGCCTTGACATAGGGACCAAAAATATCGTCTGCAACGGCATATCCTGCCGCGTAGCGCCTGTCATTATACGCATTGGCTGAATAGAACAAATAGTATTTGCCCTCATGCAGCCACAGGGTGGGCGCCTCGACCAGGATGCCCTCCCAGCGCTGATCGACGGTCAGCAATCGGCGCGGTTCCCCCTGAAGAGTTAAGCCATCCGCAGAAACCTGCTGGATATACAGCCAGACCTCATAGCCGCAACAGTTGCCATCGTTCTTCCAGAGGATATAACGCTGACCGTCGCGGTCCACAAAGGAGCTCGGATCGATGGAGCCGCCCCGATCCGTCTGGCAGATAAATGGATCGGGGCTGGGAGAAGCAAAGGGTCCATCGGGATCGTCGCTAGTGGCAACGCCAATGCACTGGGTGCCGTCAAAGCCGATGGCGAAACGCGCCGTAAAGTACATCACATATTCGCCCTCACCGGGGCTAAAGACTTCGGGTGCCCAGGCCCAGCCGAATTCTTGAACTGCCCAACCGGGCAGCTCCGGCAAGGCATCTTCCATCACCTCCCAGTGGACCAGGTCGGTGGAGCGGGCGGCCTGAATGTTGGTTTCGTTGCCGTTGGTGGCATAAGCGTAGTAAAAATCATCTACTTTTAAAACGTCCGGGTCAGGGAAGTCCTGGTCGAGCACGGGATTGGTAAACGTTCCGGGTGTGGGCACCGGTACGAGCGTTGGTGTTGAGGCCAGAGCACAAGCTGGAAGCAGAAAGCTAGAATACACAGCGAGGAGATAGAGCGACAGCCTGAAATTCGATCTTACAATCATAGAGTCTCTTGCGGAATCACCGTGACCAGTGCCTCCGCCTGCTGGCCGAAGCGCTGTCCGGCGATCGTGATGTCAACCGCGACTCGCGCGCGTCGGATCGTCCCACCTGGAGGAGAAGAGACCTTGAACGAAACGTGATGCGTACCGGTAATTTGCTGCATCTGTTCCACCGGTTCGGCGCTCCAACCCTGTGGGGCAATCACTTGGAGGGTCGCCTGTTCCGGACTATGAAATGGATTGCGGATCTCAACTTCGAAGGGAATCGGCTGACCTGCTATCGCCGTTACCTGATAAGGAGTGATACGGGCAAGAGTGCCTTCTGCTCCAAAGTCAGGTGCCTCAGGTAGTAGTTCACAATGCAGACGATCGAGTGCTTCTGCGTCAACAGCAATCTGCTTGAGATATTCGGGTGTCACGCACAATGGCTGCCAGTGCCCCGAGAGGATCAGGTCCGGGTTGATTCGATGATACAGTTTTGCCGTGGCTGCGTAATCTCCAATGGCGTAGCGGTTCTGATAGACATAATTCCATGAGAGTCCGTCGTCACCCTGATATTGATCTCCTGTAGCCAACACATGCAGCCCATCAACCGCGAACTCCACGGCCACTGCATAGCGCGTGTGGCCGGGTAAAGGATGCAATCTCAGGGTGTACTCTTCCCATGTGATGGGTCGCTCCAGCGGGAGACAGCGATCTACGGGGATGGGGTCATACCACAGACAAGGGAGATCATAACGGGAAGGATATTCCAAAATATCAGCGAAGTTTTCGGCTGCCCAGACCTCCGTTCCTTCCACGCGGCGCAGCAGGTTACAACCAGCCACGTGATCGTCATGATAGTGAGTGAGAAGGACCACGTCAATCTTCTGCACGCCAAACTGCTGCTTAAGCATGGGCAGGGTGTACAGCCACGGACGGCGCGAGGCACGGTCACTGCCGGCCGGAATTCCGGTGATGAAATCATAACCAAAGTCGATGAAAAGTGCTTTTCCGCTGTCCGAGAGAAGCACATAGCTATTTGCCATGCTGGCGCAGTGCATCAGGAGGTGGGGCGTTCCCCTTCCATATTCTCCAGAAGGTAGCACTTGCTGATAGGGCTTTTTGCGCAGTTGGAACAGACGCGGGTTCTGTTTGCGGCGCTGCAACAATTCCCAGGATCGCTCAACAAGTAAGGCAATCGCCTCTTTCGGGTTATGCATCGGATCGCCATGCGATGGCAGGAGCAGGTCGATTTGACGGTCTTGCAGGTCGAGCAGCGAAGCCAGACTGGCAGCTATTCCTTCTGCGCCATTGTACGTCCATTGCGTAGCAGCCAGGCTGACCACTTTCCCAGGTGCATAGATCAAGTCACCGCAGAAGAGAATTTGCTTTCTATTCCATTCCACAAGCAGGCTGATGGAACCGGTCGTATGGCCAGGCGTGGGGACCACAGTCACGGAGTGCATGCCAAACAGGCGGGTTTCGTAATCCTGTAACGTCCCAGCCACCGGAACAGATTCGAGCAACGAGAAACGATCCTCACGGACGTTGTAATTGTTATAGATGGGGCGCGCTTGCCAGTGTGCATTTACGTTGTGGAACAGGTCCTGTTCGGTATGCGGGACCCAGATGGGGATACCCCGCTGAACCGCTCGTGCCAGTCCCTGACCCTGATCGCGGTGATGATGGGTCATCAACACATCGGTGACTCTTTCCACGCCAATCTCAGTCAGGTGATCGAGCACATCGCCGCCGCCGAAATCGACCAGCACGGCTTCGCGCCCCGAACAAAGAACGTACACATTACAGGTATCATGAAACAAATAGAGTTGATCGGTGATGTGAGTAAACATGTTTCCTCAATGAATGACGACCTCTTATAATGACCACCCTTGTCCCCCATTGAAAATAGATACGCGGCTATGCTCCACAGCGTCCGCAGCAAATAAGTACATGGCTGCCGACCAGGATTGCCCGGCATAGCCCATGGGCTTGCCCGACAGTCCGTGAAACCATTCGTTATATTCCCATTCCTGTAATTTGCCGAGTCGCACCATCGCGGTCAATTTGTCGAGCTGGCAGCGAGCCTCTTGGAAGCGACCCGCCTGTACGAGAGCGGCTACATAGACGCCACCGATAAACGGCCACGCCCCGCCGTTATGATAGTGATGAGGCTGATTGAGGTTTCGCACTCGGTAATAGTCTCGCCAGTCCTTTTCACCGGGCTGGACGGGCGGATAGAGCGCCCGCACAGGAAACGGCTCGTTCAGCCCGCAACCATGAATGTAGTCCAGGATCCTGTCAGCCTTTCGCTTGTCAGCCACACCGAAGAGGATGGCCAGCAGGTTGCCAAGTGTGTCGAATCGATCGGCATAATCCCGAAATGCCATGTACGGCAGATAGAACGGCCGCTCAACGAGCTCCGTCTCGACGCGCCGGCGAGGATACAGCCATTCTTTCCGCTCCTGGCGGACCCAGTCGTAATCGGTTGGTTCTTCAGGCCCCACCCAAAGCAAGCGGTTGACCTTGCGGCGCACATCCTCAGCACTCCGAAAAAATACGTCTGCATCTTTGTCAAGCGCGGTCGCCATGTGTCCCATGCACTGCCAGGCAGCGAAGTAAAGCACGTTGTCGTACAGGACGTTGTAACGATTGGCGAACAGATCGGCCCAGTCCATGGCCTCGTGAACTTCGAGCAGACCGCACTCATTGGAGTCTTGATAGCGCAACCAGAGCAGGGCTCGCTCCAGACTTGGCCAGGCTGCTCGCAGCATGTCACGATCCTGACGCAGCTGGAAATCGTAGTACTGCCCGACAATGTACCAGAGATTGCCGTCCAAACACCCGGCGTGAATCGTATCCTCGACTGCAGTACTCTGCTTGAGTGCGCCTTCTAATGATCCGCCGTGGGCAATCAGCGCCGGATCCGCTACGCCGGTCATTCCCACGTTGTGGGGAATCTTGCCGAGAGGGCTCTGAAAGCGGCGCAGCGTTTCGAGCGAACGCGCGTGAATGGCAGGTCCCTCAACATCCTGGGTAAGCCACAGACCGAAGCCACAGAGCATGCTGTCACGCGCCCAGACTTGTTGATACGCCTGGTTCGAGCCCAGCAGCCCTAATTCGCCTCCATTGGCGAGCAGGATGCGCTCGGCATGTGTTCGAGCGGTCTGAATCAGCTCAGTTTCCATCCGCCCTGCCGCTGCTCCTGAGGAAATTGTCCATTTTGTCGGTGACGGTCTGCTGAACGGCGTGCCGGGCGGCTTCGATCTGCTCTGGCGCAAGGGCATTCATTTCGGCATCCGTCAGATGGCTCTCTCGACCGAGAGCTCCCAGCGCTGCGAGCTCCAGATCGGTGGCGATATTGACCTTACTGACCCCACCACCCTCCAACTGGATCGCTGCCTGCATCATTTCTGCCGGAACACCGGACCCTCCGTGCAGCACCAGGTGGACAGGCGTGAGGGCGCGAATGGCGCGGAGTCGCGGCAGGTCTATCCTGGGTTGGCGGACGGTGTACACACCGTGAGCCGTACCTACCGAGACAGCCAGGGCATCCACACCGGTTTCACGGACAAAGCGCTCGGCTTCTTCCGGTTTGGTATACAGCTCTTCATCACTTTCGGTCTCTACGAAGTCGGTTGTTCCGATCCGCCCCAGCTCTGCTTCCACGGAAACATCCCGAGCATGCGCGAGCTCGACCACCTCCCGCGTCATGGTGATATTTTCTTCTAGCAGCCTTTCGGAGGCATCGATCATCACAGAGGTGAAACCGGCGGCAATGGCAGCCTGAATGACAGAGATCTCTTTCGTGTGGTCAAGGTGGAGGACGGCAGGCACGCTGATCCGCTCCCGCTCGAGCTGCGCAAAAAATTCCTCCGCGAAACGAGCCGGGCTGATCTGATAACGATTGAGTTCCTTCTGTGAGATCTGGACGATGAGAGGGGAACGCGCGGCCTGCCCGGCGCAAAGGACAGGTTTGATCATCGCTGACGTGCGCGGCGAGAAAGAGCCGACCGCATAGCGGCCCCGTTCCGCGGCAAAAAGTACTTCTTTCAGGGTTTTCAGAGAGGGTGGACGATCATTCATATTCGACAAGCTCTTGGTGTGTTCCATTGAAATGATGTCTTAAGGCATCCTGCAAGCGCAAATAACCATGCTCGTACAGACGGCGGTACACCGCATGGCGCTCAGGGTCTGGCACGAAGACCTCAACCGGCTTCAGGCACAGGCCATCGAATGCTTCTGCCTCATTCGCATACAGGCCGCTGCCTATTCCGACGACCAGCGCCGCACCCACGAGAGTCGCCTCGGGTTCCGCCGAGGCTTCAATCCGGCAACCGGAGATATCTGCCTTGATCTGCAGCCATGGGCGACTGCGGGTCCCGCCGCCGGCAGCCACCAGAGCCGGGATCGGTTGCCCGGTGATATGCTCACCAGCCTGGCGGATGACCTCAATCTCATAGACGGTGCCCTCCAGTACAGCCTTCAGCAGGTCGGCGCGTCCGTGGGAGGCAGAAAGCCCCACAAAAGCAGCGCGCATCAAAGGATCGGTATGGGGTGGGCCACTGCCTACGAGATAAGGAAAATATAAAATTCCCGTGGGCTCTGGCCGCGCGCTTGCCAGTAAGGCATCGATCTCCGTATAGGAAAGAGGCTTTTGACCCAGCTGTGCCCGGAGCCATTCCACTGAGCCGCCCGAAGCGGAGAGACTGCCCAGCCAGTATCCACACCCGGCCGCTACATGACAACCATAGATCAAGCCCGAATCGAAGTCATCCTCTGTCAGTGCGCGCTCCGGCAAGGCGCCAAGCAGCGTTTCCGCTGTGCCCATCGAATTGAACACCCTGCCAGGGTAGGTCACGTTCATTGCGAACGCAGCGGTGACATGGTCATGGCCGCAAATCGCCACAGGGATGCCTGCGATCAATCCAAGTGAGGGCCCAACATCCGGCAGAACTGTGCCGATCGGCATCCCACTGGGATTCACAGGCGGGAAGAGGTCAGATTGAAGATCCCATTCGCGCAGCCAGTCGGCATCCCAGGCGCGTTGGTCGACGCGAAAGGCAAAGGTATAACCAGCCAGAGAACAATCGGTGCCGAACTTGCCAGTCAGCCGGTAGGCGATGTAATCGGCCGCCGAGAGCCAGATCGCGCCATCGAGCAGACGTTCGTCCCGCGCCCGCAGCCAGAGCACCTTCGCCAGACTGCACTTGAAGCTGGCGCGCAGGCCGGTCTTGAGATAACGGTCCAGTGGATCCGATTGGCTGCGGATGAGATCAGCTTGCGCCTGCGCAGCGGTGTCGAACCAGGGGACAAAAAAAGAACGGGCAGCGCCCGTGCGGCGGTCTACCAACAAACCGGTTTCCGCCATGCTGGCAATGCCGACGGCTGCAACCGGGCCAGCCGCCGCAGCTTTTCGGATCACAGCCGCCGCCGTTGCCCATAACACTTCGGGATCGAAATAAGCCTCTCCGGTTGGAGCACGCTGAGTCACCATGGGACGCGTGGCAATCTTCAGCGCCGTACCATCCAGCGCAAATAACCCGGCTTTGCAGTGGGTCGTGCCAATATCAATCGCCAGGATCGTCATTTCCGTTGCCTGAGCCGTTCTCTCTAGCTCGTGGTATCTGCGACAGGAAGAGAAGCCATCACGTTCTTCACGCGTTCCATCGCCAGCCGCGGACTGACCAGCACTTTTTCCTGATCGGAAACGGGTAGCCGAGGCAGGACTCGCGCCATAGAAGCCTGCGCCAGGACAATCACATCGACGATGCGCGCCAGCTCCTGTAACTTCTCGACCAGCAGGTCATCGTGACCCTCCCGGTCTCCTGACATCAATTTTTGATAGGCGCTCTCGATCAGGAGCGGCGTAATCTCGACTTGCTTCCCTGCCTCTTGCGCCTTTACTTGCAAAAGACGCGTTGTGGGTTGCAAGGTTGTCTGCAGAGTTGCAGCCACACCCAGGCGCCCTCCGCGCTGCACGGCCTGCTCCGCCATCGCCTCATCGATGCGCACAATGGGAATGGACACCGCGGACTGCATCCTGCCGACCACTTCTCCGACAGATGAGCAGGCTTCCAGGATCACATCGGCGCCCGCCTGTTCGGCGAAGCGCGCATAGTGCACCAGACGCTCTTCTACTTCGGCGAGGTTTCCGCCATTCTGTCCCAGCTGCGGCAAGATCGAATCGTCAACGAAATTGATCACTTCACGACCTGGCAGAATCTCGGCAGCGAGAGATTTCATGGTTTCCACGGTCGCTGAGGTCGTATGGAGAATAGCAAGCTTGGTCATGTTCACACACTCCGCAGATGAAGCACTGCGCCGTCTTTACGCGGCAGCAGGACGGTCAGGCGATTGGACCCTCGCAGATCGACCCTCCATTCCTGCCCATTGATAAGGTCACGAGCCTGCCAACAACCAGCCTTCACCCATCCTTCTTCCAGAAGCAGGACTTCGGCTGTCTTATCTTCATTCCCGTGATTGACTGCGAACAGGTAGTACTCCCCGGCGCGCTGATAAAGAGCTGTGGAAATCTGAGGCGTGAGCGAACGCACGGGGAGGCGCAGGCTGAGATACTCCTGCAAGGCGAGTACCAGACCCGGAGAGGGAGCCAGGCCGATGACGGTCAGCAAACCCTTGCCGCGCCGTTCGGTATATCCGATAGTGTACTGGTTGCCTGCTTGCAAGCCCATCTGCAGACTCAGCTCCTCGGAGGTCTGGTTGCCCGGCGCACGGCGCGTCGCAGAGATAGGAACACCCGGCGTTTCCGCGTACGCGTAGTTGAACGCCCAGCGACTCTGGATCGCGTGGTCAAAGACCTCCAGCCACAGGTTCCCGGGCGAGCCACCGATCATGCCCGGCGGCTCCTTAATCCCAAGCACGTTCAGCGGGTGCAAGTGATCATCCAGGCGCGGATACATACCGAGGCAAACAAGATGCCCGCCGGATTCGACATAGGACCTCAGGTGTTCTTGTCCCGCAACTGAGAGCCAGTCGCCGCCCGCGTAAAAAAGGACCGGCTGCTCGCAGGCGCCGCGGTTAACATCGTAAAACTCGTAGTCTATATCTGCCTGATACAGTGCCTGGAGCAGCTCCTGCCCCGGGCGCTCTGTGCCACGTTGTAATGGATCGAATGTCACTGCGACGCTCGTCTGCTTGACGAGCGAGGCGGGATCAATCTGGTGGTAAAGAGCCGTCACCTGGCGGAAGGCTTCGAACAAGTCCGGGCGGGTACGCCCCCACTCGTTGATCGGGCACTGGTACCAGTTATCGCGGTTCACCAGCATATACCAGTTCCAGCCAGCCGCGCCCGCCAGCAACGCGGAAAGGCAGATCATCCGGTAATGGTTGGGAGGCAGGGTGCCCACATCGCCGAGCCAGTCGTGCCAGATGCCGGCCTCAAATTCGGGAATGTAGGGCAAGCTGGAATACGTCCGGGTGTAGCGCACCGCTTCCAAGAATTTTCGATGTTCATCGGTATGCAGCGCCAGCTCCCGAGAGGGGTAGATATCTGGCCCAGCCAGGTCGGCGAGAGACTCGAAGTCAGCCCAGGGCTGGATGGATACGCCGCTGTAGGCGTTCAGGTAAATGGGGACATCCACCCCGTAGTGACGATACGTCTTGACGGCCCAGTCCGCGACGCGGGTCACATACCAGTGCTGGAAACGCGTCACATCGAGATAGCGACTCATCAGATGAGGCCGCGCCGGGAACATCTCTGAGACCGCGCGCGCCTCCTCCATCGAAGCATACGCGGTCCCCCAGGCAGCATTGAGGCGGTGTACATCCCGGTAGTATTCGCGCAGAAAATCGTGAAAGGGACCGGTCTTTTGCCCTAGCCCCAGCTGTTCGGTGTACCAGTGCGCCCAGGGATCGATCTCGTTCTCCGCCTGCCACAGGAAAATCCGCCCACCGTTCGTCGCCAGATAGGGGCACACCGCATCGACCACGGCTTGCATGTAAGGCTCGGCGCGTTTTTGGAAGGCAGGGTCTAAGCGATGCAGTTGGGCGGCGTCATCTGGAACGCCGTTGTTGCGCCACTCGCTGTAGATATAAGGTCCCGGGCGGAGGATGATCCAGAATCCCTCAGCGGTCAGTAGATCCAGAAAGCCGAGCAGATTCCGGCGCGGGTCGGTCTCTCCGCGAAAGTCATAGAGACCGGGCTCCAGCTCGTGGAAGTCCCAGCAGACATACGTGGCGATCACCTGCAAGCCCATCTCGCGTGCCCGCTGCAAGACCGGTCGCCAATTCGCCGGGTCGAGCCGCCAGTAATGAATCTCTCCACTGAGCAGCGGGATCGGCAGGTCATCCACCCACACTTTCTTGTCGGCGATACGCACTGTCGTCATCGGTTATCCCTCGGCCGGCAGCAAAGGAGATGGAAAGGATCGTCCCGGCATCTCGTCCTGTTCAGCACGGCGAACGTCCACTTGATCTGACGCGCTCAAGCCCTCTCGCTCGCGATAACGCGCCCAGGCTTCGCGGATTAACTGATAGTCTTCCGCATCAAGCGCTTCCCCGGTGGCGTCAATGTGGGTCGCATAGTACAACGACGGCACTCCCAGATCGGGCTGCAAATGTGTATAGGCGCGCCAGGCTGCCTTGTTCGGCATCTGCCAGTCATCCGTATCGATTAAAAGCTCCGGACAGGCGATGGCTGCCACCCGGGCGCGATGCATCATGGATGGATTGGTTTCCCGATTGGTCTCGCGCCCGTGGTTCACATCGTTCAACCGAATCATATCCACCACATCCACAAGGTAGGGATGCGGGGTATGGGTCATGACCAGGGCATCCGGCTTGGCGCGTTTCGCCTCGGAGTGAAGGATCGCCAGGTAATGGCGCATCAGCTCGAGTCCCCAGGTATCGCCATGCAATTTCAACCCGGGGCCTGCGGGGATACGCGCCGTAAAATCGATCTTGAACCCATCCGCGTCATAGCCGCGCGGGGAGATCATTCGCTGCACGGCGGCTCGCAAACGGCCCTCGTACCTCGGATTCGAGGGATCGCAAGCGACCGGCAAACCGGCCGCATTGGTGATGCACTCGTCAATGGGCAAGCCCTCGGGGTCCCAGGCTTTCAACCACAGGAGGACTCTTCGCCCGCGGGCATGCTGGCGTTCGATGAAGGCTTTCAGATCGGGCCACTTGACTTCGTCGGCGCAGTTTTCTCCATAGGTTCGCTGCCACTTATCGTCCAGAACAATCATGCCCGGGTTGATTTTTTCTGTCTCCAGACTGGCGAGGAACTCCTCATACAGCTCCTGCCGGGCGTACTCGGGAATGCGTCCGCCGCGGATGGTCGCCAGGTAGGACTGTGCACCCCAGCCGCAGAAGATGGGCGTGCGCCACCAGGTGGGCTTGACCTGTTCCGTGTGCGTCAGTTCGGAGGGCCGAGCCTGAACATGGGAAAGCGCCTGGACATGCAGTTCGAGAGCCTCATATTCTCCGCTTGCAAAGTCGAAGCCGATTGCCGGCAACTGGTATGACCCGATTACAGCTGTCTGACCATCGTACGCGAGTGATAGATAAAAAGCGGATGACTGCCCGTGATAGGCATATTCTGTGAAACGATTCTGACCGGGCGTGGTCTCGACGCCCAGCGAAATCCACCCGTCCTGCGCCTGCATGGCAAAACAGAACGGTGGAGGTGTGAAGAACCAGTCCCCTCTTGCCGGCAGAGGTACGCCGGTCAGGTCGATCGTTGCGTTGGCTTCCGGGGGAAAATAATCGATCTCGTACCGGTTGGGCTCCGGATTGAATCCCCGCTGAAAATGCTGCCCTGACCAGAAGAACCCCGACCCCCAGCGCGGCTGCCCGGAATAGTAACCTCCGAAGTAGTTCACCTCCGCCAGCTGGCCGT
>DATHTH010000091.1:0-3126 GCA_035463495.1 Anaerolineales bacterium | reverse complement strand
ACAGAAGATTTGATTTCCAGGTTTGCGATGCACCTGAAAAGCTTCTCGCCTGCCACAGAGCAGCTCTATATCCGGGCCCTGGCGCGTTTCTTTAAGTATCTGGCGGCAGAACGGCTAGCCGAAATAAATTTGCCCCGTATGGATTTATTGATCGAACACCGGACCAGGAAGCCAGGCCTACGTCTCCCGCAATTCCCAACAAATGACATCGAACGGGTTCTTGAATTTGTCTCTACTGCCGCCTCCCTTCCCACAGATTCGGAATCCGAACGGTTACGCGCAATGCGGGATCGAGCGCTCTTGCTAACTTTGGCAGATACCGGGCTTCGAATTCACGAAGCCTGCAACCTGCGCCGGGGGGATATCGATTGGAATGAGGGACGTGCGATTGTCATAGGCAAAGGTGATAAACAGGCCGTGGTACGCTTTACATCGCGAGCCATGCGTGCCCTGAAGGATTATCTTGCCCTCCGTGCCGAGCTCGATGGTGCGTCCGGGAAACAACTGACCGCCCTGCCCCTCTTTGCACGGCACGATAAAGGGTCTGGAAAAAAGATCAAGCCGATTACCCCTACTACCGGTCGTAATATTGTTGCGGAACGCGTCAAACAGGCATTAGGAAACGAAGCAGAAGGCCATATCACCCCCCACTCGTTCCGGCACTACTTCGTCTCGACGATCTTACGCGCTTCAGGGAATCTTAAGCTTGCACAGAGACTCGCCCGGCACGAGAATATTCAAATTACCCAACGATATGCACATATTGATGACGATGAGCTAGACAAGGGCTACTACGAGATTTTTGAGAAGAAAACGAACCCCTCTCACCTCGAATAAAACTCCACGATCCTCTGCTCCTGGATATCAGGGTCGATCTCTTCGCGGTTCGGCTCACGCAGAACCACCCCTCCCCCATCGCGCTTCTCCAGCCAGCCCGGGATCGGCTGCCCCGACTCAGCGAGCTCCTGCACATCCGGAATTTGCATCCCCGCCTCCTTCATCTCAATCTCCTCCCCCGGTTTCATAATATACGAAGGGATATTCAACCGCTTCCCGTTGACGCGAATCAGCCCATGCGTCACGAACTGGCGCGCCTGCGGCCGCGTGCGAGCCAGTCCTAACCGGTAGACAATATTATCCAGCCTGCGCTCGAGCAGTCTGAGCAGCGCCAGACCGGTCTGTTCGCGTGATTGCAAAGCCATGTCCATGAAACGCTGAAACTGATCTTCGCGCATTCCGTACATCCGCTTGACCTTTTGCTTCTCGCGTAATTGCTCGGCATAGACGCTTTCTTTGCGGGTCGGCTTCCGGCCGTGCATTCCCGGTGGCTGGTTGAGCCGGCGCTGCAGGCTCTCACCGCCTGTACCAAAAAGGTCTTTCCCTTCCCGTCTCGACAGCTTGTGTTTGGATTTTCGATCACGTCCCATAGAATTCACCCGATAAATATCTTTCCGTCCCGGATGGTCGCCGGATATGTCTTGAGATCGACTTTGGCGGGTCCTTCGGTGACCTTTCCGGTGCGAATATCAAAGCAGGAACGATGCCAGGGGCACTCCACCTGGTGACCCTGCAGTTTTCCTTCCGACAGGGGTCCGTAGCGGTGTGTGCAAAACTCCTGAAAAGCATAAACTTTCCCAGCCTGCTTGGCAAGCGTGAGAATGTTGCCATTCCAATCAATGCGCAATGTTTCACCATCCTGGATCTGATCCTCAGCACACACCGGGACCCGTCCATCTCGCCTCTCAAAGATCGAGACGTCAATGGTCTTGCGGGGAGTGCGCGCGTAACGTCGATGCCGCCCCACCCCTACCCCATCATCATAAACCATGGTCCCGCCGAGATAGCCCGAGACCAGGAGTATGCCAACGCCGATAAGCGACAGAAGTATTTCTATGAACGAAATATTTGCCTCTACCGCGCGCCCAGGGCGCAGCCAGAGATTCACTGCGAAGAGACCCAGGGCGATAAGATTGAGCGTCATGTGGATGTTGGCGGTTTTTCGCGCCGGGTGATCGATCCGGATGTCTGAGCGGTCTACCAGACCCGCCACAGCCGCGAGCAAACCAAATATAAGACCACCTGCCAGGGCATAGAAGGAGGCACGAGAAAGCTCACCAGATCCAGGATCCAGGAAAGAGAGCGCATCCATGATCAGCGCGAGGATAAAAAGACCGATTGGAAAGTGAACAAGCGCCGGGTGGAGGGGATGTCGCATGGGCTTGCCTTGTAAGAGTGCCTTGAGCATACTTTATTCCTCTGGCGGAACTGCTGCGCCGCCCTCGACGGCAATCTCGCGCCACTTCTTTTTCGAAAGCCGCGCCACGTTGATGCCGTACGCATAGATCATGCGTCCGCCCAGGTACCCAGACACCAGCAGGAGGAGCGTGGCGAGAGCCGAGATGGCTACCAATCCGCCCTGAACGGAGGTCGCCGATTGAAACGTTGGGAGGCGCAGCCAAAAATTGATCCCCCATAAGACCATCACGAACACGTTTATGAGCATGTGGTAGAGTCCCAGCTTCCAGGCTGGCTTATCGGGTTTGATATCGGTCCAATCGGCATAACCGGTGGGGACCGCGAACACGGCGACAATCAGCCCAGTAGCAATGGCATAAAAGGCAAGCTGCACATATACGTTGTCAGTACTATAAAGAGAAATCAGATCAAATACGAAGGCGGAGGGCCAGAGCGCCGTCGGGATATGCACCAGTGCGGGATGCAAGGGATGTCTTAGCCATTTGCCCTGCAGGAAATCAATCATTCTGCGGGATCACTCCTTTCAAGGATTACAGATCAACGGCTGTTTCGCGCGGCAAGATTAAGTTTAATCTTAGCCGCGCTTAATGGAAGCAGTAATCAGGGAAGTCTGGTAATTCGTGATAGGGAGAATCCCCCTGCCAAATAGCTCAGCGCTGGACCACAAGATTGAAATAGCCGACTAGGTAGCTCTCTCGCTCTTCCAGCGTGACGGTTAGACCTTCAACAGGCTGTTGTGGGAAGTACAGTTGACTCGTAACATCCTCCCCACCCTCCGGGCGGACCTTGACATGGATATGCTCGATGGGTCGGCTCAAATATAGACCCGGCAGCACAGTGTCTAGATAGTACCGTCCCTGCTCATCGGTG
>DATHTH010000090.1:0-6394 GCA_035463495.1 Anaerolineales bacterium | reverse complement strand
CTCTATGGCGTGGGGCCCCAGGTCGTGGACGTATGGGCGAATACCTCCGTGGCTTTTACAAAGATGCTGCACTGGTTCGTGCCCTACCTCTCGTTCCTGATGCCCATCCTGACCCGGCCCCTCATTCCGTTAGGTGTTCTGGCGCTGGTCCTCGTGCTGCTCAACCACCGTAGCAGAGATAATGGGGAAAACTGGCTTCGTTCGTTGATGGCTCCCGCGGTGTATCCTACACTGATATATGCGATCGTGTACTTCGCGGCATTGTCGTTTACTGTGGTGACTGCTGACCATCGCGACCTATTCTCAGATCGCTACTATGTGATCTTATTGGTCCCCACTGCGATCTTGATTTTGTTTACATTCGACAGGCTCGTCTTGCCGCACCTCAGACTATCGCCTCAACAAATCCGAACGGGATTGCTTCTGGTGTTTACGTTGTGGGCGCTCTATCCATTTTATAGCTTTACTGAGTACCTGCTGGAAGCGAGAGAACGAGGCGAGCCGAGCGGCGCAAACATGTTCAACAACCAGACCTATCACGAGATGGACGTGATCGCTGAAATGCAAAAATTGAGAGCGGCACATCCTGAGCAGACGTTTTACAGTAACTACTCGGATGCCGTCTGGTTCTGGACTCGCAAACCGGTGACGCCTTCCCTCGTCGTTACCGATGATCCTGTGGAAACATATACAGGCTGGCCGCATGATAAATCCGGCTACCTGGTCTGGTTCGAGCCGAATGAGTACAAGCACTATCTGCCACCGGAGCAAATCGAAGAGATTGCAGATCTGGAGTTAGTCTATGCAGGTAAGGGTGGGAAAATTTACCACGTGCAAGCCCGTTAAAGAGTGACGCCGTCGGTTGAGTAGGTCGAGTGTTCTTTTCGACCGTATCGAAACCAGGCGTCACTCTTATATGATTCGTAATCTCTTAGAACAATCCCACCACTTTTCCTGTCTCCAGATCCAGATCCACATCATAGAAAACAGGGCGAGTTGGTAACCCGGGCATGGTGCGCATCTCGCCAAGCAGCGGATAGAGGAAGCCTGCGCCGACCGAGGCACGTATGTCGCGGATCAGCACCCGGAAGCCACGCGGGGCACCCTTGAGAGTAGCATCGGTGCTGAAGGAAAGATGAGTTTTCGCCATGCACAGCGGCAGGTCTGCGAAGCCGAGTCGGGTGAATTGCTCGATCTTGGCTTCTGACTCGGGGCTGTAATCAACACCGTCGGCGCGGTAGATCTCGCGGCAGATGGTCTCGATCTTATCCTTGATCGGACGATCCAGTTCGTACAGGAAGTCAAAGTTGCTGGGTTTCTCCGCGGCTTTGATCACCGCTTCGGCGAGGGCGATCGCGCCTTTACCACCGTCCATCCAGTGACGAGACTCCACGGCATCCATCGCGCCAGCTCCCAGAGCAGCCTGACGGACTAGTTCCACTTCTGCAGGTGTATCGTTCGCAAACGAGTTCACTGCAACCACCACATTAACACCGAACTTGAGCGCATTCTCGATATGCTGGACCATATTCGGTAAGCCCTTACGCAGGAGGTCCAGGTTTTCTTCGGTGTATTCGGGCGCGAGAGGCTTTCCAGCCACCACTTTGGGTCCGCCGCCGTGCATCTTGAGAGCGCGGATGGTCGCCACCAGCACCACAACTTGTGGCGTGAGTCCGGAGTAGCGGCACTTTATGTCCATGAACTTTTCCATGCCGATATCCGCGCCGAAGCCGGATTCGGTGATGACGTAATCCGCCAGCTTGAGGGCGATCCGGTCGGCGACGATGGAGGATTGTCCATGGGCGATATTTGCGAATGGTCCCGCGTGGACAAACGCAGGCGTCCCTTCGAGGGTTTGCATCAGGTTGGGCTTGATGGCATCCTTCATCAAAACGGTCAAGGCTCCAGCGACACCCAGGTCTTCCGCGGTGACGGCTTCGCCTTTCCGGCTGGTGGCGACCACCATCTTACCAAGACGGTCGCGCATGTCCTCTAGACTGGTGGTGAGTGCCAAGATCGCCATGATCTCGGAAGCGACAGTGATGTCGTAGCCGGAGCGATGCTCGAACCCGGCTTCTTCCTTGCCGAGCCCGACCATCACCTCGCGCAGGAAGCGATCATTGACATCGATCACACGCCGCCACTGGACTCCGTTCGGGTCGATGTCGAGCCGGGCAAAACGGCTGCGCTCTTCGGGAGTGAGCTCGTTGGGGTCGGTTTTATCAATGCCTAGCTTTTTGAGCCGGCGCAGCATCGTGGGGGAAAATTTTCGCTCGCCCTTTTTGTTTGCCGGGCAGAGCGCATTGAACAGCTTTTCATC
This sequence comes from Anaerolineales bacterium, assembly GCA_035463495.1. Taxonomy (GTDB): domain Bacteria; phylum Chloroflexota; class Anaerolineae; order Anaerolineales; family Villigracilaceae; genus Defluviilinea. Next base: position 4,074 of record DATHTH010000090.1, on the reverse strand, counting down.
ATCCTGCTGGGATTCGTGCATCATCCGTGCATCGAGCGCCGCAGAACACAGGTTGTGCGCGGCAGTGATGGCATGGATATCGCCCGTCAGGTGCAGATTGAAATCCTCCATCGGGATGATCTGGGAGTAACCGCCGCCCGCAGCACCGCCCTTGATGCCGAAGGTCGGTCCTTGCGAGGGCTGGCGAATGACTGTGATCACCCTTTTGCCCATGTGCGCGCCAAGCGCCTGGCTTAAGCCAACCGTCGTGGTGGTCTTGCCTTCGCCTAGCGGGGTGGGCGTGATGGCAGTTACGTCGATGTATTTGCCATCGCGACGCTTCGTAAGCCGGTCGAGAATCTCAAGCTTCACCTTGGCTTTGTAGGGCCCGTACAGCTCGAGCTCATTCTCGCGGATGCCCAGCTCAGCGGCAATTTGCAGGATGGGCTTTAGCTTTCCAGCCTGGGCGATCTCGATATCTGATGGCACGGGGCGGAGGAGCTTAAGCTTTGTTGGAACGAATGCGACGGCGGCTTTCGTGCCGTTGGTGGACAGCGCAGCTCTCACTTTTTTGGCACCGGGCTTTTTGAGGACGACATCCTTTTTGGGCAGAGTTTTCCTGCTCTTGATTGTAGCCATGGCATCTCCTTTGAACGAAATTCAGCTTACCGCTTGTTGACTGAAAAAAATTTCTTGAAATGTTTTGTGAGTAAATTGAGTTTTCAAATATACACAAAACGCGGTATTCTGCAATTATGAGAACTTTTGTCCCTTTGGGAATAGCCTTCCATCCCTGATTTTTACGAAGTGTGTCATGCCTTTTTAGACCGTTTACATGAAAAATCAGGCGGTGATCCATGTTCCGAGCGATTCGCCGCGCAGCGCGAGTTCGATATTGCCTGGCTCTGCGCCGGAAAAGATCTGGACCCTGAGCTCGGGATTCTGCTCAACAAGCTCCAGCATTTGCCTAACCTTTGATTCCATGCCGCCGGTCACGTCGGCGCCGTCCGCCTCGCCGACCCCCTGGCTGACCTCTGTGAAAGTCTCAGGGGTGATGGTTTCCACCTTCCGGGTGCGGGCGGGGAAGTCCTCCCAGACGGCAGCTTCCAGTCCTGCCAGCAGGATGCGCTGCGGGTTGAGAGCCCGCGCCAGGTGCCCGAACAGATCCTCTGTTGACAGGATCGTCCCGCCGCGCACCTCGTCGAAGGTCACATCGCCATAGATGACGGGTACGAGCCCGGCTGCCAGCGCCATGCTGATCGAGGTCGTTTCCCAGATCGAGACCTTCCCATCGCTGGCGATGACGTTCGCCGAAGGGGGCAGGGCAACGGCTGGGATTTTCATCTTATGCAACGCCTTCATTACGAACCGGTTCAACGCCGACGCCTGGTACCAGACCTCGGCGAAGCCTTTCCAGTAATTTTCCTCGGTCTGATCCCGATCACGGTAGACCAATGGTGAAGGCTGCGGAAAAAAGCCATCGCGGGTACGATATTCACTCGCCGCGACATGCCCGAAGGATCCGGATCCGTGCCCGAGCACAAGACGCAGATCGGGACTCGCCCGCAGCGTCGTCAGGATTTGCAGGGCGACATCTTCAATGACATCCAGCCGAGGGCTATAGGGCTGGGTTTTATCGGTAATGAGGGAGCCACCGAGCTTGAGGAAAACGAGTTCTTTCATGGTTCTATTTAACCACAAAATCGCTGGTACGACCCGCCAGGGGCTCATTTTATGCAAATACGTGACACGTCCGAGGCAGTTTCCTGGCTGGCGGGTGAGAACGAAAAGGTTCCAAGGGGAAAAATAGTATAATCTCGCCGCTAATGAGCCCTGAAACGATCATCATTCTCCTGGTTGCCCTGCTGGGAGCCGCGACCCTGCTTGCCGGTCGCGCCGGAATCCGTTCCATTCAGCGGGCGCGCAAGGTGGTTTTTTACCGGACTCGCAAGACCTACATGCTGGCAGGCTGGCAGTGGCTGCTGCTGGCGCTTGTCCTGTTTTCTTCCACGGTCGCCTCGGCTTTGTTCGGAGAGCCCGTCGCGAACCAGATCTTCTCGCCCACGGATATCCCTGTCTTGCTGCCCGCCTCCACAACTGTCTCCGAAGAGACGCCTGTCCCTTCGTCGACCCTCACCCGAACAGTGACTGCCACGCGTACGCCCGCCAGGACACCCACAGCCGCCACGGATGACGTGACAGAGGGGTTTACGCAGACGCCCACGGTGACCCCGACCTTGATCGCAAGCGCGACCCAGACGCCCTCTCCGACTCGTACACCGACGGTCACATTCACAGCCACACGCACCAGCTTGCCCTCGCCCACCTCGAATTTAAGCGCGCTTGCAACGAATGCAGCAGGAACTCTGCAGGCTCAGCTGGCGACTGCTGCACTGACGCGCACCCCAACGAGGACAAGAACTGCCGTGCCCACGGCTACGCTGACAGCCACGCTTACTCCATCCCGGACTGCCTCCCCTACGATCACGCCCAACCCAAGCTTCAGCGCGACGCCCAGTCCTTCCCGCACGCCGCGCCCGACAATCACGCCCTCAGGGACCCCAACACCTCGTCCTACATTCACACAGACGTTTACGCCAACATATACTTCTACGACCGTGCCGAGCTTTACCCCAACGCTCACACGCACACCAATTCCGACCTCAACCTTGCGCCCGACCTTCACCCCGCGCCCGACCATTACATCGCTCCCTACGCTGACCAGCACGTTCACGCCGAGTCCTACAGTGACGCGTACGCCGCGCCCGACGTTCACACTCACCCCTTTGTTTACGAACACTGTGACAAATACATCCGTCCCGACGGCTACGAATACCTTGACGCCCACGCGGACGCCGCGCCCCACGTTGACTGCAACGCCCACACGCACCCCAAGCCCGACAGCAACCTTCACCGTCACGCCGAGCCGCGTGCCCTCGCCCACGCGCACGCCGATGTACCGCCAGATCGAGGTGTACTTCACGGACAATCGACGTCTGATCGCCGGACAGCTTCCTTATGAGGTCGCAGTACCGCGGGTTGTCCTTTCCTCCATGAATCCTGTGAACGCGGTGCTGGACGAATTTTTTAAAGGTCCCAGCGATGTAGAGCGCAACCGCGGACTGGCGGTGATCAACAATGGCTTCACAGGATATAGCCGGATTGTGGCCGCAAACGGCGGCGTACATGTCTACCTGGAAGGGACGTGCCAGTCGAATGGTACGCTCTATACCATTGAACGGTTGTTGATGCCTAACCTCAAACAGTTCCCCGAGATCCAGTTTGTGAAGATCTACGACCAGTTTGGCAATACGCGCCAGCCAGCTGCGCGCGTGGACTCAGTCCCAGCCTGCCTCGACCCACGCTTTACGCCCAGTCCGACCGCCTTACCCACTTCCACACTTGCTTCCAGGGCGACTCCCACGTCTACGCCATACCGTTTCCCCACGCCGCCGTATCGTTGATTTGGCAGAGGCCGATCGGCAATAATTTTCCTCGTGATGCTATAATCTTTTGACAGGCTCTCATGGACATACGAGCAGGGATCATTGCCGCCATAATCTTATCGGTGATCGGAGCATTGCTGGTCTTTCGCTCCGGGTATCGCGCCTGGATGTCAGCCAGGAGACTGACGTTTTACCGCATCCGCCGCCAGCGCGAAAAAGCCGGGCTATTCACGATCCTCGTTGCTTTGTTCCTGATGGGATTTGCTTTTATTCTATATCGTTATGGTGAGCCGGTTGCCTATCAATACTTCCCACCTTCTCCGACCATCACCATCACGCCGAGCACTACCCTCAGTCCTACCATTACACTTTCCCCGACCATTACCCTCAGCCCGACGATCACGGAGACCCCTTCGGTCACCGACACAGCGACCATTACGCCGACGCCCTTCATTCCGCCCGCTATAGAGGTCCTGTTCGAGAGTGAGATTACCCCAAATCCGAATGCGGTATTCAGTGAGCTGCAGTTCACACGCAACTGCTCAGACTTCACCAGCTTCACCGCTGCGACGGTCTTCCAGAACCCCATTACCTATATCTGCGCCGTCTTTACATATGACCAGATGACCCCCGGCGCGCAGTGGACCGC
>DATHTH010000089.1:0-12609 GCA_035463495.1 Anaerolineales bacterium | reverse complement strand
TTTCACCACCCGCCCGGACACGTTATGGGGCTCTACATTTATGGTAATCGCGCCGGAACACGAACTGACCGCGCAAGTGATGGATCAGCCTGGGGTGGCAGAATATGTGGAACAGTCTCGAAAAAAATCTGAGCTGGAACGGACAGAGGAGTCGCGCCCGAAAGACGGAGTCTTCAGCGGCCTGACTGCCCGCCATCCGGGGACCGGCCAGGAGCTGCCGATCTGGATCTCAGACTTTGTATTGCCCGGCTACGGCACCGGCGCGATCATGGCGGTCCCCGCGCATGACGAGCGCGACCACCAGTTTGCCGTCCGGTATGGCTTGCCCATTCAGCCGGTCATCCTGCCGGAGGCTGACATGGAATGGGATTTCTCCAACGCGGCTTACACTGCAATGGATGGCAAGATGGTGAATTCAGGACCCCTTGATGGTCTCACTCCTGTGGAGGCGATTCCCGCTTCTATTGACTGGCTGGCGAGCCGCGGGTTGGGAGAGCGAGCCGTTTCCTATCATCTCCGGGATTGGATTTTCAGCCGCCAGCACTACTGGGGAGAGCCGATTCCTATGATCCACTGCGAGGAATGTGGTTGGAATCCGGTACCGGAGGATCAGCTCCCTGTCCTCCTACCCGAAGTCGAACGATACGAGCCCACGGAGACGGGCGAATCGCCTCTGGCAAACATACCGGGCTGGGTCGATGTCCCGTGCCCGAGTTGCGGCGGTCCAGGCAGGCGGGAAACTGACACCATGCCGAACTGGGCTGGCTCAGACTGGTATTTCCTGCGCTACTGCGATCCTCATAATAACGAGGCGCTGGCTGATATGGACAAGCTGCGCTACTGGATGCCGGTGGATGTTTATATCGGCGGCGATGAGCACAATACGTTACATTTGCTCTATTCGCGCTTCATCTACCAGTTCCTGCATGACATGGGCGTCGTCCCGCCCGAGTACCCGGAGCCGTATCTGAAACGCTTATCCCATGGCGTGATCCTGGGACCGGACGGCCAGCGCATGAGCAAGAGCCGCGGGAATGTGATCGTTCCGCAGGAGTATGTAGAGAAGTACGGCGCCGATTCCCTGCGGGTCTATCTTCTTTTTATGGGACCCTATGATGCAACGATGGCATGGAACGAACGCGCCTTGCTCGGAGTAAAGCGCTTCCTCGACCGGTTTAATCGCTTTGTGCGAGGCCATGCAGGTCAAAGCAGGGAGTCTGGCTCGCGGGTCAGGGCGGCGGTCAATCGGCTGGGGAAGGAAGTGGCAGGCGATACGGCATCGTTCAAATACAATACCGCTATCGCCCATATGATGGAAACGCTGAACAAGCTTCAGGACCTGGTGGAGCCCGGAGACGGTCAGCACGAAAACATAGCAGACCGCGAGCTTCGCCTCTTTTCTCAAATCCTGGCGCCGTATGCGCCGTTTACCGCGGAAGATTGCTGGCAAATAGCGGGCGGTGAAAACAGCATTCATGCCACCCTGTGGCCTGTCTATGATCCGGGGCTCGAACTGGAGGAATTGGTCACCCTTGCTATCCAGGTCAATGGAAAGCTGCGCGGTACAGTGGCTGTGCCCGCGCAAGCCAGTGAGTCGGAAATCCGACACCTGGCTGAATCCCAGCCTGGAGTAACGAAGTTTCTCACGGAGAAGAATGTTATCAAAGTCATTTATGTGCCTATGAGGACGATGAACTTTGTGGTGAGGTGAGTCTCGCAAACGCGAGATTACAGCCTAAAGGGGATCGGCTTGAGGGCTCACTCTGCGAAAGGATGGAATACCACGTTATATCCGCGCATCGTATCCCCCTCATACTCGAATTTCGCCGAAAAGAATTTTCCCTCCTGAATCCAAGGAAGAAAGATGTGGTCGCTTTCCCATAGGTTTAGTCCTAAAATCTGTCCCTCCAAAATCCATTCCAGCTTCCCCTCAGGCGAGTCGATCAGCTCTCCGCGGAATTCATTCGCGGTAAACACGAATACATGCCAGTCATTGCCTTTGAAGTTTGGAAACATCAGCAAGCCGCACAGTTTTGGATTACGAATAAGCAGTCCTGACTCTTCATATACTTCTCGGACCACACACTCCTCCGGTGTTTCTCCTGGCTCGAACTTGCCTCCCAATCCGTTCCATTTTCCTTCGTGAATGTCATTCGCTTTTTTGTTGCGATGTACCATCAGCGTGCAGCCGTTATGCTTGATATAACACAGGGTGGCGAGGATCATAGGGAACCTTTCGCGCTGAGTGCTGTCCTATTGCCGCGCGCTCGGCTTGCGGAGCCCGGTCTCGATACGAGCGGAACGCTTCGCAGCGCCGCTCTGCTCGACCAGCGTCTCCCGCTCAGCGCGAGGATAGTGGAAACATCTCTTCCAGCCCACGCCAGAGGTCGTCGCGCCAGGCGGTGTAGTTGTGCCCGGCGGAAAACTCGCGGTAGGAAACGTTATATTGTCGCTTATCCAGCAGTGCCACCATGCGGCGGTTGTCTTCCAGTAGCTCGTCGAGCGTGCCGACGTCCATCCAGATCTTGATGCCGCGTGACTGGCTGTGGCGCACCAGGTCCATCACGGCAAAATCACGTCCTTCCCAGGAGTAAACACCCGCCTGGCAGAGCACGTTGCCAAAGATCTCCGGCATCCGCAGCCCGGTATACATCGACATGAGGCCACTGGCAGAGGCGCCGAGAATGCCATAAGCGCCGGGATTCTGCTCGATGTTCAGCAGCCGCAGGTGCCTGCGCGCCAGTGGCAGGACCTCCTGATCCAGCCACATCAGGGTGGCATCTGAGCACAGGTATTCCACGCTGCGCCGGCTCTTCCCATTTTGCAGGAATGCCATGGCAATCGGGCGGATCCGCCAGTCCGCGATCAGGTTATCGACAATCGTAGCAAGCTTGCCGCGCTGTAGATAGTCATAGCCATCATACACAACCAGCAACGGGACCGGGCCTCCCGTTGGCGGCTTGTAGAGATAGACATCCCGCTCGCCGTCATCCTGCAAGAAGCCGGTGTCCACGCGGTGGCGCGTCAGCGTGCCGCTGCGCACGTCCGCGCGGCGCATCGAGAACGGAGAGGGCATAGTCTCCGGCATGTAAAAGAAGTGATTGCGTTCTCCGAATCCATTGCTGACCGTGCGCGGGTTCCACGGGTCTGGGACTCTCTCTTCCGTGTCGGGATCGTAGAAAGCATATTCCACGTATGCGTCGCGCGGTACAGTCAGGGAGCATGACCACAGGGCAACTTCTGGACTTGCGGCGAGGCGCTTGAACGGCTTTGGCTTGTCCTCCCAGTTGGTGAGGTCGCTGATGAAATGGGGAGCCGATTCGCCCTCCCAGAAAAAGGTGGAGCGGTTTCCCTGGACAACAGGGTTGCCGGATTGGCGGGCACGCTGAACGTTTGCATCCAAGCGGCTCATTTACTGAAGGTCCCCATAAGCTCAGCTTGTGCCAGGATATGTCCTTCCATTTCCCGCAGAACCTGTTCCTCGGTGGCGCCAGGCAGGAGACTGATCAGCGTATCGAGCGCATATAACTTGAAGAAGTAGCGATGGGTGCCGCTGGGCGGGCAGGGACCGTCGTAGCCTATGTTTCCGGACGAGTTGGTGCCGACGAAGATTGAATCGGGGTCAATATTCTTCCCGGTGATCGGCAGGTCCTCCGGCAGCTCCCGTTTCTCGGCGGGGATGTTGAACAGCACCCAGTGCACCCAGGTGCCCATGGGGGCATCCGGGTCATCCATAATCAGCGCAAACGATTGCGTCCCCGCGGGCGGCTCGTTCCATACCAGGGCAGGCGATACGTTTCGTCCGACACAGGAATATTTGGCGGGGATGGATTGTCCATTTGAAAATGCGTCACTGGTGAGCTGAAAGGACATGCTCGCCTCCGTAGATGAGGGTGCAGATGGGACAGACTCTGAAGCTGTGGTGGCGGTTGACAGGTTTTCTGCGGGTACAGACTGTGTTGCGACGGCCTCGGGCTCCTGCGCCGTACACGCGACAAGCATGATCAAAACAAAACAATAAAAGATACTATATCTCTTCATACGCTTTCTCTTCGTACTCCGGGGAACTGTAAAATAAAATCGGCGCCGTATGCCATGGATGGCGTCTGAAAGCCCTCTTTCCATTCACCGTTCAGGACGCGCTGCATTATCTCGACCGTGGTTAGTGCGGTACAAGTATATCCTTCCGGGCTGATCAATCTCGACACGGCGCGTCCCCTGTTTGGGTCAGTGACTTCGCCCACGAAAATGGCGGAGGCTCTTTTGCGCTTTTGCTCCTCGGGACCTTTAACGGCTACGTCGATGAGAAATTTGAGAAGGCTCTTCACCGGGCGGTTATAGAGCAGCGGTCCGAGCACGCGCATAGACCGCAGCAGGCTGATCATCCTGGCTGGAAAGGCAAAGTACGTTTCGATGTTCGGGATGCCCGTGCTGTAGTACGCTGTGCTGACGTCCCCCCAGCCCACCGATACGACCCTTGTGTAACCGCGCCCGAAATCGCACTCACGGACGTTCCAGGCTGGCGGCACCTGGATCAGCCTACCATCCCGGCGGATCATCCCCTGGCGGTGCATGTTTTCGATCGCCGACTTTGCGGTGCCTCGTGAGACTCCTGCACCTACGGGGCGCACGAAGAGGCGGAACTGCGTGGCGGAGGGTAATCGCCGTTTGAGGTGAGCTGCCAGGCAATCCGACGGGACGACGTCGAACCCCGCGCCCGGCAGGAGCATGACGCCGGCTTCCCTCGCCTGCGCATCCATCTCTGCCAGCGCTTCGAACCCGACGATCTCGCCGCTGATATCCACATAGTGGCGCTTCGTGCGCAGGCAGGCTTCTGCCATCTGGCGGAACGTGTGCACGAACGGACCCGCGCAGTGCAGGACAGCTTCCACTTCCTGCAGGGCTGAGTCTAGCTTTGCAGTATTCCGGAGATGGAATACACGGTATTCAAGGTTGTGCTGCTCTGCCTGGAGGCGGAGCTTCTTTTCGTTGCGACCGGCAAGTAAAGGGCGCAGTCCCTGGCGCAAAGCCTGCTCGACGATGAGCTGCCCCGTGTAGCCATAGGAGCCGTAGAGGAGGAAATTTTTCATAAGACGTTTATGTCATTGCGAGGGTGTTCTTCCCGAAGCAATCTCCTCTTGAAAAGAATAAACCCATGATCAGAGTATCTTCTGTATGGAGCAAAGATTGCTTCGCCCTCTGGGCTCGCAATGACACTACAACCTCTTCACAAAATGCACCAAGCGGTCTGCTTCCTGGTATCCCAGTCTCAAATGCGCCTGGATGCCGGGCTCGTTGTCGGTCCAGGTATCCGATGCCATTTCCTGGCATCCCTTTTCGCGCGCCCACTCTTCGGCTGCCTGCACCAGCTCTCTGCCATAGTGCTGCCCGCGGCTGAGCTCCTCCACGTACCAGGCTTCGATATAACCCACAGGCGAGGTCTCGCAGCCTTCGGCGTACTCGCGCAATCTGGCTTCGAGGAAAGCAACCATCCGCCCGTCCGGGTTCGAGACGAGGAAGATTGCAGAGTCCGGGTCTCCCAGGCGGTCGTCCATGTCGACTGCCAGATAGTCCGCGGGCGCGTAGGGCCACAACGCCTGGCGCAGCCTGAGCCAGTCCTCCTTATCGGCGTGGGTGGCTGGACGAATACGCTGACTCATACGATGGATTCTTCACACCCTCGGGGTTCCGGTGGAGGCTACTCTTCCTCTCCTTCTTCCTCTTCACCCTTCCGTTTGGAGAGGCGATGATCGAGCATGAGCACGGCGGTGCCGCGCTCCTCGATCAGCCGGAGCTTGGCGACCAGCTCGGCGGCGTTCTTCTCCTCCTCCACCTGCTCGGTGATGAACCACTGCAGCATGACCTGCGCCGCGTAATCCTTCTCCTGCAGCGCCAGCTCATACAGGTCGTTGATCGAGGCCGTGACGTGCGCCTCATGGGCTGCTACCTGTTCGGCGACTTCAAGGTTCGATTTCCAGTCTGTCTCCGGAGCGCCAATCGCTTTGAGAGAGACGCGCCCGCCGGCATCCAGGATGTAATTGTAAAACTTCATGGCATGCTCGCGCTCTTCGTCAGCCTGCAGCCGCATCCAGTGCGCGAAGCCGGTCAGGTTCTTGTCCTCGAAGTATGCTGCCATCGATAGATAAAGATATGAAGAAAAGAATTCTTTATTGATCTGCTCGTTCATTGCATCCTGCATTACTTTTCTAATCATGAGGGACTCCTTTTTGTCTATTATAGCGATACTTAACTGGAGAATATAAGATATGAAATACTCACGAATACCGCGACCCAGACCGCGACAATCAGCACCGCTCCGATCATCGCCATAGATTTCTCCTCACCGCGTAGAGCCGCTTTTGCTCGGGCATCTGCCATCACCTCGGGCGGGGTCAACCGAACCGCCAGCCAGATTCCCGCTGGAGTGATCAGCAGGTCATCCAGATAGCCAAGGATCGGGATGAAATCTGGAATGAGGTCGATTGGACTGAATGTATGGGCGACGACAAAAAAGATCAATACCCGCACATACCAGGGAGTCCGTGGGTCGCGAGCGGCAATGAAAATGGAGACCGCTTCTGTTTTGAGAGCCCTTGCCCGGGCTCTCAGCTGCTCGAACACTTCATGCTACTCACTCCCATATACAAAAAGCTTGTTGAGCGATTCGTGAGAGAGATTGTGCCGGATAGCATCCGCGAAGATGGATGCGACGGAAAGAATCTTCAGCTTGGGGTGCCGCCTTTCAGGCGGGGTGTAGACGGTGTCGGTGGTGACGATCTCAATAATCTGCGGGACCTCTGCCAGCCTTTCCAGGCCGCCGCGGGTAAAGACACCGTGGGTGCAAATGACCGTGATCTCCTCAACCCCTTCGTCGATCAGCATCCGGCTGAGCTCGTAGATCGAGCCGCCCGTGGCGATCTCGTCGTCATAGATCAGGGCACGCTTATGCCCGCGCACCTGGTTGCCGACCAATCCACGTATCTGCACCTCCGAATCAGAGATACGCTCCTTGTTGCCCGCGGCGATCGGCAGCCGCAGGACCTGTGCAAAACGCGCTGCAGACTTTGCCTGGCCCATATCCGGTGAGACCATGATCGAGTTCTCCAGGTTGCAGGTTTCCAGGTATTCCTTCAAGACCAGCCAGCTGCTCAACGGATCGGTGGGAAGGCTAAAAAAGCCATGTACTTGCGGCGAATGGAAGATCATGCTCATCACATGTGTCGCGCCGGCAGTCTTAAGCAAGTCTGCCACGAGGCGCGCGGTAATGGAAATGCGCGGGGCATCCTTTTTGTCGGAGCGGGCAAAGGAATAGTACGGGATGATGGCGTGGATCTCGGAAGCAGCCGCACCTCGAGCGATATCGAGCATCATTAACAGCTCCATCAAATGGTCATTGACCGGCTGGGAAAGGGACTGGACGATATACACGCGGCGATAACGAACGGTTGCACCCAGCTGGATGTACATGTTATCGTTGCTGAAACGGGTGATGTGGGTATCGTCAAGCGGCACGCCCAGCTCGCTGGCGATATTGGCTGCCAGGACCGGGTTCGAGCTGCCGCTGAAAAAACGGACCTGGTCCGTGGGAATCGCAATTTTGGCCATCCTGCCTCCCGGAGGTTGTGATAACACGTCCAATCTTACACCATTCTGCCGGGAACAAAGCTGCCGCGCCGCGGGTGGGAAGAGATAAAGCCAGCTTTCTAGAACGAGCTTGAAACCAAAAATTGCCTGTTGCAAGACCGATTACAACCGTTCGGACAGTAGAGTAAAATCCTTTCGATTACTCTTGATGCAACCAGTGGAGGTGCTGTGAATATACTCGCGATCGGTGCGCATCCCGACGATCTGGATATTAGTTGTGGCGGCACGCTGCTTCGCTTTACTCGTGCCGGGGAAAAGGTTGTGCTGTGCGTGGTCACGGATGGCCGCGCTCATCCACTTGGGAACCCTGAAGAGATTTCTGCGCGTCGACGCCAGGAAGCCCAGGCATCTGCCGACATCATCGGTGCAGAGCTGGTGTGGCTTGGTTTTCCTGATGGGCGCTTAACCGATGACGTTCCCACCCGCCTGCGGTTCATTGAGCTGATGATGCGCGTTTCTCCTGACCTCATCATCACCCATCCGCCGGACGATTACCACTCCGACCACATCATGACCAGCCGTCTGGTGACGGCGACCATCCAGATGGCCTGGGCGCCGCCACCTGAGCTCTCAGGAGAGCCTGTTCGCAAGCAGGTCCCCGTTGCGTTTATGCCGCCCGCTGCCGGGATCAATTTTCTTCCTGAAGACTACGTGGATGTATCAGACGTTTGGGACGAGAAGCTGCGGATGGTTCTCAGTCACCGCTCCCAGTACCTGCCCGGACCGGATTATGAGTCCCCGCTGCAAGAACCGCTGGAGCAGTATGCCTTTGCCCGGTACACTCGCATCCTGAATGAGTTCTACGGCCAGCAATGCTGGTGCCGCTACGCAGAGGCATTTCGCTGGTGGCGCGCGGCTGACCGCCTTGTACCACGACGCCTGTTGCCATAAGGACGACCTCTACGGACCCATAGTGCTTCGCTGGCCTTCTGGTACCAGACTCTGCCAGGAGGGGATGATCTGGAATTCTCTCACGATAGACTTCATGCGATGCGCGATGCCTGGATTAGCGGCATTATCGCAATCTTGGAATCCAGCGCGGGACTTGCTTGAGATATTTCTCATACGCTGCGCCAAATTTTCTCTTTAGAGTTGGTTCTTCGTACAATGTCACGAATGAGTGAAAAGTCAAAAACACGATCACAGCATACACCAACAGCCACCAAGACCCGAACCACAGGAAATGACCCAGGATGACTGCCAGCACACCGACATACATAGGGTTGCGGACATAACGATAGAAGCCGGTTGCAACCAGCTCCCGGGGTGGGTCAACAGGCGCCGGTGTCCCCCGTCCCTCGTGCAGGAAATTCCAGAAGCTCCACAGGAGAATGATTCCGCCGAGAATCCAGAGCGGAAACGCAACGTACGCCAGAGGGCCTGTTTCGCTATGCGGTCCTCTTCTCATTAACGCCAGAGGAATATAGCCCGCTACCATGCCCGGGGCGATGATCAAAAACAGGAAGGATTTGAGAGCGGTCATTACGTTTGGTTAACCTTAGCGTGCGATTTGTTCCAGGTGGAATTCGAAATGCTTCACCGGGTACTGGAATAGTTTTTCCAGGGTCATGAACTCTTCGAAATTTGGGTCCCATTTCGTCGGGTAATACATGCCCCGTTCCCACTCGTCATCTGCGATCGAATCGCTTTTCTTGAGCAAAGAAAGGTGGACCCGGTCATAAATATTCCCGATCCCCTGCTGGATAAAGACCTTGCCCTGCCCTCGCGCTCCCAGGGCATTGATCCAATTAAAGGGACCGGTCAGGGCGTTCAACAGCCAGGCGAACCATCTGGAGGAGCCTTTCGGCAGCCTGCCCCACAGGCGCGTCAGCGGTATGGTCACATTCGTGATGATAAAACCGAAGGTGATATGCGCCAGGATTTCGCCGTTCGTCCATCCGGGGTTAAGGCTCTGCTTCTGAAAATCCTGCTCTGACATGGAGCTGAGCAAATGATGGAATTGAGCGCGGGCAATATCAAGTCGGTGTTGGATTTCTTCGCGTTTTGATCTTCTATCCATACTCGTCAGCCATCAAAGGATAAAACTGATAAAGGCTCATCATCAACTTTATTGAGCAGATCTCCTGAGACCAGTTTTATGACTTCGGAAGGGAGGCAATTTCATCTGGCTCAGCCCTGGCAGATCCTGAAAGTAGGACACCGCTCACCACGTACCAGAAAATTAGATCCAGAATCAAAAACAGAATACTGATTTCACTACATATCTCTCCCAGCGGACAAGGTCCCCAGGCGAGATAAAACTGTAACGGGAATCCCCAGGGAAATGTATCGGAAACTGTGGAAACAACATACATGCGCCACAGATAGCTGAAAAGGGCAAACAACGCAAAGGTCAGGATTATTTTGACGAAGCTGGGACGCAGCAGTGCTCTCATGGATGGGAGAGGCGGACCATGCTATTCGTCCAACCTGGATAGATTGTAGGCAAATGTGACAGCTCCCAGGATGAACATGGCTCCGCCGAGCAGGTTCACATGCCATGTCTGCACCCCGTATTCTGTGACATCCAGGGGCAGGAAGCCAAATCCAATCAGCAGCAGAATCCCGCCGAGCACGGCATCGATGAGTCCGCTGATCATGAAGGCAATCCGCCTGGCTCGCTGAGGGGTGTTGTTCATATTTCTTCTCAGGTGCCTCGCTTCTTCAACCAGTCCAATAACTTCTTCTGGGACCAGGTGTTGATCACATCTTTTGGTTCCAGCCAAGCGCGGCGGGCAGTGGCTACTCCATACGGAAGCATATCGAGGTCCGCTTCGGAATGCGCGTCGGTGTTGAGGGCGATCGGGATGCCCAGCTCCCTGGCGCGGCGGGCATGGATGTCGTTCAGGTCGAGGCGGGAGGGATGGGCGTTGATCTCCATCGCCACGCCTGTCTCGGCGGCGGCTTTAAGGACTTCGTCCATGTCCAGGTCAGCGCCTTCGCGTTCCTGGATCAGGCGTCCCGTGGGATGACCGATGATGTCCACGTGGGGATTGCGGATGGCGTTAATGACACGCTGCGTGACCCGCTCACGGGGCTGCCGCAGGCTGGTGTGCAGCGAGGCGACGACCAGGTCGAGGGTCGCAAGGAATTCGTCGGGGTAGTCGAGCGTGCCATCGGCTTTGATCTCCACCTCGCTGGCGTGCAGCACGAGGATCTTATCGCCGAGCTGCTTCTGGATCTTTTTGATCTCGGCAGCCTGCTCCTTGTGCGCCTGAATACTCAAGCCACGCGTCACGCCCAGGCTGATGGAATGATCGGTGAACGCGATCGTCTTGATGCCTCGTTCCGCGGCGGCACGCGCCATCTCGAGCATGGAAAGCTTGCCGTCGCTCCAGGTGGAGTGCATCTGAAGGTCCGCCTTGACGTCCTTTTTCTGGATCAGCTTGGGGAGCTTGCCCGCTTTTGCCGCCTGGATCTCTCCCCGGTCCTCGCGCAGTTCGGGCGGGATCCACGGCAACCCGAGGGTCTCGTAGACTTCCTCCTCCGTCGCGCAGAAGATCTCCTTGCCGGACTTTGTGTGCTTGAAGGAATGATCGGATAACGACAAACTCTTTGCCAGCGCCATTTCCCGCAGACGGATGTTGTGCTCTTTGGAGCCGGTGGCATAGACTAGCGCGGTGCCGAACTCCTGGGGCGGATGCACCCAGAGTTGCACCCGCAAGCCGTCGTTGAACTCGATGCTGGCTTTCGTATCGCCCCGACCCAGCACGCGGTGGATGCGCGGCAGCTTGACGAACACATCCATCACCGAGACCGGGTCCGCCGAGGCGACCAGCACGTCCAGGTCCCCAACCGTATCCCGCATTCGCCGGAGGCTCCCGGCAGGCTGCGCATCGACCACTCCTTTGATCTTTCGGAGCTCTTCGATCAGTGCCCGGGCAATCGGATAGGCGCGCCCGAGTGGGATGCGCACGGTCCGGCGCGCCAGGGATGCAATGCCTTCCAGGATCGCGGACTCGCTTTTTGAGCCCATGCCCGGCAGGGAGCGCAGCTTTCCTTCCTTCGCAGCAGCTTCGAGCTCCGCAAACGTTGTAATGTTGAGGGTCTTCCAGATCATGGCGGCGCGCTTGGGTCCCAGACCCGGGATGGGCAGCCATTCCACCAGACCAGGCGGCACTTCCTGCTTGAGCCTCTCCAGAAAGTCCAGCTTGCCCGTGCTGAGCATCTCGTCGATCTTTTCCGCGATGGCTTTCCCCACACCGGGGATGTCTTCGAGCTTGCCTTCCTTCCAGTATTCCGAAGCTGGACGGGCGAGCCCCAGCAAGCTTTCCGCCGCCCGGCGGTAGGCGATGGTCTTGTACATATTCTCCCCTTTAATTTCCAGTAGATCGGCAATCATCGAAAACGACTCAGCCAGTTGGCGGTTATTCATCATAACGGTCATCCTTTCCTCGAGTCCTGTGGCAGATTATACCTGTGAGGAGATCGCGATCTCTTCGAACACGGGCTGCAGGCCAAGTTTCGCTGCCAGGTTTGCCGAAGCGGTATTCTCCAGCTTGTGGCTATAAAAGGGGACCTTGCCTGCATCCGTCAGGCTACCAGCCCAGGCACGAACGACCTTCTGCGCAAATCCCAGCCCCCGGTACTCGGGAGCCGTATACACCCAGGCTTCGCCGCAGCTGGCATTTTCACGCGCCGATACGCAGGCAGATATCATCGCCTCGTTCTTTTGGACGGCATACACCCTATCGGCGAAGACGTCGAACCCGAACACTTTTACCGATGGGTCATGCTTCGACAGGCAGAGGACGTCACGCTGATGAGCAGACCGAGAAGGGACCACATATGTTTTGTAATGTCCAACCTGAGGATCGATGTGGTGTGCCGTCAATACCTGGAGCAGGGGCTCGACGTGCGGGAACTCGATTTCAGGGATACGCACGGATATAGCCTGCTGCAGCTTCAAGGAGATCCCCTCGCCGTAATACACTACTAACCCCGCATCCGATAGTTGTGCAATCA
>DATHTH010000088.1:0-3720 GCA_035463495.1 Anaerolineales bacterium | reverse complement strand
GGCGTATGCCCTCACCCATGGCGTACATGAGCAGATCGTCGCCTTTCTTGCATTTCGTCCGGAGCTCTTGCACAAACTGATCCCTCAGCAAAACGCCTGGCCATCGCCTCGTTCGTGGGTCATGGCGAGCGAGCTCCACCGGGCGAGCCTGGGGCTCGAGAGCGCAGTGGGAGAGGCGACCGCGCAGGAGTTCAGAGCCTTTGTTACTTTATACAGCAAGATCCCGGACCTCGAAGCGATCCTGCAAGGGCATGGAGAGTCCATCACCTTCCCCGGCGAGCCTTCACTGGGGTACGCCGTCATCGTTGGGCTCACCTCCCGGGCAAAGGATGCTCAGTCAGCCTATCATGCGTTTCGCTGGCTGGTGGGCGCCGCTCAGCCAGAGTGGGTCCAGCTGTGCGCCATCGATCTCTTTCGCATGATGCGCCTGAAAGACATGATGGGCGAGCTCAACCAGCTGATCGCTCAGGATGAGCAGATCCAGCAGTTCCTGACGACCTATCAGGATACGATGATGTTACAGGAGAGTCCGTGAGCTCCAGCGCTGAATTCGAGGCGACCCTCAGCCTTCTCCGCACCCGTTTATGCGCGCGGACGCCCTTCCTGGGGTCCTTGCTCCTCTTTGCAGAGATGGTCTCCACCGACACGGTCCCCACCGCGGCGACCAACGGACGGCAGATCCTCATCAACCCGCAGTTTTTCGAGCGCCTGACCCCTGACGAGCAGGAAGCCGTCCTATTGCATGAAGTCTTACACGCCGCGTTGCTGCACGTGCCGCGCGGGAAAGGACGCGATGGAAAGCGCTGGAACATCGCGGCAGATATTGTGGTTAACGGTATTTTGTTGCGGGAGGGATTCGCCTTGCCACAAGAGGGCATCCGCGTGCAGCGGCTGGAGCGCTTCAGCGTCGAGGAAGTGTACGATCTGCTGGAGAAAGCCCCCTGGGATAAGAAGAATTTTCCACTGGAATCGCCGGACTTGTTACCCCAGGCGGGTGCAGGGGAGGAGCCGGGACCGGGGTCTGGCAGTCTGGGTCAGGAACAGATGCGTGCCATGGAAGCGCACTGGCGGAATGCCCTCGAACAAGCCAGCGTCATGGCAGAGGCCTTATTACAGGGCTCTACGCCCGGCTCGCTACAGCGCGAGCTGCAAACCCTCAAAGGTGGGCAGCTCAACTGGCGTCATTATCTCTGGCGCTACCTCGTGCGCACGCCGATTGACTTTCGCGATTTCGATCGCCGGTTTGTCGGCAAAGGAGTGTATCTGGAAACCCTGGAAGAGGAGACTGTCTTCGTCGCGGTGGCGGTGGATACCAGCGGCTCCATCGACGCTGCGCAAATTCAGTCTTTCTTGAGCGAGGTGCAGAGCATTCTCCTATCGTATCCCCACCTGACCTGCCATCTCTACTACGCGGATGCCGATGTGCATGGTCCTTATGTGCTCACCCCACACGCCAGCCTGCCCACTCCCACTGGAGGAGGCGGGACAGATTTTCGTCCCTTCTTTACAAAGCTTGCCAGGGAACGGTCGCCGTGGACCACGACCGTTGCCGTGTATCTAACCGATGGGTACGGGCGTTTCCCTTCCCAGCCTCCGGATGTCCCCGTTCTGTGGGTCGTCACGCCGGGCGGGCGCGAGTCTGCCCAGTTCCCATTTGGCGAAACGGTCCGGTTGGTGGGCGAGCGTTAAGTTCCCGCCTGCGAGATTTGTTCCAGATATCGAGTATACGCCCTGCCCGCCGTGAGCTCGGCAATGCCGGGGCGTGAAAAGACCACATCGTAATCGGGTCCGATCCCGTCGCGGGCGTCACTGGTGCACCAGCCCGCAATGACAAAATGCTGCCTGTCCACCAGGACCGCCTTGAAAAGCTTGCTCCCCGAAATCGTAAAAGCCGGTTCGTCCCGCAGCAACCGACCCCAGAAGGTCGCGACCCCCGTTTTCCCTTCCCAGCGCGTGGCAAGCCTCAGTGCGCCTCCCTGGCCCTGGGTGATCTCCCAGATGTGAGCGGGCATCGCTCGTCCCTGAGTCTCTCCGATCCAGCGGCCTGTGAATAAATGCGGCTGAAGCTCATTTTCTGTCATAGAAAGATCTTATCAGATTTCGGCGAGAATCTCCGGTGTGATATAATCCGGGCATCTCATAAAAGGTCGAGTGCGCTTTTGATGCCGTCAACCCGCTATCTGGGTTGGCGGCTTTTGCTTAACCGCTCGCGGCTATACCTATCCAGGAGTTTTGAATGGAAGCAAAATTGTATGTCGGGAATTTGTCCTATCAAACCACAGAACAAAGCCTACGGGAGCTGTTCATGCAGGCTGGCAATGTCACCTCCGTGGCGGTGATCAAAGAGCCTGGCACTCAGCGCTCCAAGGGCTTCGCCTTCGTGGAGATGGGCTCACCGAGTGAGGTGCAAAAAGCAATCAGCATGTTCCACGGCTACACCCTGGACGATCGCCAGCTGACTGTGAATGTCGCCCGCCCGCGTGAAGAACGCAGCGGCGATTTCCGGCAGAACCGCGGGGGGAATAACAATCGGCGGCGCTATTAATGTAACGGCGCCCTCGATGTTCGAGATTGGCGACCAGGTCGTCCATCCGCAGCACGGGGTGGGAAAGATCGTCAAGCTGGAAGACCGGGAATTCGAACGCGGGGACACCCGGAGATATTATGAGATTCACATCCCGGGCGGCAGCACCGTCTGGGTGCCGGTGGACCTGTCGAACTCGGGGCTGCGCAGGCTGGCCCACAGAAGCGAGCTTGTCCATTGTCGTGACATCCTGAAGTCCAGCCCATCGCCCCTGATGGAGGATGGACGTGTCCGGCAGTCTGCGCTGGTCGCGCATCTCAGGCAAGGCACCATCGCTGCGCAATGTGAGGTGGTACGCGATCTATCCGCCTTTGTAGCTCACAAACCGGCGTACGGCACGATCTCAGCCTTTCTGGAGGCGATGATGCGGGTGCTCTGCCAGGAATGGGCGATCGTGGAAGGAATGACCGTGCCCGAAGCCGCAGAGGAGATCAATTCACTGCTTGAAAAGGGCAAGTGAATAGCGCTTTATCGGCGGGTTCCTGTTGTTGATCCCGATCGAGCCAGGGGCCTGCAGCCTGTAGGCAGCCTTTTCCGACTTCTCGTAAGAAAGCGAATATTTCAGCAGTTGGAGCGTTCTGTAGGATAATAAGCAGATACGCTCCTTCAAAATTCATCTGCTCGTCATCAGGGTGCTCCTCACCCTGGCGGCGAGCATTGTTTATGTAGGAAGCTTTCATAGCCCGGATGCAGAAAGGAACGATGACGATGGAGATCACTTCCATTATCGATGCGGACATCCACCCCACGCCGGACCCTGCCCGCGTGGCAGAGCGCCTGCCGGAGCCCTGGCGCAGGCGCTATCTGAGCGGCAACCACGGACCCGGTTACCTGAGCTACTGGAATCCCAACGGCGTGCACCGCGCCGATGCGGTCACCGATGATGGGGAGCGGATTGAGGGCAGCGCCGTTCATCTCGCCCGCCACTTCCTGGATGTTTATAAAATTGACTACGGCATCCTGAACCCCGAGAACATCCTGAGCATCGGGCTCTCGCCGGAGCCCGATTCCGCCGGCGCGCAGGCATCCGCCATCAATGATGTCTTTATCGAGGAATGGCTGCCGGTTGACCCGCGCTTCCGCTACTCGCTGGCGGTCACACCCAACGACCCGGAGCTGGGTGCGCGTGAGATCCG
>DATHTH010000087.1:0-4064 GCA_035463495.1 Anaerolineales bacterium | reverse complement strand
TGGAAAGCGGATTCAATCAGCGTAGCCACCTCGGGACGAGAAGAATAGCCTAAGGCTTCCAAGGCTGCGCGGCGCACACGCACATCATCTTCGCCGGCCGTCGAGGCAAGCAGGGCATCTTCCACCTGATGATAGATGTCGCCAGGAATCTCTTCCAACTCTCCGAGGTCCACGAACAGGCTCAGAGCGTTGGCAGCTTCCACGCGAACATGCAGGTCCGGATCGTTCTTGAGCATATCGAGGTACGAGGGCACCACCTTGGGATCTTCGTATTCGTCCAGCAGACGGATGGCGCGAGTGCGTACATCCGCGTCCGGGTCGGTGAGCAGGGCGCGGGCGAAATCGTCAAACGAGACGAGGGTATCCGTCTCTGCCAGCACATTCAGCTCCTCGAGAAGAGTCAGCTTGCGGCTGGCTTTGACACGCGGCCAGACGTCCAGAAGATTCTTTAGCTCCAGCGCACCGATATCCGAAAATTCCTGCAGATAGCGGCGCGGAAATTCCTTGCGCTCTGATAGCAGAGCGTCCAGGACCGTTTGAAAAGAAGTAGAAGTGGCGTTCATCATTAAGGAACTGTCACATTGATGGGATTGATAAAATCCATCACATTAATATAAATCATCAGCAGGAGCAGGAAGGCCATGCCCATGGCATGCACCATATTCTCGAGCTGAGGTGAAACCCGCCGCCGGAAGATCAGCTCCGGCAGGACGAACATGATCCGCCCGCCATCGAGCGCCGGGAAGGGAAAGAGATTGAAGAGACCCAGACTAATGGACAGCGCGGCGATCAGCTCAAGCGTTCGGACAGGCTTGTCCGTGGGATCGGTAGATGCTGCCGGCGCCGTGTTGGTGGTAGTAGTGGCTTCGACATCACGACTGACGGTCTGCTGGAGGATATCAAAAATGCCCTTCAGCCCCACGAGGCGGCCCTGCTCCGAATCGACCGTTCCACGCAGCATCTGCGCCGGGAGAGCAAGCAGAGCGCGGATATGGAAATATGTGTACTGCGCGCCGAGACTCAGCGTCTCTGCTGGCGAACTTGGGTTCTTAAAGGGAACGCCCAGGCCAACGCCGATCATCACGCGCTCCACTTCTTCATTTAGACGCGGTGTGACTGTCAGCTCGACCTGCTCGCCCCCGCGATCCACCAGGAAAGTCACCGGCTGGTCCGCGTGAGCATCTACTATCACACGCAGCTCATCGTAACTGCGGATCGGCTGGCCATCTCCACTGATAAAAACATCGCCCGCCTCGAAGCCAGCCTGGGCAGCCGGGCTGTCCTCGGACACGGACGAAACCAGCACCCGAGTGGCATCCGGGACGCCAACGCGGTTGAAGATAAGGCTGTAGATCAACACAGCCGTCAGCAGGTTCATGGCTGGACCCGCCACCAGCACCGCCAGGCGCTTCCAGGGGCTGGCAGCCGCGAGCCCGCCCGGGACATTCGGATCGTTCTCGCCCTTGGGGCGGACAAAGCCGCCGAGCGGGAGCCAGTTCAGGGTAAAACGGGTGCCCGGATGGACTTCCGTTACCACATCCATAAGCTCCGCCTCCCCGCGCGTTTTCCCTGCTTTTATGACGCGGCGGGAGGGTGTCTGTCCCGTGCTTCCGGGAGACTGCACGACCCTGCCGTTCCGGTCTACATAGATATTGTCCGGCTCGGCACGGGATGTAGAATAGCGTCTTGAGTCTTCCTGTCTCTGGAATTCGATCGTGCGCAGGATCCGGCGATCCTCGACCCGGTCCACAGTCAGCTTTACCTGCTCACCGATCAGCTCATTCCAGTGCAACGGAAATTTGAAATTCGCGGGGATCTCTATTCTGCCGCCGTCGTCCAAAAGTAAATGACCCTTGTTACTCCAGAGCGTGAGCGATCCCGGGGTTGGCAACCCAATGCCAAACTCCTCGACTTCGATCTTAGCCCAGCGTGCAACGATATAATGACCGAATTCATGAATCAAAACCATGCCGCCAAAGGCAAGGATAAATATCAACCAGGTTAAAATTGTTTCATTCATACATCTACCTCAGCTCAAAGATTATATCCTTTTTTAAAAAGGCGACCGATAAAGTAAGATTTTTCTAATAACACTCATATACTAATGTAAAATGACGATCACCTGTCCCCGGATCGCCTTTCACCGATGAACTTCCTCGAGAAGTTTAACGATGCTCAAAGCGCTGGCAATCCATCTCCTATCCCACTTTTCAAGGATTCGATTAAGAATGACGGACTCGTGTATATTCTGTACAATTATCTCCGACCCGACCAAAGCCAACGTGGTCTATCGCGACGAACAGGTCACTGCCTTTCGGGACATCCACCCCGTCGCGCCGACCCATATTCTGATCGTGCCGAACAAACACATCGAGTCTGTCGGAGCCCTGGAGCCGGGGGACGAGCCTCTGATCGGACACATTTTCACGGTGGCGCGCAAGCTTGCCGAGGATGAGGGCATTGCCAAAGGAGGTTACCGCCTGATAACCAACACGGGCGCGGACGGCGGCCAGACGGTATTCCATTTACACGTGCATTTGATCGGGGGACAGCGGATGCGGTATCCGATGGGTTGAGACGGTTCCCTCTACCTCTTCGCCAGCGGGCTGCCTTTCAGCTTGCTCTTGGGCTGGCTGGAGCGATAGGCATAAAAGCCCAGCCCGGCGCCCCCGAGCAGCAGTAAAAAGCCGAGAATCCCCAGGAATGAGGAGCGCGGCGCTTCCTGCTCCTGCATGTCTGCCGTCTCGCCGACTGGCAGCGTTTTGGACTGTGCGCCAAAATCCACTGAGGCGCGGTCGCCAGGCTGCACTGTCAGGTCATAGCTGTGGAGCATGGTTGGATTGTATTCATCCGGCGCCGCCATACTGATGTTGTACTCTCCGCCCGGGACGTCGGTAAAACAGGTGCGGACCGGTTCCAGCGTATCGGGATCTACCGCGGCTGAGGTGTTCTGTGTCTGCGAGTAGGAGCCGTTGAGATTGGTAAGGCTGACCGCACCGCCCTCGATGCCAAACTCCGTCTCCTGACGTAGGGCGTCCCCGTTCATATCGTCGAAGAGCAGGACGCACACTTCGGTGGTCCCGCTGACCGCGGTAGCTGTGACGGTCGCAGGCGGGAGCGTGGGGGCTGGTCCTGGCGTTGGCGCTTCGGGCTGGGCGAGCCCCACCACCAGTTGCTGTCCGACGGTGAGCGTGCAGTTCTGGTCGAGGCGTGTGTTCAGTTGCCGTAGCTGCTGTTCCGTGGTCCCATGCAGCAGCGCCACCTGCAGACAACTATCCCCCTCTACTACGGTATAGAGGATGCGGCCGTCGGGTCCGGGTGTAGCCGTGATAAACTGCGCGCGCGGCGCGGCGCTGGCCGCGTGGAAAGGGAGGGCAGTTCCCAAGAGCAATATAAGGAAAAGAATAAGACAAAGGAAAAAAGCGGACTTGACGTTCATTGGAAAAATTATATCAAGAACGAGGTTTTAACTGTCCGGGTTTTGGGGAAGGGAGTGGTCATCTTCCATATCTTTTGCGGATCTCCGGCAGGAAATAATCGTCGAAGAAGGCATCCTCGTTGTAATCGGGCTTCCAGTTCCAGTCATGGCGCGCCAGTGCATCGTCCACATCCTGGGGCCATGAATCGACAATCCCCTGGCGGCGGGGATTGGGTTCGAATGTGATCTGCGCCCCGGGGAAGGCTCTCACCGCCCGGTCGCGGAACTCGCCAGCGGTCAATGCGAACGCCGCAATGTTGTAGACCTGATGATTTAACTGCTCACGCGGCACGTCCAGCAGCATCAGCAGGGACTTGATCGCATCGGGCATCGCCATGAACGAGATCCTTGTATCCTCACGCACAAAGCATTGATAGGGCTTTCCCTGGGCAGCGGCATGCAGCATCTCAGGACCATAGTCACTGGTCCCGCCGCTGGGAAGTGTGAACGCGGAGATCAATCCCGGGAAGCGGATGGAGCGAAAATCCAGCATGTGCGGCGGGTTTGCAGCCAGATGCTTTTGACCGTAGTATTTGCTGTAATAAATCCCCAGCTTTTCACAATAAAGCTTATTGCAGCCATACAT
>DATHTH010000086.1:0-13049 GCA_035463495.1 Anaerolineales bacterium | reverse complement strand
CCGCCGCGTTCGCCGACCTCGGTCTGCAAGCCGTTGGGAAGGGTTTCCAGCCATTCGCCGTCTCCGATCTGGCGCGCCATCCGTAGCATCTCGTCATCGCTCACCTCGGGGGCGGCATAACGGATATTGTCTGCCACCGTCCCCGAGAAGAGGAAGGGCACCTGTGAGACGATGCCCAGCTGCCGGCGGTATTGCGCCAGGTCGAAGGTACGGATATCGTGCCCGTCGATCAGCAGCCGTCCCTGCTGGAATTCGTAAAAGCGCGCCACCAGCTTCGCAATGGATGACTTCCCGGCGCCGGTGTGGCCTACCAGGGCAAGCGTCTCTCCAGGCTGGACGATCAGGTTGAAGCCCATCAGGACCGGTTCATTCTCGGAGTAACGGAAATGAACCTCGTCGAAATGAATATGCCCTTTCACGGGCGGCACATCTCGTTTGTCGGTCTGCACCACATTCGGGTCGGCATCGATCAATCCAAAGGCGCGTTCTGCAGCCGAAAGCCCTGCCTGGATCTGCGACCAGAATGCGGAAAGGTTGAGGACCGGGAAGAAGAACTGATCCAGACTCATGATAAACAAGTACCATGCGCCCACCGTCATGACTCCCTGCGCCGCATTCATGCCGCCTGTGTAGATTAGGATCGCCGCGAAGACGCCGCCAAGCGCGTTGAGTGTGGGGAAGACCATGGAAAGCACAAGGCCGCGCTGCACGTTGACCTGATAGGATTGCTGGTTCGATTCGTCGAAGGACTTGAAAATGCTCTCTTCCTGCCGGAAGTTCTTGGCGATGGAGATGCCGCTGATGGTCTCTTTGATGGCGGCGTTCACATCTGCCATGGCTTTCATGCCGCGCTTGGTGACCCTGCGAGCCAGCAGCCGGAAGCCGGCGGCGATGGCAAATACAAGGACCAGAAACGCCATCAGCATCAGCGACATCCGCAGGTCAGTGCGGAACAGGATAACCGCCAGCAAAATGGCCTGGACGATCTGCGCGCCGACCTCGGTGATGATGACCACCAGTTGCCCGAAGTCGTTGGTGTCCGAAGTAATGCGCGAGACAATCCTGCCCGAAGAAAATTGATCGTAGAAAGAGAGGTCGTGCTCGGCTGCGGCGCGAAAGGCGCGCGTGCGCAGGTCCAGGACCACATCCCCCACGGCGCGCACGACCAGGCTGCGCCGTGCCCAGTTCAAGGCCCACCATCCCACTCCGATCAATAGTACGCCAACGCTGATCAAAAGGATTGTCCCCAGGGATGTTTGCTCGTTGAGCAGGTCAACCATGCGCGCGACGACAAGGGGCAACGCCGCCCCTGTCATCGCAAATACAATGACCAGTAGAATGACCCACACGAGCCGCGCAGTTTGCGGCTTGAAATAGTCCAGGATCCGGCGCGTCAGCTCACGGTCCGTGTATTGACGGTCGTATTTCTCGTCGTTAAGTCCGGCAAAGAAACCCATAAAGCCTCATTCAGCGGTGGTTGAGCGAATGCAGTCGAAACCACCGAATAAGCGAAATAATCTTTGTCACATGTTGGTTTCGATACGGCGGAAGTGCGCCGCCCACTCAACCAACGGTTCGTCGTTATTCCCTGAATATCCTCGAATATGCTTCGGAAGTCTTCATCAGCTCGTCATGCGCGCCGATGGCAACGATCTTCCCTTTACGCAGGACGATGATCAGATCCGCCCAGCGAATCTGGGACAGGCGATGGGTGATGATGAATGTCGTCCGCCCGCGCGCCGCATTCGAGATCGCGCGCTGGATCTTATCCTCGGTTGCCGAGTCGATTGCGGACGTGGAGTCATCGAGGATCAAGATGTGTGGATCGGTCAGGAAGGCACGCGCCAGGGCAACGCGCTGGCGCTGACCGCCCGATAGCGTAACACCTCTCTCGCCGACAACGGTCCCATAGCCCTTGTCGAAAGTTTCGATGAAGTCATCCGCCTGGGCGGACTGCGCGGCGGTCAGGATCTCAGCCTGTGTTGCGTCCGGCTTGCCAAAGGCAATATTGTCGCTGACAGAGCGGGAGAACAAGAAAATATCCTGCTCGATCATCGAGACCTGCGAACGGAGAGCCGCCAGATTCCAATCACGCACGTCCACACCGTCCACCAGAACCTGACCCTGCGTGGCATCGTAAGTGCGGTTGATGAGTTTAACCAGCGAAGTCTTCCCCGCGCCAGTTTGCCCAACGATCGCGACGGTCTGCCCTGGCTTCACCCGGAAGGTAATGTCATGCAGCACCTGCTCCTGGGAGGATTGTGTTCCATTTATTCCACTTGGCGTATACCTGAAACCGACATTCCGGAACTCTACTTCTCCCTTCATCGCGCCCGTATAGCCTTGGGTGTTCTGATCCAGGTTGGTCTCGCGGTTGATCAGGTCCAGAATCCGGCGCGCGCTGGAGATGCCGAGTGAGATCTGAGAATAGGCAAAAGTGGAAACGAACGTGGGGAACTGGAGCAAGATGAGCAAGCCAAAGTAGGCAACGACATCGCCCAGGTTGAGCTGTCCGTTGCGGAAGAGCAGGAGAGCATGAAATAGACCAAAAGCGTATGCAGCGCCGAGCAGGAGCATTGCCACATACCGTCCTTCCAGGTCGCCCTGCCTGACAAACGCTTCGCGGACCCGTCTGGCGTTCACCACGAAACGCTCCACCTCTGCGTTTTCCTGTGAGGAGCCCTTGACCACCTCCACACCGTCCAGGGATTCCGAGAGATGGGTGTTCATCACGCCGAAGGTAGCCCGTACCTCGTCTGTGATGGGGGCTAACGTCTTTAGATAACGCGCAAGGGACCAGAAATATAGGACGATGAAGATAAGCGGTGTAAGCACAAGAGACGGGTGGTAGCGCCCGGCGACAAAAATGGGCATCAGGATGAAAATCAGCGAACCCACGACGAGGTTGATCCCGGGGCTAAACATGTAGTTGACCTCTCGAACATCGTTGGTCGCCCGAGCCATCGTGTCCCCAACGGGTTGAAGGTTATGAAAGGTCATGCTCTTACCAAGCAGTGAGAGATACAGCTCATCCCGAATATCACGCTCGAGCTTCTGGGCGAGCAATTCAGCGCCAAAATTGCGCGCGAATTGCAGAGCGCCGCGGATCACCTGTGAAACCGCAACGATCAACGCCAGCGAGAGCAGCACGCTGGTATCGGGGACCGGCTGCAGCATGGCGTTGAATGCATCGCCGGTCAGCACCGGGACAACAGCCGCCAGCCCAGCATTTCCGACTGCGCCAACTGTCATCATGATGATCAGCAGCCAATGATGGCGGACATGAGACCATATCCAGCGCACCGGACTCGTGCGGTCGGAGTCATGGGCGCGCTGCATGGAGAACTCAGCAGGAAAGGTGGTAGCCATAAAGGACGATTCTACCACCGGAGCCACATCTCTTCCTGTCCCGGCTTTCTCGGAGCGTAACCCTCCTATTTCCACTGGGTTTACTACAATAACAGGCTCGCGGAGCCGAACAAGATTTCCCCAAGGAGAATGAAAATGAGAATGCCCAGCTCGATCGCTACCTGGTGTCTGATCCTGTTTTTTCTTTTATATGGTTTGTCGGCTTTAGGCATGGGGATCCCGCCAATCCTCCTGGGACTGCTAGCACTCGGCGTTGCCATATTCACCCTGATCGGAAGATAGGAGCCGCTGCAAAAAATACAGCCTCTCACGTGAGAGGCTGTATTAAATTAAGGTCAGGTCGGCAATCATCTCTGCAAAATTGGCTGCGTATCGCCAATCTCCATGATCCTCGATGCTCCACCATGCCGAGAGGATGGCGTGCGCCAGGCCCCATTCGCGGATGCGATCGCGCTCGAAGCCCAGGTGCTCATGGAGGATGTCGATCCGTCGATGTGTCATTCCCTGATAATCATTCCCGCTCAATAAATCGCCCCACGGGTTAATCAGGAGCGGTCCCACCTCATAGCAGGCAGGTCCAATGACTCCCTTCGGGTCGATTATCAGCCAGCCGCGCTCGGAGGAGAGAATGTTGAAATGATGGAAATCCCCGTGCATGAGCACCGGCTTATTGTTCTCGGCCAGGAGGTCTTTTACAGAGGACTCGACCCGCTGGACCAGCTTTTCATTCAGTGGACCGGTTGTACCATTGAATAAAAGGCGTAATTTCCTCAATCCATCGAACCAGTCGGAGAGTTGGATGAAGGCATGGAGTCCAGAAGCGTCGCCATGGCGCCGTGACGACACTTGTTTCTGGCTGTCCGCCAGCCTGCTGGCTGGCTCCAGAGACTCTACAGGCCGCTGAATTCTCTGCATCACGTCCGCGGCGATGTGAGTGGCAGCTTCGTCGTCTTCCAGGGTTGCCAGCATCGCACCCGGTTTCAAACGTTCCAGCAGCATCCAGCATCGTTCTTCGTCATGGTCCAGCAGAGCACATGCGCCTTCACCATTGAAAAGACGCAGCGCCGCGATCTCACTTTTTGACTCGCGGTTGGGCACGCTCATCTTGAGGATGACGTCTCGACCGCGCTTGCCTGGTAGGGTCGGACCGCTCCGCGCGAACGCAACGAAGTTATACGATAGCATGGGCACAGGCTTCACCTCTGTCAGGCTCCATCTTCTGGCAGCTTCGTCAATTAATGAGGGCAGCGCGGCAAGGAACCTTCTGCCCGCCTTGCCATGCACGCCCTCTATATTTCGTATGAATTCAGAAGGAAGATCCAAGCTCTCTCCACTAGGCGTACGGAGACACCCTGTTGGCGCGTCCCCGGAGCCCGCAATGCGGTACGAATCCCACAAGCTGCTTCGTGATATAACCAGCCATCGCGCCCGATTGCCTATCGTTTCTTGGGATATCTTTTTTCGTAAATAAAAGCCGTGTTCTCCCAGTTACTGGCATAGCCCGCCTCTTTCAAGGCCTGCTCGATCCGTTCGTGAACGGGTGCCAGCCAGAACACGGACGTCCTTTTTTGCTTTGCGGCGAGACGGCGTACATCCAGCAGGAATGCGGGCATATCGTCGAGCACGCAAGCCAGCACGCCGATCCCCATTGTATGTTCGTGTTCCTTGGGATCAAAGTCGTCCCAGACGATCAGCAAACCTTTTCGGTCGCGCCACCAGAAGAAGTTGTTCCCGAAACCTGAGTAAAGTAAAAATAGAAAGGTCAGTGTCCTGTCCTGCGTGGGATCGGCGAACCGCCAGCCGAAATCCACAACGCAGTCTGTTATTGCCAGGGACGGGCTGCTTCGCGCAAATTTGACAAGTGGTCCGAGATCGCTCTCGCTAGAAGCGGCGGAGGTAATGGTCTCTACATTTTCCTTCAGCGGCTCGGCTTGATAGCCACGGACTTCGAACAGGCGAGTAAAACCTGTATTCTCACAAAGGTGATGTACAGACTTGTTCTTCGAGCTGGTCATCAGCCGCAGCACGCCATCCCCGTGCTCAAGCCACCACCGGTCGACGTAGCGATGGATGAGCGAGCCCACCCCGCGTCCCTGGTATGCTGGATCGACGCGAAAGCCTTCCAGCCACCATTGCCCTTCTGCCAGCCAGGTGATCTTCGAACAGGCGATGGCATGTCCTTCGTATTCCGCGACGGCGAAAAGCCCCGGCCGCGGGTCATGGAACCAGTCGTCGATCACGTCGGCAATGTAATCGTGCCCATCCCAGATCGTCTTGCAGAACTCCTTGACCTCTTCGAGGTCGCGTTCCAGGGCGGGCCGGCAGTTCACCTGGTGTAGAAAAAGGGTTCGGTCCATGGATACAAAAGCATCCTGGTATCAAACCGGGAACAGCTTGTCGAACACCTCAGGACAGTACTTCTGCACCATCTCTGAGGAGAGCCCGTTCTCTTTGCAAATCTCCGCATACAGGTCTGCGCTAGGGCGCTTGGTCCGTTTCTGGGTTGCCACATCCAGCTCCCACAAGCCAAAACGCTGAGTCCAGCCGCGTTCCCATTCGAAGTTGTCCACCAGGGACCAGTGGAAATAGCCCTTTACGGGCCAGTTAAAGTTGACGGCTCGCCACATCTGGTGGACGTGCTGCGCCAGGTACCTCGGGCGGATACGGTCATGTGCATCCTCCACGCCGTTTTCGGTGATCAATAGAGGCAGGTTGGGATATCTCTGCACAGCCCACTTGATGGTTTCGAACAAGCCTTCAGGAATATTAGCGATGAATTTCGTTTCGCTCAGGTCGCCATCGGCAGGGAATTGGCTGTGGGTGAACAGCTCTCCGGGTTTGCCCGGATGAAAGCTGATTGTATCCACAGAGTAATAATTCAGCCCGAGATAATCTTGTGTGCCTTTGGCCTCAGGCACGCGCAAACTCCCTATTGGGGTGCTCATTGTCCCCGTGCTAATGCCTGACGGAAACGCCATGTTCACACCGGTATAACGAATCTTGCGCATCAGGATATCCAGCGGGAACCAGGAGCGTTTCGTGACCATAGGGCGGTGATGATGAGCGTAGCCAACGCGCGCTTCGGGTTGGATTTGGTGAATCGCATGGTAGGTGGAAGCGTGTGCGCGCAGCAGGTTCGCGAGCACCAGATACGCAACCCGGATACCGCGATGACGTGTGGGAAAATCGCCCGCCACATAGCCGCTTAGCGCGTAGACGTTGGGCTCGTTGATGGTGCACCATAGTGTGCAGTATTCCTTGAGGGCTTCTACCGTCTTGCGAACGAATTTTTCGAACAGCGCCACTGCCTCGGTGTGTTCCCAGCCATCCCGCTCATAGAACCACAGCGGGTCGGAAAAGTGATGCAGGGTGATCAATGGCGTTATGCCGCGATCACGCAAGCCGCGTAACATGGCGCGATATCGCTCCAGGGCATCCTCATTCCAGGTCTCGGGCGTCGGCTGGATGCGGCTCCACTCGACAGACAGCCGATGGGCATTTTGCCCGCCTTCCGCGGCGCGGTCGAAGTCCTCCTTCCAGCGTCCGCCCCACCAATCGGCAGCCAGCCCGGAGGTGCCGTTCGTATGGCCCTCCTGTTCCCACTTCCACCACTGATTGTTCGTGTTGTTCCCCTCCACCTGGTGCGCGGCAGTCGCTGTCCCCCAGAGAAAACCGCGCGGAAAATGATATGTCGCTTGAACCACCGTAGTCTCCTGGTCTCTAGTCGGCTAGGCTCTGCGTGCCAGATACGCCAGATACAGCGCCACCGATCCGGCCACGGCAGCGTTGAGGGACTCGATCCTGCCGCGCATGGGGAATTTTAGAACGATATCACACTTTGAACGGACAAGCTGCCGCAATCCCTCGCCTTCTGAGCCCACGACCAGGCCCAGGGCGCCGCGCAGGTGACGGCTGCCCGCTTCCAGCTCAGCCCCATCCTGATCCAGACCGACGATCCAAACATCCGCCTCTTTGAGGGCGTCGATGGCTTGCGCCAGATTCGAGCGTGCGATCTGCAGATGCTCGCTCGCGCCCGAGGAGGCATTTACCACCGCCGGCGTGACCTCCACTGTGTGCGCCAGAGGGATAATCACGCCATGCACCCCGACCGCCTCGGCTGTGCGCAGCAACGTTCCAAAATTTTGCGGGTCGTTGAGCGAGTCCAGCAGCAGGATAAAAGGTGGCTCGCCCTTTTGGCTGGCGATTTCAAGAATGTCAATCTCTTCGCTGTACGAATACCCACTGACCTCCGCCACTACACCCTGATGGTTCTGATGAATTTTGTCCAGCCGCCCGCGCTGGGTTTTTTCGATGGGAATCCGGCGGTCTTTCGCCAGCTTCAAAATCTCAGCCAGCCGGCCCTTCTCCTGTGCGCCTTCCGAGACCTGAATCTTGAATACATCCCTGCGCTTGGCGCGCAGGGTCTCATAGACCGCATTGCGGGAATAAATAAATTCCTTCATATCTCGGATTATACGTGACAGCTACCGGTTAGAGCAGCTCATACGACATAACAAACTCATACATCCCCGCTCTGCAATAATAAAACTTGTATTTCTCGCCTTCCTTGAAGGTCCCTCTCATGTCATCGCCAAATTTGAATTTCTTCTTGCCGACTAAGACAAAATAGGTGGTAATACCGCTTTCGCCGGAAGAATCATGATCAAAACGAACATTTCCCGAAACGGAAGAGAGGGCAGCACTCCGGAGCTTACTGGCATTCCAACGCGCCAGGAGAATACTGAGAACAAGGACGCCAACGACAACCAGGAGAATGGCAGGAAAGATCAGCAGATTGAATGGATTGGCAAACAGGGCCGCGCGCGCATCCTCGTTAGATATATATATTCCCAGGATCAGGCACAGACCCAGGAACATGAAGCCGATGGCGATCCAGACGTTAAAACCTTGCAGTCTGACCCCGCCTTTGCCAACCATATTCAGCCACTCTGTTTGGCTTTGACTCAGTTGTCCGCGTTTGTTGGCTCTCAAGTCGTCTGCAGTGAATTCAAACATGGCTATCGCTCGACTTCCACCCTCACTTCGATAATGCGGTCCAGGCGGAAATTTCTCTCCCCATTGCGCAAGTGGCAATGCGCCTTAAGATACACATAATCCGATAAACCCATCACCTGCTTGGGAGTGATCCAGCGCTCGGACTCTTCGCCGTCGCCGTTGACATAGCGTATGAACATCGGCTTGTTGCTGTAGATCGCTTCGCCCAACTCAGTGGGCAGCTGGATGCCCTCGTTGGGCCAGACAGGCGAGTTGTAGATCCCGATGTAATCGTCGAGCGGCCTGCCGAGCTCTTTCAACGACTCCATCATGGCGAAGAAGACGCCGCGCCCCGTGTGAGCGTCGTCCAGTGCACGGTGGGCAACGGTCATGGGGACGTGGAATGCCTCTGCCAGGGACAGCAGGCTGTAGGACGGCAGGTCGAAATGCTGGCGCGCCAGCAGCAGGGTGTCCACCAGGTTTGGGACCTGGATCTCGCGGCCAAGCCGGCGGAACTCGCTGTCGAGGAACTGCATGTCGAACTGGGCGTTGTGACAGACCACCACCGTCCCCTTGAGCCATTCCACGATACCGTCCGCTACTTCTGAAAACTGCGGCGCCCGGGCGAGCTGCTCGTCGGTGAGACCGCTCGTGCTGGCTGCCCCGAGCGAAAGAGGACGTTCCGGATCGATCAGCATCTGGACCTGCTGTTTGATGCGTTTCCCCTCGGTCAGGACCATGCCGATTTCGCAGATGCGGTCGCCAAACCACGGCGAAAGACCGGTGGATTCGAGGTCGATAAAAGCAAAACGGGCGCTGGAAAGATCAAACATGGTCATCGGAACAGTGACTATGCCTTTAATTCTAAACCGAAAAGGCGGTTCCCGAAGGATGGATTTCCACCTGTTGGTTACGGTAGAGAGTTACATCTCCGCTGCCATAGACCGTCCAGGATCCGGCGCCATCGCCGATCATGCCGGTCCGCTCATCGATGCCGATCAGTGTGACCTGGGAGATGTCCAGCAGGCGGGATGCCCAGCTCTTCCCGAATGTATTGTGATGCGGAAGGACAATGGAATGGGAGACCAGGTTCAGCCCTTCCACCACCTGTCCCTGGCGGGGATCGTAGTAGAACTCGCACATGACCATCGCGCCTGCACTGGAGCCAGCGATGACTGCTCCACCGCGATAGGTTTCCAGCACGGCTTCCCAGGCAAGGCTCCCTTTCAGCGTCTTGCCGAGATAACCAGGAAAGCCGCCAGGCATGTAAATCAGCTTTGCCTCCCGCAGGGAGTTTGCGATATTTATGTCGTTCGCGCTCACGCGATCGATCAGCGGAAGGGAGGATACATCCTTTGCGCCGAGGCTTTCGAACCAGCGGATGCCGTTGTTCCCGGCGCGTTCGTGATTGTCATCCGGCGCGGCGGCAGTCGGGAGGATCCGGATCGGGGCATCGAAACCACCGGCCAGCTCGATCGCTTTCAAATCTGGCTCGCGCATACCACCGCCAAACTCTGAACCGCCTTCGAGAAGCAAATATCCCATATTTACCTACCATCCGAACTCGTCGAACCGGACGCCGGCCTGATGATTCTGGAGCGCCTTCCTGACATAAGGAATCACATTATCAGGCAGCTCATGGATATTTGCCCACCGCAATTCATCGCATTTCTCCGGTTCGGTATTGCTCGGTTCGCCCTGCCAGCTCCGGACGTGGACGAAGAAATCGACGCGTTCATCGCCGTTCATGCGGTGCATGACTGAGGAAAAGCCAATGTCCTCTGCTGCGATGTGGAGCCCGGTCTCTTCTGCCGCTTCACGCCTCGCGGCCGCGATGACGGTTTCGCCGCCGTCCAGGTGTCCTGCCGGGACGCTATACTGCCCATCTCCATAGCCTGTATTGAAACGGCGGAGCAGGAGAACCTGTTCTCCCCGGAAGAACAAAAGATGCACCGTGACCGGAAACTTCGCACGCATGGGCTAATTATACTTATCTGGCAGATCCACTGTCATTGAGAGCCTGAAGCGGGCGTACGTTGCCCTGTGTAGGCGAGTGGCGAAGCAATCTTCCCTTCATAAGGATGAGATCTCTTCCTGCGGGGCGCTCGTGATGACGGAAAAATTATTAAGCCATTTCTACATGTAAGATTGCTTAAGTCAGCCTCTACCGTACAGTATGATGAATTTCAAACTGACTATTTTCTCCGATTACATCTGACCGTGGTGTTATGTCGGCCAGGGTGTGGTCGAGAGGTTAAAAGCAGAGCACAACGTCGAAGTGGAGTGGCGGCCCTTCTATCTCTATTTCGATACGCCCCCGGAGGGACGGGAGTTACCCGAGCATGTCAAGCAAAGGCGCGCTCAGGGCTCGGAAGAACGCCTGCGCCAGATTGCGGAATCCTACGGGATGAAATTCCAGTCTGTGCAGCGGATCTATAACACGCGTCTTGCCCACGAAGCTACGGAGTACGCCCGCCAGCATGGCAAAGGCAATGAATTCCATAAAGTCGTCT
Organism: Anaerolineales bacterium; assembly: GCA_035463495.1. Classification (GTDB taxonomy): domain Bacteria; phylum Chloroflexota; class Anaerolineae; order Anaerolineales; family Villigracilaceae; genus Defluviilinea. The sequence continues at coordinate 2,172 of DATHTH010000086.1, read as the reverse complement.
TCCAGAAGGTCTACGCGGAAGGGCAGGATCCCAGCCAGTGGGATGTACTGCGCCTCGCCGCGCAGGAAGTGGGATTGGATGCCGACGAGATGCAGCGCGAAGTAGAGAACGAAACGTATATGGGAATCGTGGTGGACCAGGTCCGCTGGGCATATCAGATCGGCGTGACCGGTGTGCCGACCTATGTGATCAATAATCGTTATGGGATTGTAGGCGCGCAGCCCTATGAAGTCTTCCAGAGTGCGCTGGAGCAGATCGCGAATCAAAAGGACGAATAAACTTCATCTCACTGCGAGCGTTCGCACCGACATTCAGAGGGGCATTGCGAAATATTTTTCCCAGATCCTTTTCTTCGTTTCCTCCGGAATAAACGATGCTTCAAAAGCATAACGATTACAGGTGGCGATTTCGTCCAGGGTCATGCCAAGGATCTCGTGCGCGATGCAGTATTCGTTATTCAGGTTCGTCTCCAGGACTTCGGGGTCGTCGGAGTTGATCGTCACCTTCACGCCCAGATCGAACAGCTTCTTAAGTGGATGCTCACTAATGGCTCGTACGGAGTTCGTCAGGTAGTTGCTCCACGGGTTGACTTCGAGTGTAATACCGCGTTCTCGGATTAAATCCACGACCGCCGGATCTTCAATGGCATGAATGCCATGCCCGATGCGCTCAGGGTCGGTCAGCTCGATGGTCTCTTTTACAAAGGAAGCCGGGGTGTCCTCCCCGGTGTGAATAGTCACCTTGAGCCCGGCCTCCCTGGCTCTCTTCACCGGCTCGACAAATTCTCGCAGGGGGAAGTCTCGTTCGCTATCCGCCAGGTCAATGCCCATGATGTGGTCCCGCTGGCGGATCGCCCACTCTACCGTTTTCACACAGGACGCAGGACCCATACTGCGCGAGGTGATGGCAATATAGCCAATTGCCATGTCGAATGCTTTCTCGGCGCGCTCTCTGGCACGAAGAAGCCCATCCAGGCAGGCATCCCAGTCCAGGTTGTGGCCGTGGAACGCCCAATCGGGTGAGAAGCGGACTTCGAACAACCTGATATTTTGTTTCGCCGCGTCTTCAAACAATTCCCAGGCGATGCGCTCGACGATCTCGGGGGATGTGATGCTGTTCTGGAAGATGGCGAACGCTTCGAGCACAGCTTCCAGATCCCGCATCTGGTCATAGACCTTGACATGCTTGTTCAGTTCATCGACGGCATAGGCAGGCAATTGCAGGTCATATTCCCTCGCAATATCGATGATCGTCTGTGTACGGATCGCGCCCTCCAGGTGGCAGTGGATTTCCGTCTTGGGAAGGTCGTTGTACCTGGGGTCGAAGTTTTTCATGGGCGTTACTCCTGGATGTCACGGTGCAACCGAGACCTACCTTGCCAATCTCAAAACCGTTTGCAGCAAAACATTCGCGCCGTTGACGCAATCCTGCCATTCGGTAAACTCACGCGAAGCGTGACTGGCTCCATCCTTCGAAGAGACGAAGATCATTCCGACCGGGCACAGGCCGTCGAACGATTGCCCGTCGTGGCCCGCGCCGGATGTCAGTGACAGGTGACTCAATCCCAGACGGTCACACGCCCCTGCAAAGGCGTTCTGGATCTCCGCGCTCATCAAAGATGGGGAATGCCTGCCGCGCGGCTCAATCTGCAGCTCCAGGTTAAAGCGTCTGGCTTCCTCGCGGGCGCGGCTCAACAGCGCCGCATCCAGCGCGTCAAATTCCTCTTCCTCCGGCGAGCGGAACTCCAGGGATACAGCCACGCGTGCAGGGACAATGTTGAATGCCCCCGGCGCAAACTCCATAGCCCCGATATTGACAACACAGGTGGGGAAGTCCTTCATCACGATCTCGCGGGCGGCGAGGGTGAAGGCGCTCGCGCCCAGTGACGCATCGAGCCTGTCATCCATGGTTGTCGTGCCGGCGTGGTCGGCGCGGCCAATAAACAACAGGCGGTAGGACCGGATGCCAACGATGGCTGATACGATGCCGATATCGGCGCCTGCGTGTTCGAGCCGTTTACCCTGCTCGATGTGCAGCTCAAGATAACCCGCCAACGACCCATCCGGACGAGCTGCGCTCAACATACTTTCCTCGGACAAGCCGGCGCGCCCCAGTCCCTCGAGGAGCGCCTCCCGCCCGCCGCGCGGATTTTGCAGGTCTTCAGGCTGGAGC
>DATHTH010000085.1:0-5235 GCA_035463495.1 Anaerolineales bacterium | reverse complement strand
ACACAAATCACCTTCGAAACGGCCCGCAGCTATGTATGCCGGATTTGCGATACTGGCTTTGTTGGTTCTCGCAGGGGGAGCCCTCTTCTTGCGGAATGGTGTCTCGAGCCCCAGTCCAACTCTCACCAGTGAGCCTACCAGAGAATTCACACCAACTGTGATGGCTTCGGCCACCGCCATTTCGATCACCCATACTCCTGAGCCAGAGCAGTCAGCTGTGCAGGAGTTCAATGGAGATGAACTCGCCTCATGGACGTTCTTCAGGAAAGGGGGCAGAGCAAATACTGAATTGAGCTATACACCGAACGATGGCAAATTGGGAGTTATGATTGATCCAAATCAGGACCAGCCCTGGGCTCATTTGATTCAAGAAAGTTCTACATATGACGATGTGTTGTTAGAAGTCGTGGTAACCAATAATGGCTTCAACAACAACGGCGTGAGTCTAATCTGCCGTCACAGCGAAGAGGGATGGATTGAATTTACTGTTTCAAATAATCAAAAGTATTCAATTCTGGTTTACAGTTCAAATGGAGACACAGTGCAGGGCGGAGGTGCCGGCTCACCGGAGATTCCGGTTGGTCGGGTGACAAATGTTTATACGGCTACCTGCGAAGGAAACAAATTTTCTCTTGCTGTGAATGGTAATCACATTCATACCATTGAAGCCAACCGAGACTGGCCCCCTGGAAATATCGGCATCGGGTTTTCAGCTCCCGCCGACGTGGTAGTTGACTTGGAAATTGAATCCTTGAAAGTGAGCGAACCATAGCGAACTAGTTGGCCTCAAAAGCCAATTAATGACCAGCAGAAAACATAGGTCGGGCTGTTAAGTAGTTAAGCGAAATAGATTATAAAACACTGCATTGCACAAGCCGCCGTTCTCGGCGGCGGGGACGCCGCCTAGAGCATGTTTTCATAAAATTACTTTCGAACGACTACTCAGCCCGACCTACGTATTTATACCAACATTCTCACCGGCGTTTCCAGGAACTCAGCCAGCTTTTGCATGAACTGGGCCGCCTCCGCCCCATCGCTGACCCGGTGATCTACGGAAATCGTCGCCTTCATCCGCCAGCCGATCTTGATCTCATTGTTTTCTACAACAGGCACTTGACGGGCTGAGCCCACTGCCAGGATCCCGGCTTCAGGCGGGTTGATAATCGCCGCGAAGTTTTCCACGTCGAACATGCCCAGGTTGGAGACCGAGAAGGTCGACCCTTCGATGTCATTTGGCCGCACCTTGCCTTCTCGTGCGCCGGCGGCCATGCGCTTCGCCTCTGAAGAGAGCGCGCGCAGCGGCTGCTGGTCCGTGTTGCGTGTGACGACGGTTAGCAAGCCACCTTCCACGGCAACCGCAATGCCCACGTTGACCGCGCCGTGGCGGATCACTTTATCACCTGCAAACGAAGCATTGAGGTTGGGGAATTCACGCAGCGTGAGAGCAACGGCCTTGATGATGAAATCGTTCACCGACAATTTCTCATTCTCCGGCAAATACTCGTTGATCTGCTTACGCATTGCCATCAAGGCATCCATTTTGTATTCGTGCGTCAGGTAGAAGTGCGGGACGGTTGTTGTGGATTCCACCATGCGGCGGGCAATTGCCTGGCGCAATCTCGTCAACTGGACGGTCTCATCTTCTGCGGCGGCTGTCGCCACGGTTGCAGCAGGTGCAGGGGCTGCCGGTCTGCCATCTGTCTTCTGTGCTCCGTCCGCCAGGGCAGCCTCCACATCCTTGCGCACCACACGTCCGCCAGGACCCGTACCCTGAACGCGGGATAGATCCAGTTGGTTGTCGCTCGCAATTTTCTTTGCCAGCGGTGAAGCCTTAATAGGACCCTCTTGAGCTGCTGCTTCGGCTTCGGCAACGGGAGCAGGGGCGGGCTGGGCCTGCAGGGCAGGTTTCTCTTCCTTTTTGGGTTTCTGTTCTTCCCTGGGCGCCTCTTCGGCGGGCTCCGTCTTCAGCTCTTCGCCACCCTCCTCATCGGTCTTCTTCTCTGCCGGCGCCTCGGCAACTTTCGTCGGCGCCTCATCGATCTTTTCATCGGCAGAGCCAACGACCGCAATCGGGTCGCCCACGGGAACTACACTGCCAGCTTCCACAAGCAATTTGCGGATCACGCCGCTCGCCGAAGATTCGACTTCGACCGTCGCTTTGTCGGTCTCAATCTCGGCAAGCACATCACCTTTGTTGACGTTCTCGCCCTCATTCTTCACCCAGCGGACCAGGGTGCCTTCCGCCATATCGAAGCCCAGTTTGGGCATGGAGATTGTCTCTGCCATTATTTCAAGACCTCCTTCACCGCCGCGACGATATCAGGGACCTGTGGAAGCGCAGCCTGCTCGAGCGTGCGGTTATAGGGAAGCGGCACTTCCTTCTGCGCGACGCGCAGAATCGGCGCGTCGACGTAATCGAAGGCTTCTTCATAAATTCGGCTCGCGACTTCCGAGCCTACGCCGTAGGATCTCCAGCCCTCTTCAACCACGACGGCCCGGTTCGTTTTCTTGAACGACTCGATGACCGGCTCCATATCGAGGGGCCGGAGTGTGCGCAAATCGACGATCTCCACCTCAATGCCCTCTTTGGCAAGCTCGTCTGCGGCTTTGAGGGAAAGCTCGAGGCCTTTAGCATAGGTGACAACGGTAGCATCCTTGCCCTCGCGCTGCACCTTCGATTTGCCAATCGGGATGAGATATTCGCCATCCGGGACTTCCCCGCGCACCTGGTACATAGTGGCATGCTCGATGAACAGGATGGGGTTGTTCGAGCGGATAGACGATTTTAGCAATCCTTTGGCATCCTCTGGCGTCCCGGGCGAAATCACCTTGAGACCCGGAAAGTGGGCAAAGATCGCATCCGGCGTCTGGGAGTGAGTCGCGCCGAGCTGGCGACCACCGCCACCCACCGCGCGGATCACCATCGGCACGGTGAACTGCCCGCCAAACATGTAATGCAGCTTGGGCGCCTGGTTGACAATGTAATCCATGGCGGAGAATGCAAAGTTGATCGTCATCAGCTCGGCGATCGGACGCTGTCCCACCATTGCCGCTCCGATCGCTGCGCCGATGATGGCGTTTTCGGCAATGGGTGTGTCTTTAATCCGGTCAGGACCGTACTTGTCATAAAAGCCTTTAGTCACTGCGTAGGTGCCGCCCCAGACGCCCACTTCTTCACCGAGGATGAAGACAGCCGGATCGCGGTCCATTTCTTCCATCAGTGCCTGCGAGATCGCCTCCCGCATAGTAATCTTAGCCATAGGTGCTCCAGTTTTCAGGGATTAGCGTTCAGCAACGGGTGATTCCGATGGACGGGTCTCCATTTGCTGTTCACTGACCTCTGTTTCATCCACATATATATTTGTAAATAATTCTTCCATCGCGGGCTCTGGGGAAGACTCGGCAAATTCGACCGCCTCGTTCACTTCCTGTTCCACTTTCGTATCGATCTCATCCAGCACCTTTGCCGTGATGGACTTCTTCTCCAGCAAATGCTTGCGGAAGATACCGATCGGATCAGTCTCCTGCCATTTCTTGACTTCCTCGGGCTTGCGATACCGCTCGGGGTCACCCATGGAGTGTCCACGATAACGATAGGTGATCACCTCGAGCAAATAGGGCTGGCTCTCGGTGCGAACGAACTCCATCGCTTCCTTGGCAGCCTCGTATACTTTCATTACGTCCATGCCCTCCACCTGGCTATTCTTCATGGCATAGCCTTCAGCCTTCTGATGAATGTCCTGAACAGCAGAGGCGCGCTCCACCGCTGTTCCCATACCGTATTTGTTATTCTCACAGACCCAGAGCACCCGCAAGCCCCAGGCTTTTGCCAGGTTCAATGCTTCATGAAAGTAGCCGATATTGGTCGCGCCATCTCCAAACATACAAATTGTGACATTATCGTTTTTCGCATACTGGTCGCCAAGGGCAAGTCCGGCAGCAATTGGCAAATGACCGCCCACGATGGCGTGTCCACCCCACATATTTTTCTCGACGCTCGCCATGTGCATGGAACCACCCTTACCCTTTGACATACCCGTTGCCTTACCCAGCAGCTCCGCCATGACTTCCTTGGCGGGTATTCCGCAGTTAATAGCGACCCCGTGGTCACGGTAGGCGGTGATCACCCGGTCACGCGGCTCGCGCGCCGCGATCAAACCCGTCGAAACGGCTTCCTGTCCAATGTACAAGTGCATGAAACCGCCGATCTTTCCGGCCTGGTAGAGCTCGGCACCCCGCTCCTCCACACGGCGAATCAGCACCATCTGGTGATACAAATCAAGTAGTTGGTCTTTCTTCATCCTCTGCTCCCAAAATATGATAGCGACGTACTAGCGTAGCAGTCCTGTAAACAGGCAAAATAACATGGCGCTCCTCGCGCCACGATGTACTCTCCTCTCTGCAGCGAGAAATTATATCAGAGATTTTCAGCCGGTTTTTCTATCAAATCCTATCTTGTTCGCAGTAAAATCGGTGAGTAAATGGCTGTGCGGCTTGGAAATTGACAAGATACTCACGGGTTCGTTCAAAGTCATTCGCAGCAGGTTGAGGAGCATTTATGACACGCATTCACGTTTTACTTGGTGTGCAGTCGCTGCTCGCCATTCTGGTGACCATCAACCGTCTGGGGACGTGGACTCTCGGCTATGTGCTGCCAAACGAGTTCCTGCGCTGGGTAGATTTCAACAACATGCTCGTCCTGCCCCTGCTCAGTGTGGTGGCATCTTATCTCCTGAAAAAGACAATTGAATACGACTCGCCTCCGCGTGAGAGCACGTCTCACATCGCCTGGAACTTGGTATTTATCACAGGGCTGTACCTGCTGGCTGCCAGCTATGGCGACCACGAAGTGACAAACTACCTGCACCAGCGCTTCTGTGCGGACGACACCAGCAGTGATATCTGCCGGATTATCATCTTCAACGACGACGAGTTCAGTCACTGGATCTTCTTCCTCGGATTTGTGATGGTAAATGCGGCGATACTCGCCATACAAGATCTTTTCCCACATCGAGAGTCGCTCACAGGCGCAGACACTGCCTTACTCGCTTTGAACGCCCTGTTCCTGGGCGCCGGCGTGTTTGCGAATCTGGGCTTTGAAGAAATCGGTCTCGACCTGTATGTGGTTGCAGTGCTGGCGCTGGTCTCGGCATACCTGCTCTGGCGGCGCGGAAGACAACCGATGTTCATCTACTACACAATTGCCTACTGGCTCGGGCTGGCAGGCAGCCTGCT
>DATHTH010000084.1:0-4936 GCA_035463495.1 Anaerolineales bacterium | reverse complement strand
CGCGGCGCCATCTCCGATCGGGGAGGCGTCCATAAGATTGATGGGTGTCGCCACCATGGCGGATTTTTCGAACTGCTCCACAGTGATCTTCTGGTGCAACCGTGCAAACGGATTGTAGATCGCGTTGGCGTGGGCATTGATGGAGAAGGGCGCGAAGTCTGCATGCTTCCAGCCATATTCATGCATATAACGTCGCATCACCAGCGCGTTGATGCCAACGAAGGAGATGCCCTGTTCGACCTCGTAGTCTGCATCGGCAGCCGTTGCCAGGGCCGCCGTCACATCGTGGCCGGCTTTGTCGGTCATCTTCTCCACACCCACGATAAGCGCCGACTCGATATCGCCGGCAGCAACCGCCATCAAACCCGCGCGCAGCGCCGCTCCGCCCGAAGCACAGGCGGCTTCCACTTTGACGGACTCATCGCCCCACATCCCGATCCAGTCGGAAAAGAACGTCCCGAGCTGGTTTTGACCACTGATCAGTGATGAAAGCATATTTCCGACAAAGAGCGCATCGACCCTTTCCAGCCCCGCATCTTGCATCGCAGCAAAGGCAGCCTCCCCGCCGACCTCCCGCAGGGACAGGTCCCAATGCTCGTCGATTTTTGTCTGGCCTATACCCAGAATTGCAACTTTTCGCATGTGTTCTCCGCCCCTCATTTTAACTGATTTGACTCTCATCCTCTATCAAACAGATACCAGGAGGTCCTTCCACTTGCATACTAAAAAGGAGTGGCCAGCGCCACTCCCTTTGAATTTGACATCCGCCTAGGGTCTGTTCTTATTTTTGTCCTTTCCCTTGCCTTTATCTTTATTTTTCTCTTTGCCATTGCCATGATCCTGCTGTCCTGTAGACTGGTCGGTATCTTCAGTGACTTGCTCACCGACAGACTCTTCCGCTGTATCTGCTTGGCCGGAAACAATGCTGCCTAGATTGTGCTTTTCTTTGTTTTCCCTCAACGCCTTCTTGAACTGGCCCCAGTTGGTGGGTGAGGTTCCATCCGGCAGTTCAAAGGCGCTGTAATCGCCGCTCTGTTTGGCGAGCAAGATCTGCTCGGCGACCTCGGCATCCGCGGATCCATTATTAAATCCTTGAGACATCCACAGCGCCTGGGCAATGACGCCGAAGCCAAAGACCTGATCGGACTCATTTTCACCCGTGTGAAAGCTATCGATCAGGCTTGCCATGGCGGGATCCCCGTCAAAGAAGAAATCTGCCAGCAGGGAAGAGATAAGATGAACCTCGAATCCCTCTGTTTCTTCTTCAGGAATGAGCTGAGCAGGATCAATCGTCACATCCGCGGGCAACTGCTCGAGAGGAAAAGGCAGCTGTGTGTCCGGATCGATCAAGCCAAGCTGGGCGGCATAGTCAAGCGAGATTCGGACAGTCTGCGTTGTCTCATCTTCTAATAGAAGCGTAACAAGCACTGTGGTGACACCATCCTCGCCCGTTTCCGTCTCAACTTGCGTTATTTCGGCTGGAGGCGTATCCTGTACAGTTGGCGCCGCAGCTACGTTACTCACCTGTACAAACAGGACTGCCAAGATTAAGAAGATGCTTGAAATGAATTTTGTGGTCAACATAATAGGCTCCTTTCATCTGTCATCATTCTATTCAAAATTGGCTGGAAAAAACTTTCAGGGCTGTAAGCGGTACCAATGACCTAGAATAGTACTTAACTCCTGCCCTGGCCTGAGCTGGTGACTTCTGCTCGTTTTCTGGTTTTTTCTAATCATTTATACTTGCGAATATTCCAGCCAGTTTCTTGATATCCGGAGCAGTAAGTGGAACATCGTGTGTGGATCGAAAACCTTTTCGAGGCGGTTACGCAGTTGGGAGATGAGGGTCGCGCCGCCGTTGAGTACGTGCGCGCCCACCGGACGAAGGTCGGGTTCAAGAAGGTCCGTCCGAGCGTTGGGGCGTTCTGGACCCCGCTCGGCAACATTAACCTGAACTCGCGGTATTACAGCTACGAGACACCGTTTGACGATCTGCGCATCAAGACGCTGCTCATCCATGAAGCGCGTCATCTGCAGCAGGGAATTATGACGGCGCTCTCGGTGTATGGGGAGCTGGATGCATGGCAATTGGAGTTTGGCATCTATCATCGTATCCGGGGCAGGTATCCACACCCCGCGATCGCCGAGCTGATGAGGTTGCCCCTTGTATGCGATCGGACTGTGCTCAAGAAAGCTGCCCGTTTGATGCAGGCATATGCGGGAAAGGGCTACCGCGCCGACTTACTGCCCTTATTTCCCTGGACACGGGAGATTCGGTACTGGGTTACCAGACAGTAGCTCGTCTTATTTTCTGAGAATTTTTCCCATTATCATGCGATTTCTATGATTTTATACACTGTCGAGGCCTGATAACCCCACATAGAATTAGGGCGTTCATCCCATGGTTTCAAACGGGAAATTTGGCTGTATAATTCCGCAATTCTTCATGAGCCTATCCTTAAGGAGCATCTGATGAGATATTGGCTGAAGGCGCACACGCCGCAGTTGGGATTGGCTAGTCTGCTATGCGGGGGATTTCTCTTACTCCTGACTCTCACCCTGTCTATCAAACCCGTTGCAGCTGCCCCACATTCTCAGGAAGATCAACCAACGAATGAAAGCTGTTTGGGTTGTCACCAGCAACAAGGGATGACAGCCGATATCGGAGGACAACCTCTTCCTATCACCATCGATCCGGAGGCGTATTCAGAATCTGTTCATGGCATGGAAAACATTGCCTGCGTGGATTGCCACACCAATATCACGGGTTTTCCGCACCCCGAGGTGACTGCCAGCAGCCCGCGCGATTTCTCTCTTGAGCTGTACCCGACCTGTCAGGAATGTCACCTCGAGCAATATGAACTCACACTGGACAGCGTTCACCAGGATGAGCTGGCAGCAGGGAATATCAATGCCGCGGTTTGCTCGGACTGCCACGATCCACACACCCAGACGCGTATCACCGATGACAACACCGGTGAGCTGCTGCCGGAAGCGCGTATGGCGGTGCCGCTGACCTGCGCCCAGTGCCACAGCACTATCTACGAAACCTACCTGGAGAGTGTCCATGGCGCGGCGCTGCAGGAGGGTGACCCGAACGTCCCCACTTGTACCGATTGCCACGGTGTACATAGTATCCAGAGCCCTGAGACTAACTCCTTCCGCAACAGCATCCCTGCTCTGTGTGCCGAGTGCCATGCCAACACAACCATGATGGCGCCGTATGGTATTTCGACCAACGTGCTCGATACTTATGTGTCAGATTTCCACGGCACCACGGTGAAGCTATTCGAGGAGACCCATCCTGATCAGCCAACAGATAAGGCTGTTTGCACGGACTGCCACGGCTATCACGATATCATCCGGGCGGATGATCCGCAGGCGGGGATCCGGTTTAAGGATAATTTACTGGTCAAGTGCCAGCAGTGTCATCCGGATGCCACCACCGAAACCTTTACCGACTCCTGGCTGAGTCACTATGAGCCCAGCCCTACAGCCTGGCCGCTCGTATTTTTCGTCAACCTGTTTTACTCTATCTTCATCCCCGCTGTTCTGGGAGGTATGATCTTGTTTGTGTTGACCGATGTTTACCGCAGGTTCATTGTCCCCCGCAGGCAGGCGAAAGGAGCGACGGAAGAATGAGCACTCCAGCCACCCGGACTTACGAGCGCTTTCCAGTTTACCGACGCATCGAGCACTGGGTCATGATGCTTTCGTTCACGACTCTGGCAATTACAGGTCTGCCCCAGAGGTTCCCAGCCTCTGAGCTCTCGATTGCCTTCGTATATCTCCTCGGCGGAATCGAAACCTTGCGTGTGATCCACCGGGTTGCCGCCATTGTGATGATGCTGGGTACTGCCTGGCACCTGCTTGTTTTCGGCTATCTCTCGTATGTCCGTCGCACCCGCCTTACGATGCTCCCCACATTGCAGGATGCGAAGGATGCCTGGCAAGCACTCCTGTACAACATTGGCAGGGCGAAGACACCCCCCCAGATGGGACGTTACACGTTCGAAGAGAAAATGGAGTACTGGGCTTTCGTCTGGGGCGCTATCATTATGGGCCTGACCGGCTTCATGATGTGGAATCCGCTCACCACAGTTCGCTTTCTCCCAGGCGAAGTCATTCCGGCAGCGAAGGCGGCTCATAGTGGAGAGGCGCTCCTGGCTGTGCTGGCAATCATCGTCTGGCACATGTACGGCGTCCACGTCAAGCGCTTTAACCGCTCTATGTTCACCGGAAAGATGACCGAACAGGACATGTTGCACGAACATCCGCTCGAGCTGGCGGACATTAAAGCCGGAATTGCCGAACGGGAGCTGGACCCGGTCGCTGTACGCAAACGACAGCGCACATATCTTCCCGTTGCTGCCGCCCTGGCATTATTCATGCTGCTCGGTGTCTATGGTTTCGTGAATGCCGAACAGACGGCGATTACGACCGTTGAGCGGCAGGCGCCCACCGTGGTCGCTTTCGTACCCTGGACTCCCACCCCAGCGCCCACACAAACGCCGACCCCGGAAGGGGGAGAGCCCTCGCCTTCGGCCTCTACGCCGGCTGTGGTTGGCGATCCTACCTGGGACAATTCCATCGGTACGTTGTTCGAGGCAAAATGCACGGCTTGCCACGGCGCATCTGCGCTCGGGGGGCTGGACCTTTCGACCTATGAGCAGGCTTTGGAAGGCGGAAACTCGGGCCCAGCAATCGTTCCCGGCGACAACGAGGCAAGTCTCGTGGTCACCATTCAAGAAGCAGGCGGTCACCCCGGTCAGCTCACACCGGAAGAGCTTGCCCAGGTGATCGAATGGATCGAAGCTGGCGCACCGGAGAACTAAAGGTAATCATTGTCTCCCACCCGAAAGGTTTAAAGAACGACAAGGGCACATCCGTGCCCTTGTTCCTTAAAGAGAGTTGTGATCTTTAGATAGTCACCGGC
>DATHTH010000083.1:0-56611 GCA_035463495.1 Anaerolineales bacterium | reverse complement strand
AATGTGATCTTGTGTAGCTAACCCGTTTCTTTCAATTGCTTCGTCAATGGTCACCTCAATCAAATCCTTTATTGTCTTTAGATCATTGCTATCCAGTTTTGCCATCCCGCATTTTTGCACAGCAAAATGTGAAATACAAATATACTTGACCGGTCGTGCCTTTTTGAATTTTGGCACGACTTGGGTCAAGTGTTATTTATGAACTCTTTGTCAATTTCTCTCTTTGAAATAATAAAAGCTAATTCATCCAAAAACTGTTATCACATTGCTTTACGAAGTTTATTAAGCGCACGATTCTGGATAACCTTAATGTGATTTACTTTTTTACCCAGTATGTCGGCAGTTTCTTGCAGGCTAAATTCTTCCATGAAACGTAAGATGATTACCTGCCGTTGGTCATCTGTTAGTTCGTTCTGAATAGCCTTTAGGATGAGTCCAAACATCATTTTGTTTTCTGTCATTAGGGCTGGGGAGTTTTCAATTGGTTGCTGCACATCAGCTGTTTCAAGCGGAGCACTTTGACGCGAAGCACGCACCTGGTCAATAATTTGGTGATATGTCATTTGATATAAGTAGGAACGCAGATTCGTTTCGGGGCCCTTACCCAATTCTAATTGCTCCATGAGTTTTACAAACACATCCCCCGTAATCTGATCAGCCACCAGCACATCGCAGCCCAAACTCAAAGCGTATCTATAAAGCGCGGATGAATAGAGCTCGAAGATTTTTCCAAGCGCCTCTTTGTTCTTCGCTCTAGCAGCCTTCAAAAGGTCAATATCATTTTCCATAGATGCAAACAATCATTCGCCGATTTCAACTTATTTTATTCCATAGATACCGCTCTGGGGCAAAAGCTTCCAATAATACAATGATTTTGATTCGGCTCTGTCTCTGCTTTCTTCGGACTCCATTTAGAGACTCAGGAGTCGTAGGGTTTGGCTTGCGTTTTATTTAGAGGATATCAGCCACCCTTCCGGCTCGAGGACTTCGCAAGTCACGCCTTTTCAGGCGTGATCCTTGACCCGCCAGGGAACCCGGCTGAAAAGGAGAAAGTGCAGGCAAAATAAGACACCTGCTAGAATAGAAAGAGGGTGAAATTATGACTGTAAACATACCACCGACATTCAACGGCTACACAGTTGATATGCGCTTAAAGGAATTTAGGAGAGCAATTCCTGATGTAACGTTTGGATTTATTCCTTTCAATACTCCGGAAGGAAAGAAATTACTGGAAGAGCTAAAGACATTCGCACAGGAAGTAATCGCTTTTGACAGTGATAAATAAAGACTAAAAGGGCTGATAGAAATACCGATCCTTTTTTTATGCTTCGCATGAGGGCCTGAATAAATCCTTTATTACCCAATAGGAAATTGACCGCTCATGCCTTTTTGATTTTGGCACGACCAGTCAAGCGCTATTTAGACTGAAGCTTCGACCGGGTAGCCGATTCTAACCCTCCGAGTCTCCCCCAAGTGGGGGAGTCAAACCCTCCCCCAGCGATGGATGTAGTCAGGGAGGGTTTGTCGTATGATGAATTCAGGTGCTTGCTTCATTGATTAATCGCAGGATCACCAGGAGAGAATCATGACGGAAGAAAAGAAGAACCTGTTTGACAGGGCGGTCGATGCATTGACCGACCGTGACGAGAAGGCCGCCAAAGCAGCTGCCGAAAAGCAGGCTGGGGAGAAAGTCGCCGCTTTCAAGGCCGACGCACTAAAATCCATGACGCTCAAAGCCGAAAGTGAGAAAGTCGCTCACCAGCAGGCTGCGACCCGGAGAGGTACTGTTCAGAAAGCCGCCGCCGAAAGGTTCGAGGCTGTCAAAGCGGCCGCGGCTCCCAAGAAGGGCATTGTAACCATCAAAAGCTTGCGTATTCGCGCAGACCACAACACCACATCAAAGGTGGTTGGGGGCCTTGTGGATGGCAACGAGGTTTCTATACTGTCTACCTGGTCTGATGGAAAGAACACCTGGGCAAAGCTCGACAAGGGCTGGGCCGCCATGGTGTACGACGGCGAGACCTATATCAAGCTGGCCTAGAAGCACCGACGAAACCGTACCAAATTAGAACCAAGATAACAAAAGGGAGTAGGAAATGGCACACATTTCAGCGGGTTGTTTGTTTTTTTAAGCTATAATTTCGCCGTTGCCCCTGTAGCTCAATGGACAGAGCGTCGGACTTCTAATCCGCAGGTTGTGCGTTCGATCCGCACCAGGGGTACTACTTGGCTATACGCTTACCTTCTTCCTTTGTACCAGCCCCTTTCCTGAGCGGTCAGTATTCGGTGACATGAGGCACAGAGCACAACGCATTTAGCAATTTCGGTCTTCATGGCTTCCAGAGTTGCACCCTCCCCATCAGAGGGCTGACCTCTGCTTCTTTTCTTTTCCTCCAAGGTGGTGAAATTCCAGTGCAGCAGGATTTGTGTCAGGTCCTCCGTTTGGTCCTCTCGTACACTAGGAATTTGAACTTGGGTGAGTAGATAGATACTCCCATACAAAACCTCTAGCAGTTTGCCGAGATCTCTGGTTGTTTATACGCACCCTGTCTATCTGGCTTTGCTTGTCTTCGTTGTAGAGCCTTTTGCTTCGTTCGGCTGTGCAGGCTTTACAAACAGCGTGTCATTTCCCGAGAAGCCTTGATTTCCAGGGAAAGTTTTCAATCGGCTGAGGTTCCCCACCACACACGGTTCCTATTGTGCAAACTCTCATTTCCATTCTGACTCCTCAAGCTACAACTAAGCTCCACTTTGAGTCGAAAACGCCACCTTTCGGTTGAAAAAGTGGCATTTTCTAGGGGTTTTTAATTTAAGCCCTGTAGCTCTTTGACGTAGAGCTTTGAAGGCTGCTGCTCTGTCCGTTGAGCTACAGGGGCTGGCAGTGCAATTGTATTACGTCCTTGAAATCAGGCAATCGACACCCCTTGATACCCATAGAACTAAGCGCTGTAGGGCCTGATCCCTTTATACACCCTGGCGCCTGCCAGTGTTCTCAAGATCGTTTCGGGAGGGCGGTTCAGCCTTGCAGCTAAATCGCTTGAGGTCATGGGTTGATTGCCATTGGTCAGGAAAAGACGAAAAACGGCCTCGACCAGCGCCGTGTATTCCGTCAGAAAGTCCGGTTGCTTCACGCAGTGGGTCATCAGGGCATGCTGAATCCCATCCACCGGCTTGACTTCCGCCGTGGCCGGATCCACCCAGTCTATCGTCTGGCCCTCCTCTGTATTTTCAAACGTCGCCTGATGTTCACCGCACAGCAGGGTGCGTAAATATACATGCCAATCACGCTCATTCTTTTTCCACCAATCGAAATCGATGTGGAACGGCGTATTGACATTCGGTTTGACGAGGCTAAAACGCTTTCCTTCTACCACCATGCTCACTCCAACTCTGTCAAGCGGAAATGCATATCACCTACGTGCGTAAAGTTATCACTGGTTGCCATCAATGCCAGCAGAGGCTCGGGTGGAACACGCTGGACGATATTTACCGCGGAATATAATTCCTGGGCATGCACATGACCCTGCGGTGTAAGCTTGGACATCTCACGGATCATATCGGCGACCAATCTTTCGAAGGGACGCTTTCTGTCCTGAAGCCAGAGCTGGTCCACCGCCTCCATCGAGGGGATTGCGAACGCCATGCGGTCATTGAATTCCGCCGAAATGGGCTGCTTCAGCAACGCAAAGACCATACCTCCGTCGGCCCCAACGATCACCGTACGGACCCAGTCCTTCGTTGAGCGATAGGTCTTCGCTTCGATCAGAACCTCCCCCGGGCGTTCTCCACGCCGGATACGGACGAGACTGCCGGGCATCAAATCATTTGCCTTGTACCATTCACGCAGACCATATACATAGCCATGCTCGCGGACGACCCAGCCAGGCATGCGCTGCTTGGTCCTGCCATCTACCAGCGTAAAGCGGACACGCGGTGACTCGTAGGCGGTTGGAAATAGGGGCCGGACCCGAGCCGAAAGCGGTAATGTGCCTGCGCGCAAATGTGGATAAATGAGAGCCACCGTTACTTCCTTGACCTCCGTGGCTGGCTCAGGAGTCGTCACACTTAACTCATCGTCGAGCTGGGCAATGAGATTCAGCATTTGCGAAGTGAGTGCGGAGCGCTCATACTGAATGGGCGCATAGCGCAGGTGCAAAGGCACATCCCGCACCTCTTCCGGCTCCAGGCGCCGCAAGCACCATAAAACTTCCCCAGCTGGACCCACCTCATCGAAGCGCTCGTCTTCCTGGAGCGCGTAATTAAGCGAGAACTCTGCCAGCTTGGGATTGACTCCATCCGGAAGCGCCACATCTTTAAGCAACGCGGAGGTGGGAAGTGGTTCGCCGCCTGCCAGATCCAGCACGGCTTCCGCCAGATTCAGATGCCCCACGTTCACATCGATGAGCAGGGCACGCGGGAACCAGCGTCCGGCAATTTGCACAATTTCGTCTCCAGCACTGAACGCCTCCTCGATCTTCTGCTCAAGGGCATGGGCGTGCTGCTGGAGCACGGCCTCGGCATCAGAGCCTTCGTCTTCTGGCGTCGCGGGCTGATCGTTCAACGCATGGTCGGGAAGATTCGCAGCAAAAAGACGCTCTGCCCCATTACCCAGGTCAACGGTCAGAACATCAAAGGCACCGATCTCAGGGTTCGTCCCAGGTCGGATGGAAGTGACCGTGCCGTGGTTCCAATTCAGTGCCGGAAAGATGAGCTCATCACCGACTTGATAAGCGTCTTTTGGAAAATACGTTTTGCCGCCAGCCTGGCGGCGCTGCTGTGTGGCAAGACGCTCCGCTCGAACACGTTCGTTGACGAATACTGCTACAAGCTCGCGTACAGTCAACGGGGTTTCTAGTTCGAAGAGATGATTATGGAGGAATTCAACGTCTTGCTGTGTGATCTGGAGATCGGTCCAGTAGTCTGTGGAAATAAGTGGGTCGCTAACCATTACTCAGCCTTGGTGTAATCTTGTTATACAATCTCATGCATAACGCGGCTATTATACCTTACCTTGTGATGGGATGCACGTTTGTGGAATGCATCATCAAAAATCGAACGATGTATAATCGCGCGTATGAATGTGTCACTGGCTCAGGCATTGCGCGCGCAGCCTTCACAGACGGTCGCTTTTGTTGGCGCGGGTGGCAAGACTACGGCCATGTTTCAGCTGGCAAGAGGATGGCCTCCGCCGGTGATTATCACGGCCACATCCCACCTCGGAGCATGGCAGACTCGGCTCGCCGACCAGCATCTGATCATGCATACTCATGATCCCCTTGAGACAATAGAGGCTGGATTGAAAGGCACCATTCTCATCACTGGAGAGCTGGATGGGGACAGGACAAGGCCGATCGATGACTCCCTTCTAAAGCGGCTTCACAAGCTTTGCGGTCATCATTCCATCCCGCTGCTCATCGAAGCGGATGGCTCAAGAGGCAAACCGTTGAAGGCATGGGCGGACCATGAACCCCCGATCCCTCCTTTTGTAGACCTGGTTGTACAGGTCGCGGGACTCGCAGGTCTCGGGCAGCCGCTAAACGGTGAACATGTGCATCGAGCCGAGCGTTTTTCAAAGTTGAGTGGGCTGATGCTGAATGAGCCTGTAACACCCGACTCGATTGTCCGCCTGTTAATGCATCCAGACGGGGGATTGAAGAACATTCCACTTTCGGCGCGCAGAGTAGTTCTCTTAAATCAGGCAGATACAGATGGGATTCAGTCCGCTGCCCGAGGAATAGCCCAGGCGCTGCTCCCGGCATATCATGCAGCGATTATTTCGAGCCTATCCCAGGAAAGAATTTTCGCCGTGTACGAACGCATCGCGGGAATTATCCTTGCTGCCGGCGGCTCGACCCGTTTTGGGCAACCTAAACAATTGCTAGATTGGAGAGGCCAGTCGTTTGTCCGTGTGGTCGCTAAGACCGCGCTGGAGGCGGGCCTGGATCCGGTTGTTGTGGTGACTGGCGCTCATGCCGAGCAGGTCGGGGCCTCGGTCGCTGATCTAAGGGTCAGGTTGATCCAAAATCAGGACTGGGCGAGCGGGCAGGGAAGCTCAATCCGGGTTGGAGTAGCATCCCTCATTTCTACTTCTCAGTCTCCAACTGAAAGCCAGGTACCACCGGGAGGGGTGGTTTTCTTGCTGACAGACCAGCCGCAGGTTACTCCATCCATTCTTCGCGCTCTGGTAGACAAACACGCAGAAGGTCTCTGTCCCATCGTCGCGCCGATGGTCATGGATCAGCGTGCCAATCCGGTTTTGTTTGATCGCGTCACGTTCAATGACCTGTTACAGATCTCGGGTGATGTCGGCGGGCGAGCCGTCTTTCACAAGCACCGCGTAGAATATCTACCCTGGCACGACGACAGACTGCTCCTCGACGTGGATACCCCGGAAATGTACCAGCGCCTGATTTCCGATAACTCACTATGATTGCTGCCGTTATCCTCGCTGCAGGCCAATCCCGGCGGATGGGGCAGCCAAAGTTGGTCCTGCCGTGGGGAAAGCTGACAGTGATCGAGCATGTCATCACGGTCTTTCAAAGTGCGGGAATCGAGGACATCCTCGTTGTGACAGGTGGAGCCCGCCAGCAGGTGGAAAATTTGCTCCAATCTTATTCGATCCGATTCATTCATAACGAGGAATATGAAAACGGAGAAATGCTGTCATCGCTGCAGCGCGGCTTGAGAAATATGAAATCTGAGACATGGGCAACCCTTGTAGGGCTCGGTGACCAGCCCCAGGTCCAGAAGAGCACAGTCCGCCTGGTAACTGAGACTTACAGGCAGAATCGATCCGCTTTGGTGGTGCCAAGCTTCGAAAAGCGGCGCGGACATCCGTGGTTGGTTGCGCGTCCACTGTGGGAAGAATTAATGAGCCTGAGACAACCCGCCTCACCGCGCGATTTTCTCAACAACCATTCGGCAGAAATTGATTACGTAAATGTAGATACAGCCAGCATTTTGACCGACCTCGATACCCCGCGCGACTATGATCAATTCCGCCCCCTGTGATTGCACGAAGCTTGATAACAGGCAAGCTGTTCTGACTTGCCAGTTCTATTTGAGTCGATAGAAATATGCGTTCGTCTGGCGCAATTCAAACCCCATGGACCGGTACAGTCGATTTGCAGCCTCTCGCTTTGGATTCGACGTCAACGAGACCCCCTCTGCACCTGCTATGCGTGCTAGCTCGATTGCATGTTCGACCAGCGCCCTCCCGATCCCGCGCCCCCGTTGATCTTCGTCTACGACTACATCTTCGATGATCGATCGCAGTCCCGTCGGTACACGATAAATCGTCAGGCATAACAGGCCCACTACAGGACTTCGGCGATCAGGCTCACGCGCAGCCAGGAGTGTGGAGGCTTGAGAACGAATAAGCTCTTCCATCTCTCCACGAGTGGGAGGGACTTTGTGAGCGCCAAGCTGTGGAACCAGGCGCTGCACCGCTATATAAAGCTCCTCAGTTAACTCGGAGGCTTTTTCAATATGCATGACCCCTAGGCGGGTTTCACGCGTCCGATCAGCGGAAAAAAGCTGAGAAGCGCGTAATATCCTACGTAGACCAGAGAGATCCAGACGACCCACTGTGGCACAGACGGGTACTGCATCAGAGCCCATACTCCAATGGCGCCATATAGATACGTCAGGACCAGTGTGAGCCGCCGCAGACGCGAATTGCGAGTTGGGTAGATATATTTCACCGGCACAAACACCAGGATATTGCAGATGAGCACCAGTACCAGATTCACCCACGGGTTCAGCCCGAGCAGCATCAAGTAGATCACCAGAAAATTCCAGACAGAGGGGAACCCCTTGAAGAAGAATGATTGCTCATCCGTCTTGGCGTCGATCTGGGTAAACTGGTATGCAGATGTCAGCAGGATCGAAATTGCACCCGCCATCTCCCAACCAGCCGGCAGCAGACCGGGAGCCTTGATAAGAATCAGGGCTGCTACCACAACATAGTTGAGATAATCGATAATGTTATCGAGTAAGCCGCCATCCAGACCCGGGGCGTATTGTTTCACGCGGAACCAGCGCGCCAGCATGCCATCGAAGCCGTCCACAAACATAGCGACGATCATCCAGATAATCGCGGCACGCCAGTTCTGCTCAAAAATCGCGAGTAACGTTAAGAATCCCCAGACCGCGCCTGTGGCTGTAAGAAGATGTACGCTCCAAGCCAGGAATTGCTTAATAGGCAACGGGAATTTTTCGAACATTGTGCACCTCAGTAATAAATCTCAGTCCGGCAATTATAAAGGCAAAGGCGTGACACGCACACTCGTCACGCCTTTCAAAATTATCGTTTCACCAGACCGACCATGAGGGTTTCACTGTCAAACCTATCCTCCACTACGGAAGCACCCGCCGGCGGGCTTTCAAACGCCAGGCTGGAGGTCAGCGTCTCGGTCGTGATGTAGCCGCGATGCGCCTCGATCGCCGCCTGCAAATCGGGGGAGGCTTCGATAAAGAGATCGATGCGGTCGGCCACGTCTAGGTCCGCGCTCTTGCGCAGGTCCTGAACGCGGCGCACGAACTCGCGCGCCAGCCCTTCCTGCACAAGCTCCGGCGTCAGCTCGGTGACCAGTGCCACGACATAGGCGCCTTCCTCGGCCACTGCGAAGCCTTCTTTGGCAAGCGCCTTGACCTCCACTTCTTCGGGAAGCACACGATACGAGTCACCGTTGACCTGCACCTGCAAGGCCTCACCTCCCAGCAAGGTATGGGCAGCATCTTCAGGATTCATCGCCAGGATCGCCTTCTGGATCGCCGGGAACTTATTGCCATATTTCTGGCCCAGCTGCTTGGGAAGAGGCTTGACGGTGTGCGAGATCGCCTCTGTCGAACTATCCAGCAGACGGACATGCTTCACATTGAGCTCATCCACAAACAGATCGGCATACGTCTCGACCGCCCGCCGTTCGGAGGCATTGCCCACAGAAAAAGCTGCCTCCGCTAGCGGCTGACGGACCTTACGATTGGCTTTCTGCCGGGCCGAGTGCCCAAGGGAAACCAATCGCATCACCAGCTCCATGTCGCGGTTGAGCGACTCATCGATCATTTCAGGCAGGACGACAGGCCATTCCGCCAGGTGAACCGACTCGGGAGCCGCCTCGTCGACGGAGCGCACCAGGTTCTGATAGAGCTCTTCTGCGAGGAACGGCATAGAGGGTCCGAGTAATTTCGCTACGGTGACCAGCGCCGTGTAAAGTGTGGAGTATGCAGCCTGCTTATCGGAATCGGACTCAGACTTCCAGAACCGACGGCGTGAACGGCGCAGATACCACGTGGATAGCTTCTCAACAAACGCCTCGATAGGGCGCGTAGCGTTCGGCACATCGTAGTTCTCATAGGCTTCCGTCACGTCACGGACAAGCACATTCAGCTCTGAAAGAAGCCAGCGATCAAGATCGCCGGTTGCGATGGGCAGGGTCGTGACAGTCGGTTTGTCGAGATTCGCATAAGTCACGAAGAACGAATACACGTTCCACAACGTGAGCGTGAAACTGCGTATCACCTCGCCCACCAAATCCGACGAGAAGCGCCGTTCCTGTCCCGGCGGAGTCGCCGTGTAGAGATACCAGCGGAAGGCATCTGCCCCGTGGACGTTCAACACGTCCCAGGGAGCGATGATATTGCCTTTGCTCTTGGACATCTTCTGACCTTCGCCATCGAGGATCAAGCCCAGGCAGATGACATTTCGGAAAGAGATCTCATCGAACAACAGGGTACTGATCGCATGAAGGGAATAGAACCAGCCGCGCGTCTGGTCCACGGCTTCGCAGATGTAATCCGCAGGGAACTGTTGCTGGAACTTTTCCTTATTCTCGAACGGATAGTGCCACTGCGCGACCGGCATGGATCCGGAATCGAACCAGACGTCGATCAGGTCTGGGACGCGCTTCATCTTGCCGCCGCAATCCGGACAGTCCCAGTGAACCTCATCCACGTACGGACGATGCAGGTCGAGGTCGCTCAGATCCCGGCCCGCCTTCTCAGAGAGCTCCTGGACAGACCCCACCCCCTCGCGATACCGGCACGACTCGCACTCCCAGATGGGCAGCGGCGTGCCCCAGTAGCGCTCGCGGCTCAACGCCCAGTCGATATTGTTTTCGAGCCAGTTTCCGAAACGACCACTCTTGACATGTTCCGGCACCCAGTTGATGGTGTTGTTCAGTTCCACTAACCGTTCGCGGAACGCGCTCGTGCGGATATACCACGACTCGCGGGCGTAATACAGGAGCGGCGTATGACAGCGCCAGCAAAATGGATACGTATGGGTGTAGGCTTCTGCTTTGAACAACAGACCGCGGGCACGCAGATCCTGGATGATGAGCGGATCGGCATCTTTGACGAACTGGCCGCGCCAGGGCGTCACCTCGGGGATGAAGGTGCCATCCGGTTGGACGGTCATCAGCACGGGCAGGTTGTGCTCACGCGCCATATCCATGTCTTCTGCACCGAAGGCGGGTGCCATATGCACGAGACCTGTGCCGTCTTCGGTCGTGACGAAATCACCCAGTACGACAAAATGCGCCGGTTTATCCGGCGGCAGGAAGGTGAACAGAGGATGATATCTGACACCGCTAAGGCGTTTGCCCTTGAGCGTCTCCAGCACCAGAACCTCTTGATCTCCAAAAACCTTCTGAACCAGGGATTTCGCCAGGATGAGCTTTTCCTTGCTGCCCTCATTATCGCGTTGTACGACGACATACTCAACATCCGGATGCGCCGCGACGGCGACATTGCCCGGCAACGTCCATGGCGTCGTTGTCCAGACCAGGAGGGAAACATCCGGCTGGTCGACCAGCGGCATACGGACGAACACCGACGGATCGGTGGCTTCTTCATAGCCGAGGGCGACCTCATGATCTGAAAGTGGCGTCCCGCAGCGCGGGCAATATGGCACTACCTTGTAGCCCTTGTAGAGCAAGTCTTTATCCCAGAAGTTCTTCAGGATCCACCAGACCGACTCGATGTAATCGTTGGTGTAGGTGACGTAGGCTTCTTCCAGATCTACCCAGAACGCGATCCGGTCAGTGAGACGCTCCCAATCCCGGATGTAGGTAAATACTGACTTCTTGCACAACTCGTTGAACTTGTCGATGCCGTAAGCTTCGATCTGCTGTTTGTTATTGAAACCGAGCTGCTTTTCGACCTCGATCTCCACCGGCAGACCATGCGTGTCCCAGCCGCCGCGACGAGAGACATGATAGCCGCGCATGATCTTATAGCGCGGGAACATGTCTTTGAAGGCGCGCGCCAGCACATGGTGCACGCCAGGCTTTCCGTTCGCGGTCGGCGGGCCTTCATAGAAAACATATTCAGGTCCACCTTTGTGCTGCTCAACAGTCTTCTTGAAAATATCGGCATGCTTCCAGAACTTCAGGATGTTCTCTTCCATCGAAGTGACGTCGAGCTTAGGCGATACTGGTTTGAACATACATACCTCCAACATGACCATGTCGGTGCGCACCAGGAGATTGCTTCGCCCTCCGTATTCGCACTGACAACTCTTAAAACAAAAACTCTCATCTCCTACAGAGACGAGAGCCAGGGCTCACGCGGTACCACTCTGATTTTCCCGCCCTGATCGTTTCTGGCGGGACGCTCACTGGACGACGGACATCGCCCTGTTCTGCTAACGGAGAACAACTCCGGCTTGCTTACTTTCAGTCGAGAAACCGATTTCTGCTCACGGCTCCGAGATGATTTTCGATCGGCTGTCCTGATGTGACTTTCACCGCCTTCCGCCACACTCGCTGCCAGTCCTGCCAGACCTACTCGTTCTCTTCATCGCCTTTGTTCGTGGCGTCGATTATGCCACAATTCAAAACGACCGTCAACAAGCTGCGCGGGCTAGTGCTGATGATCCTATAATCAACATGCTATGCTTCCGTAGAAGCAGCCGCTCCCTCGAGGACAAAAACGGTAATCTCCGGTGGACAGTTTAAGCGCACGGGCAGCTGGGCGGTTCCGACCCCACGGCTGGTGTATTGGAACATCGTTCCCACATGGTATAGTCCGCCTGAGTACTTACGGCCGAGATACGGCAGCACGGGCGGACCCAACAGGGGGAGTACGACCTGGCCGCCATGGCTATGTCCGGAAACCTGAAGGTCGAATCTGCCTGTGGCAGCGCTGGTGTCCGCGAAGTCCGGTTCATGCGCGAGCAGAATCGCCGCGCTCTCATCGCTCAGCTGAGCAATGACAGCGTCCAAGCGAACATCGCCTTCCCAGATATCATCCACGCCACAGAAGTGTAAGTTTTCATTCTCGCGCTGGAGCGTAAAAACGTGATTCGTTAAATCCCTGACGCCCGCTGCTTTGAGAACGTGACGGACTGCTTCCGGGTTTGTCCAGTAATCGTGATTGCCGAGCACGGCAAGGGTAGGCACTGAGCTTGCAAGGGGGATCAATTCCGCGATCAGATCGTTCACTACCTGGTGAGAGATGTCTACGTACTCATGACCAATAAGGAAATCCCCGGTAATCAAAAGAACATCTGGGTTTTCCGCCAAAACCAGATCTGCCACCCGGCGCAAACGCTCACGGTTCATCCAGCCGCCCATGTGAATGTCACTGATCTGGACAACACGAATGCCCGAAAATCGCCGTGACAGTCGAGGCAGTCTCAGTCGGACCGTTTCAATCTTAAACCTGCCAGGCTCTATAAAAAAGCCATAGGCCGCCCCAGCCACGGCGAGCAAGACCAGGTCCAGCATTGCCACGCGTGTCAACTTTAGGAAATCACGGCGGCTGATTTGCTTCTGTCTCTGCAATTTCATGGATGAATGATTTCATCACTTTTGGCCGCCATGATGAAATCATTCCTGTGCAAGCCGCCGATCTTATGCGTCCACCAAGTGAGCCTTACCTTCCCCCACTCTGTGATAATCAACGGGTGGTGGTCCTCCTGCTCGGCAACCGCACCAATCTTGTTTGTAAACTCCAGTGCCTGGGCGAAGTTCTTAAACTTAAACACCTTCTCCAGCCGCTTGATCCCGTCTACTTCGTTGACTTCCCAGCCATGGAGCTGTGGCAATAGTTCCTGGATTTGCTGCTCTGTAAGAGTCGGCTCACCCGCGCGACAAGCTACACATTTTCCGGAAGCAAGATTATTCACTTGAGTCTTCCATTCATCTCAACGCCTCCAATAATTCCTGCATGTCCTGAACCTGCAACAAATGTATTCTGAGAACTTTCCGGCCCGCTTCGATGAGCGCTTCGTAATCCCCCAATGCCTGAGCACGGATCAACGTGCCGAATGTCAAGCCTTCGGTCGGGACCTCGAAATCCGCGGCTGACTCGGCAGTAAGGACCAGGAACAATGCATTTCCCGGTCCGCCTTTGTGGAACTGGCCCGTGGAATGCTGGAAGCGCGGACCAAAACCGGCCGTCACTGCGTTGCCGGTCCGGGCGCGAATGGCGACACGCATCTCCTGCAGTACTTGAATCATGTCTTCATTGCGCGGCAAATACGCATTGATGGCAACGTAACCATTCGGCTGCGCCTCAGCCAGAAAATCTCTTAAGATCTCTGACAGGTTCGAACCGGTTACAACCGCATCCGAGAACACACTTACGCCGCCACCCTTGTCCACCCATGCCGGCTTTCCCTCGCCCAGTTTTCCATTTTTCTGAAAGTCCGCAATCTTGGACTTCGTGATCTTCTTGCTGATTTCCACATTGGGCTGATCGAATGCATTCACACCCAGGATTGAGCAGGCAACGGCGGTGGCAACTTCCCAGCGATACATTTCCGCGCCGACTTCATACAGGTCAGGGACGGCAAGCTCGATCACCGGATGGCCAGCTCCTCGCAAGGTTGCCAGGCTTTCGTCCAGTTCACCAGTCTGGCGCAGGTACACAAATATCCGGTCGTTTCCATAGACCTCGGGCTTGCCGACCGGCTCTAGCGGCACCGGGAGAATGCCCTTACCATTTTTCCCGCTCGACTCGGCGATGATCTGTTCTATCCACAGGGCAAACGCCGATAAGGAAGCATCTGCCAGGATGGTCAGCTTGTCGCGATCCGCCAGCCCAGCTTCACCGATCACGGTCCCCAGGGCAAGCCCCGGATTCCGCGCCGCAGGCACACTTTCCGCGCACTGGCGCTTCATCCACTCCGCGCGGTCCAGTAACCGGTTGAGATCCATGTTCAACAACGCTGCAGGGACAAGACCGAAGTCAGTGAGCGCCGAGTAACGTCCGCCGACGCTCTCATCGGCGGAGAAAATCTTGCGAAAACCATGTTGTTGCGCCAGAGCTTCAAGGGATGTGCCGGGGTCTGTGATGGCAACAAAGCGCGAGCCATCACCGTTGCTCAATGCCCAGAAATAATGGAACGCTGCTATTACCTCGGCTGTGCCGCCGGATTTGCTGGCGACGATATACAGGCTTTTATCGGGTGGAAAATTCCCGCCCGCCAGTGAGACCTGCTCCGGATCGGTAGAATCCAGAATGGCAAGAGACACTGGTGATTCTACCTTCGCCGCTGCCTGAAGAGAGCTAAAAACCTCAGCGGTGAGGGAGGAGCCGCCCATCCCCAGGATAAGCACACGGCGGATACCATCCTCGCGAATTTGCTGCGCGAATGACTGATACTCCTTCAGCCGCTGGCGCGCCTTGTCTGGTGAATCCATCCAACCCATGCGCTTTCGCACCTCTGCCTGCCCTTCGGGGTCCTCGCTCCACAGCGCCGGATCGTGACGCCACAGGCGTGCCGGAAACGAATCCGCTTCGAGCTGGGCAACGCGTCGGGCAACAGAGTCTGCCAGGGGTCCGAGCGCAGCCGCAGCGGTAGCCCGGCGATCATCGATGGTTCTGAGCAGCTCCGCAAAGGCATCCGCGAAAGCTTTGACACCTTCTGCCTCCAGTTCCCCGGTCACCGTGTCCATGGAGATGCCCCTCGCTTCGATCTGTTGGATCGTTTCCTGAGCCTGCTCAACCCCCTGGGTAATCGTCACTTTTGCCGTACCGTGCTCTCGGAAGGCTTCGAGCGTAGCAGGCGGGACCGTGTTCACCGTCTCGGGCCCAATCAGGTTGTCGACATAGAGCGTATCAGGATAATCCGGATTCTTGGTGCTGGTGCTTGCCCACAACGGGCGCTGAACACGCGCTCCCTTGACTTTAAGGTTTTCCCAGCGTCGAGTGGAAAAAATCTTTTGAAATTCATCGTAGGCAAGTTTCGCATTAGCGATAGCGGCTTTCCCTTTGAGATCCGAATCATCCCCAAGCTGCGGATCTATCTTGGAGTCGACACGCGAAACGAAGAAGGAGGCGACCGAGGCGATGTGATGAATGGAATGCCCGGCAGCCAGGTGATCTTCGAGACCGCTGAGATACGCTTCCATCACCTCGGCGTAACGCTTCAGCGAAAAGATGAGGGTTACATTGACGTTGATCCCCACCGCAATCGCTTTCCGAATGGCAGGGATACCCGCCTCCGTAGCGGGAATCTTGACCATCAGGTTCGGACGCCGAACCCGCGCCCAGAGCTGTTCCACCTGGGCGACGGTTGCCTCGGTGTCGTCGGCGATATCAGGGCTGACCTCGAGACTGACGAACCCATCCGCGCCATTCGTCTCTTCGTAGAGCGGCTGGAACAAATCACAGGCGGCACGGATATCTTCGATCGCCAGCTGCCAGAAGATTTTCTCCGCGTCCCAGCCTGCCCAGGCAAGCGACTTGAGGGCCGCGTCATAATCTTTGGTCTTCGCAATGGCATTGTTGAAAATACTCGGATTGGACGTCATGCCGCGGATGTCGCCGCGCTCGATCATGAGTTTCAATTCCCCGTTTTCCAGCTGGTTGCGCTGGATGTTATCCAGCCAGAGCGACTGCCCGAGGGCGGTCAATTTCTCGATTGGAGAGGTCATCATTACCCTTTCATTCATCCTTACAGAACCGATTCACCGGCTTCCATTTTGTGGATCTTATCGACACGGCGCGCCAGTCGTTCCCCACCTGGGTCGTTGCCCATATAACGGGCCTCCAGGAACGCTTTGATCAGAGCAGTTGCGAGCTCAGGACCGATCACACGCCCACCCAGGCAGAGCACGTTCATGTCGTCATGCTGCACCCCCTGTGCAGCAGAGTACGTATCGTGGCAGATCGAGGCGAAGATACCCTTCATCTTGTTCGCGGCAATGCAGGCGCCGACCCCTGAGCCGCAGACGAGAAGGCCGCGTTCCGCTTCGCCGCTCTGTACGGCGCGTCCCACTTTCTCGCTGAAATCAGGAAAATCCACGGGCTCGGAACTATCGGTGCCGAGATCGATGGGCTCATGCCCCGCGTCGCGAATCGCTTCGAGCACGGTCTTCTTCAACGGAAAACCGGCATGGTCAAATCCAACAGCAACTTTCATATCACCTCAAGCGGTGGTTAGAGGGGCCCAACCTGCCCCGTGCTGTGACGGTATGGAAACCACCAAGATTCAAGTAAATTTTTTGGTTAAGTGCAGGTTTCGATAGGCTCCAAGAACACGGAGGACTTAACCAGCACAGCCCTTACAACAACTGCTTTGCCCTGGCAACGACGTTCTGGACTGTAAAGCCAAATCTCTCGAAGATGACTTTATAGGGGGCGGAGGCGCCGTAATGATCGATGCCTATCACCGCGCGGGCGTAACGTTCCCAGCCAAGGGTGGCTCCGGCCTCGACCGCCAGCCGAGCGGTGAGGTGTTTTGGCAGCACGGACTCGCGGTAAGCTTCATCCTGCTGCTCGAAAAGCTCCCAGCTGGGGAAGGAGACGATCCGGGCTGCGATGCCTTCCGCAGATAGTTGTTCCGCTGCCTCGTAAATCAGGCTGACCTCTGAGCCCGAAGCGATCAGGATCAGCTGCGGATTTTCACCGAAGTCTTTTAATACATAGGCGCCTTTGCTTAACATCTCATGCTGTGTTCCTTCAAGTGTGGGAACATTTTGACGGGTGAGAGCCAGTGCCGTGGGACGGGCAGTCTGGGTGATGGCAACTTTCCAGGCTTGCGCGACTTCATTTGCATCTGCGGGTCGGATGACGAGTAAATTCGGCACAGCGCGTAATGCCATCAAATGCTCGATGGGCTGGTGCGTGGGACCATCCTCGCCCAGACCGATGCTGTCATGCGTAAATACGAAAATCGAGGGGATACCTGAGATAGCCGCAATCCTGATGGCGGGCTTCATGTAATCCGAAAAGACCAGGAACGTGCCGCCATAAGCGATCAGCCCGCCAAACAGATTGATGCCGTTGAGCGCCGCGCCCATCGCATGCTCCCGCACTCCAAAGCGGAAGTACCGCCCGCCCGGGTTATCCTTCTGGAAGTCGCCAGCCTCGTCGAACTTTGTGTTATTCGAAGGTGTCAGATCCGCCGAGCCGCCGACCAGCTCCGGCAGCTTTGCCGACAAGGCATTGAGCACTTTCCCAGAAGAGGAACGGGTTGCCATGCCCTTCTCGTCCGCGGGAAACTCGGGCAAGTCTGCATCCCAACCATCGGGTAAGTTACGGTCCAGCCGCCTCTGCAGCTCAGCCCCCAGATCAGGGAAGGCTTGCTTGTACGCTTCGAAACGCTGCGTCCATTCTGCCTCGATCTCGCGACCGCGATCTACCGCCTCATGATAGAACTCCATCACATCGCCCGGGATCAGGAAACGGGGTTCCGGGGGCCAACCGAGGTTCTCCTTGGCGGCGTTAAGCTCTTCATCACCAAGGGGCTCGCCATGTGCCTTTGCCGTACCCTGCCGTTTCGGTGCGCCGAAGCCAATCGTCGTGCGGACCGCGATCAGGGACGGGCGCGGGTCCGCCTTAGCAGCCTCGATAGCAACATGGACCGCTTCCACATCATTGCCATCTGCAATGGTTTGCACATGCCAGCCATACGCCTCGAATCGGCCGCCTCGATCTTCGGTGAAAGCCAGGTCGGTGGAGCCGTCAATGGAGATGTGGTTGTCATCGTAGAGGTAGATGAGCCGACCCAGCTGTAGATGTCCTGCCAGGGAGGCAGCTTCGGAGGAGATGCCCTCCATGAGATCGCCATCGGTGACGATACCATAAATGTACGATTGGATGATCTCATGCCCGGGCTTATTGAACTGCGCAGCCAGATGAGTAGCTGCCATTGCCATGCCCACCCCTTGACCGAAACCCTGTCCCAGCGGACCTGTCGTAGTCTCTACACCCGGTGTCAGACCATACTCCGGATGCCCGGGCGTCTTGCTCTCGAACTGGCGGAAGTTCTTAATTTCGTCCAACGGAAGATCGTATCCCGTTAAATGCAGCAGCGCATAAAGCAGCATGGACCCGTGCCCACCGGAAAGCACAAAACGGTCGCGCCCCGCCCACTTCGGGTTGCGTGGATTGTGGCGCAGATGGCGCGTCCACAGGGTAAACGCCATTGCCGCGCCCCCCATCGGAAGCCCGGGGTGTCCCGAATTGGCTTGCTGGACCGCATCCGCTGCAAGAAAGCGAATAGTGTTGATTGCGCGAGTCTGTAGGTCGTCTGTCATATGCTCCCTGCTCCTTAAAGTTACACTTCATTTTACCATTGGCAGAGGAGGGATATAATCATAAAAACAATCCTTTTGGAGAATGCACTTGCACCCCAACACCTGGATCGCTCAACAATTTTCTGCCGTGCCCGTAACCGACGTTCGGGAATTTGGCAATGGCAATATCAACGACACCTACCTGGTCTGCACGGATGCAGCCCTGCCAGAAGACCGGCAGTTCGTGTTACAGCGTATCAACACGCGCGTCTTCAAACAGCCCACTCTGATCATGCAGAACATGCGACGGTTCACCGATCACATGCGCAGACGCGCTCGCGACGATGCCCTCACCCAGCACTGGGAAATGCCGCGCGTCATTCCAGCCTGTGATGGTCAGGATTTCTACATTGATTCAGAGGGCAAGTTCTGGCGGGCAATCAGTTATGTGCATGGCGCGCGGTCGTACGAAACAATTTCAGACCCCGCGCTTGCCCGTGAAGTGGGATACGCCCTGGGTACGTTCCAGTACCTGATCAGCGACCTGGCTGTGGAGCAGCTCGCCGACACACTCGAGGGCTTCCACATTATGCCCCATTATCTTAAGCAGTACGATGGGGCATTTTCGAAGAATGGGTTCAAATCCAGCGCGGAGGTGAAATACTGCATCCAGTTCATCGAGCAGCGGCGCGAATTTGCACATGTGCTCGAGCACGCCCGCCAGCAGGGGAAACTTCAGCTCCGGCCCGTGCATGGCGACCCGAAAGTGAACAACGTGATGATCGATCAGACCACGGGCCGCGCCGTCAGCCTCGTAGATCTGGATACGGTCAAGCCAGGACTGGTGCACTACGATATCGGGGATTGCATGCGATCTGGTTGCAACCGACTCGGCGAGGAAACCGAGCACTGGGAAGCCGTCGAGTTCGACCCCGAGATCGGCGCGGCGATCCTGGAGGGGTACCTAGCCCAGGCGCGCCGCTTCCTTACGGCTGCCGATTATGAATACCTTTATGACGCCATCCGCCTGCTGACCTTTGAGCTTGGGGTTCGCTTCTTCGCAGATTATCTGGCAGGAAATGTGTACTTCAAAATCAAACATACGGAGCACAATCTGCAGCGCGCACTGGTCCAATTCAAGTTGACTGAATCCATCGAAAAGCACGAAGCCGACCTGCGTCATATTATCCAGGATATTATCTCATCACCAAATGCCTGATCAATCGTTTTCCCTCATTCCGTTCCCTGCGCGGCTTATACCTGCCATTACGATCAGCGGTTGGGTGACAATGCTGGAAAGCTGGCTGACTGTACGCTATGTACTGGCGGGCGATCTGCATATGGTTTTTCTGCCAGCAGAGTCGGCAAGCCCGAGGCGCAAAGACGAGCTCTGGAAGCAGACCTGCTTTGAATTCTTTCTGGCGCTCAAAGGCCGGCCACAATACTGGGAATTCAATTTTTCTCCGGCCGGAGATTGGAATGTGTATCGCATGGAAGCCTACAGGCGGATCGACTTCCAGGAAGAAGCGTCGATACAGTCAGTGCGGCGTAAGATACACAGGGCAACAGAGGCATTCAGCTTGCAGGCCGCCGTAGACCTGCGTTCCATGCTTCAATATGAAGAGCCTCTCGAGATGGGGGTAACTGCGGTCGTCCATATGAAAGATGGTAATGAAACGTACTGGGCATTAACCCACCCTGGTCCCCAAGCCGATTTTCACAACCGGGAAAGCTTTACTCTTGTGCCGGTAAGACAAAGCCACCCCTCAAAACAATCTGACCCGGTCGATTAACAGCCAACCAGGCAACATACGCGACCGCCAGCGCATCCAGCTCTTTCGGGGAAGGAACGTCTTCAAGTGGGAGAATGCCCTGCATTAATTTGAAGCGGGTGATTTCCTCGAACACATCGATAGGATCTTTGATCTGCAAACCCTGCTCATAGAGGATCGCACTGCGCTGGAGACGCCCCTCGAGGCTGCGCCGGGATAGGGGTTTTTGCCCGATCAATGCTTGAAAACAATCGTGGGCGTTCGTCATGAGCAGCTGTTTTGAATCACCTCTTGCGGGATAGAGCGCAAAATCAGCCTCAACGGCTTTTTTCCTGAAGTCCTGCTCGATGGGCCGGTCCACCGGGGCCATGCTCATAGCGAGCCAGAGGCTTCCCAAGTCGTTCAAGCAAACGCGCGCCTCGGACACACTCCATTGCTCCATCCTGGTAACCTTCAGATCTTCGTTCAGCGCCGCAAAGGTCACAGGCTTGCGCCCGGAGGAAAGCTCCACCCCGGCGAAGATGATAGAATCGGGAGACATCATAGACTTCCTCTCATCCGGAATATTCAATTTGAGTGTAGCCGAAAAGAGGCAGCAATGCAACCGTCTTGCATAAAAGGTGAATGGATTGAGAGGAACAGAATGCTTCTCTGGAACGTTGCAGACCGCTAGCTCTCATCATAAAATTGAGTGTCGAAGCCGGAAGCGATTTGTTTTGGAGGTCCAGCCATGCGGATTATCCAATTTCGAATGTTAATTACGTTCTCCATCGTGTCGATCACAGGATGTACTTCCTCGCCTACATCCACACCGGTCAGCATCGCCACGCAGGCAATGACCGAGCCGTCCGTTCTGGAGTTTCAGGTCGAGGATGTTCCTGGAGCGCGCTCACTGTCTCTGGCGGTTGCCCCCGATGAAGCTCTTTATCTGATCTACGGAGAAGGTCACAGTCTGTTCGTGTCACACTCCACAGATGGCGGTCAAACCTTCGGCGAGCCGGTCCTGGCAACCGGCGATGTGCCTGTGCACGTGCTGCCCATCGAACGTCCTGCCATTGCGGCAGATGCCAACGGACGAGTGGCGATCGCCTGGCTGGAAATGCCGCCCGATTTCCACGGGGCTAACGTCTGGTACGCGGTCTCGGGGGATTCCGGAGAAACTTTTACGCCTGGAGCGCTGGTCGCTACGGAACCCGAAGGAGAAGTTGCTATGGTAGAGGTCGCCCTGGATCGAGAGGGCAATCCTTTGCTGGCATGGCTCAACGATAGTGAATTGAAGTTCTCTCGTTCCCGTGATGGCGGCGCGACGTTCACGGAGGCCATGAGCATCGGTACGGGATCATGCGAGTGTTGCCAACCCCAAATTCGGCTAACAGATGGAACAGTGCACATAGCTTATCGCAGCCTCGAGCCAGGCAACGAGCAGGGGGATATCCGTGATATTGTAATGATCCACTCCAGGGATGACGGCGAGACGTTCACACCCATCCGTCGCGTCAGTGACGCCCACTGGTACCTGCCGGCATGTCCCATTGCCGGCCCATCCCTGGGAGTCGCCGATGATCAGCTATACGTTGCCTGGATGGATGGCCGCCATGAGCCGGCAGGTATTTTCAGCCGCGGCGATATCTGGCTGGCAAAGTCCGAGGATGGTGGAGAAGCCTTTTCCCCCAATGTCCGGATCAATCCTGATCAGGAGATGCATCACACGCTGCCCAGCGTAGCTGTCGGTCCGGGCGGCAGGATTCACGTTGCCTGGGAAGCCCAGGCACAAGAAACGCGCGATGCATTTCTATACTACACCACCTCCGACGATGGAGGCCAAACCTTTGCGCCCCCGCACATCATCGCCGATAATACCGACGCAACACGCGGCAACCCGGGCAAACCGGTTCTGGTCGTAGACCCGGCTGGGCGTGTCACCCTGGCATGGCTGGATAGACAGGGCGGGCGGTTAGCGACCTGGATCGATACAAAGTAGAATTTCCTTCGCGCTGATATCACCAACAAGTACAATTTGCTTATGCAATCGCGCAACCGTCGAATTACCTATTTGATTGTCCTGGCGCTTGGCCTGGTCTGGATCTATGTTAGCAGGGACGGCGCCAACTCAGCCACGACCGGGCCGGTTGCCGCTCCGCAAAAGGACTTTCTTGCACCCGATTTCAGTCTGAATACAACGGATGGCAAGGCCGTTCGGCTCTCGGATTTGCGCGGCCAGGCTGTTCTCATCAATCTGTGGGCAACCTGGTGTCCTCCGTGCCGGGAGGAGATGCCATCCATTGAAGAGGTTTACCAGGAATATCAGGACGAGGGTTTCACGGTCCTGGCAGTCAATATGACCTATCAGGACGATCCCCTCCGGGTGGTGCCATTCGTCGAGGAGCAAGGCCTGAGCTTCCCCATTTTGCTGGACGATAGTGGCGTGATGGCACACGCTTATCAAATGCGCTCCCTGCCTTCGTCCTATTTTATCCGGCGCGATGGCACCATCAATGAAGTGGTCATCGGAGGACCGATGTCAGAAGCACTTTTACGAACACGTATCGAGGCGATCCTGGAGTGATCGAGCTTTTTCAATCAATCTTCGCTCCGCCGCGCCATCTCATCCTGGTGCTTGCCGCCCTGTGGGTTGGGCTGGCACTTGCCGAAAAGCGGACAGAGAGACACCACGTCTCCAAAGAGTCGCTCAACAATCTGGTATTTTTCAGCCTCATGGCTTATCTTGCCGGGGGACGCCTGATTTATGCATTGCTGCATCTCCCCGCATTTGTGCAAAGCCCATCGAGCCTGATTTCACTCAACCTGGATCTGTTCGACCCGCTTGCAGGGCTACTCATGGCAGTTGCTGCAGGTTGGATGTATGCGTCACGTCATAATCTTCATATCCGTTCCACCCTCGATGCGTTGACCCCCTTTGCCGCAGCATTGGCTGTTGGCGTAGCTCTCTCCCATCTCGCGGCCGGCACAGCCTTCGGACGCCCGACCGATTCATCCTGGGGAGTCGAGCTCTGGGGAGCAGTCCGGCATCCCAGCCAAATCTATCAGCTGGCGGCCTCATTGCTGATATTCTGCCTTATCTGGTTCCGTAAAACGCTTTCACCGCCCGGCATGCTATTCCTCATCTTTACAGCGCTGACCGCCGCAGCGCGCCTCTTCCTGGAGGGCTTCCGTGGGGATAGCACACTGGTCATGGGAGGCTGGCGCGTGGCACAGGTCATCGCCTGGATCGTTCTCGCAACAGCCCTATTTGTCAGTGAGCGGCTCTTGCGAGAGGCAAGGGACTCCGGAATATAGAGCACCAGGAATTCCGCGCCACAGATGTGAGCCGCGATGGATTTGGTTAATTGCGCAGGGCGATCGGCTTCAGATATGAATCGAGCAGCGCGTCCATATGTTCAACCGACTCACAGACAAAGAACATCGGATTGAACGCATAGACGGTTTTGGGAATCAGCGCAATCGTCTCGATATCAAAAGGCGCCAGGATCACGTCCCCGCCAAAGTAGTCCACCCGCTTGATTCCCAGGGACCCATAGAGCGAGTGTACAACATTCCAGCCTTCATCCTGCGAGGACATTTGTCCCCGCCGATGAAGCTGGTTCACACCCTCGATGATGCGATGGATCTCATCTTTATGGGCGAGGAAATGCTCGTTGAGCTGCTCAAAGATATTGCCGGTGTAATCGATTACACTCTCACGCGAAAGCCTGTAAAATTCCATAATGGCATTGGCGAGCTCCGCGCGCCCTGAGATAATGCCTGCCCCAAAGACCTTGAAGCGATTATCCTGGACCAGCAGCCCAAATTCGGTGCTGTACCAGGCAAGGCGTTTGATCACTTCCCGCTCGTCCGTGGTTGCCTTCACATACGCCGGCGCGAACTTGTCCTCGATCCGCGCGTAGAATTCCATGGTCAGGTATGGCAGGTGCCCAAAGATGTCATGGAACATATCGGGCTCGGGCGTAAACTCGATCTGGTCACGCGTCCGCAGGTAGTCGGTGATCAGAAAGGTGCGCTGCGAGAACTTCTTGTACCAGTCATCCGCCAGGGTGTAACGGACGACTGTACGCTCGATATGCCAGCCCGTCTGCGGGGTGATGCGGCTGTTCAGGTGTGCGACCGTTGGGATTTGATGCGGGTCCAGTTCCAGGAGGGCTAATCCGTTCCTGAATTCCTGGCAGATGTGTTCCATAAGATAAGGCTGATGGATGCCGGCGTACAGGTCGGCCCAGATGGCGTGCTGCTCGGCGGAAAAGTTGATCTCCTGATTTTCGGTGGAATATTCACTGGATGGGTCGTATTGTTGTTCGGCAATATCCCCTGTGTAGATCGGCGGATTTTGATTCGTGGTCATACTTTATCCCTTTCTCAGAACTGATTGGAGGACACAATACATGGATCACATCCGCAATGTCATTAAAGATATTATCACTACAAAAAACCGGAGTCAATACGACCCGGACAGACCAATAGGTTACACGGTTAGAAACGTGGAAGTGATAAAATCGTCACAGCATGGCTGAAACCCTGACCGGAAAAACGATTCTAGTAACCGGCGGAGCGCGCCGGGTAGGAAGAATCTTCTCGCTGGCTTGCGCCCGAGCCGGCGCGGATCTCGTCGTGCATCACGGACATTCGGATGAAGAAGCAGAGCAAGTCCGTGAGGAGATCAGTCGCCTCGGGCGCCGCGCCTGGATCTTCAATGCTGACCTGAGCGATCCCGGGCAGGCGCAGGGATTGGTTCCACGTATCAACGAGGTAACGCCGCTCCACGGGCTGGTGAATAGTGCCGCTATCTTCGAATCCCTCACGGCGGAGAATACATCTTACGAGGACTGGCAGAAACATCTCAACATCAACCTGACCGCCCCGTTTCTGCTGAGCCAGTCGTTTGCCAAACAGGCACCGGATGGATCTCGGATTGTAAACATCCTGGACTGGCGCGCCCTGCGCCCAGGCGCCGACCACTTCCCCTACACCATCAGCAAAGCGGGGCTCGCGGCAATGACGAGATCGCTGGCTGTCGCCCTGGCGCCGGGCATCACAGTCAATGGACTCGCCCTGGGCGCGATCCTACCCCCTTCTGACGGCCGTAAGAACCCCGATATCATCAAGAATGTCCCGGCACAGCGCTGGGCGGAGCAAAGCGAAGTGGAACGAGTTCTGGTTTTCGCGCTGACCTGCCCTGAATACATCACCGGCGAAATCATCCACCTGGATGGTGGGCGGCATCTGGTGTAAATAATCCTCAAAAGAACTCATTCAACTTCATGGCTATACGCAAGATAGAGGTACTGACATATGGACAAAGTGATCATCCGTGACCTGCTGGTTCGAGGCATCATCGGGGTCAACGATTGGGAGCGGAAACGCGCCCAGGACATCCTGATCAACATCACCATTTTCACCGACACACGCCGCGCCGCCGAAACGGATAGCATTGTCGATTGCGTCAATTACAGCACGATGAGCAAACGGGTCCAGGCACACGCCGAGAGCGCCGAGCGATTAACGGTCGAGGCGCTGGCAAACGACCTGGCAAGACTCTGCCTGGAGGACCCCAACGTGCAGAAGGTCATTTTGCGCGTGGAGAAACCCGGCGCCGTGCGCTTTGCGAAATCGGTCGGCGTGGAGGTCGAACGCAGCCGAGATGAATGAGTTACATCATGCGTATTTAAGCCTGGGGTCAAATATCCAGCCGGAATACCACCTGATCCATGCGGTCGAGCAATTACAGAACTATGGGACGCTCAAGAAGCTTTCGAGCGCCTGGGAGTCTGAGTCTGTCGGCGCTGAAGGTCCGAATTACCTGAATGCCTGTGTCCTGTTGTCGACCTCGATGCAAGCGGAAGAGTTAAAACAAGAAGTCCTTCTGCCGCTCGAAGCAGAGCTCGGACGACAGAGAAGCGCGGACAGGTTTGCCCCGCGCACAATGGATATCGACATTGTTATCTTCGACGATCGGTCATGTGATCCCAAGTACTGGGAGCAGGCATTTGTCGTCGTTCCGCTGGCGGAGATTTATCCCAAATTTCCGCATCCCTTCCTCGGGGAGCAGATCGATGAGACAGCCGCCCGCTTGTGCCAGAAGATCTGGATGGAAAAACGCCCTGAGGTGTTCAACAGGTTTGGCAGTCCAGGTTGAGTACTTCAGGGATCTGGCACCCGGGTTTCAGACCGTGAAGAAGCACTCACCAAACCTTACATCTTTGCAATGTACGGCAGGTCATAACTTTGATATCCATCCCGTCAAGGTAGAATAAGCGAGAGATTTCCAAGCCCGTTTCATCAGATCAGGAACACATAGCCACACCATGTCAGCGTCATTATCCTTACTCAGCCTAAACTGTTTTGGCACACCCGTGCCGACGACCCGCCGCAGATTACAAGCCTTAGCCCATCACCTGGAGCACAGCAGCCTTCAGATCGTTTGCCTGCAGGAGGTTCAGCTCGCGAAGTATCAAAACCTGGTATTCCAGGCCTGTGCGAGCTATCCATTTCATGCCTATGAGCCCCATTTCCATTGCCCCAAAGGGGGGTTGGTCACGCTATCCCGGGCGCCTCTGACGGCACAGCACTTCGAAACATACGCTGAACAGGGTCGCTGGTATCTCCCGACGGCAATGGATAGATTCCTTCGCAAGGGAATGCTCATCACCGCGCTGAAATGGGGTGACGTGCCCCTGGTGGTAATCAATACCCATATCGTCGCTAATTACAGCGGTGACTGGGAGCGTCACGGGGTTTTCACTCGCATGCAGGAGAAGCAGTTGCTTCAACTGGCGGATACTGTGGCAGCGCAGCCTTCCAATGCTCTGGTCGCCGTTGTTGGCGACTTCAATTTGCCGCGCGGCAGTCACCTTTATCGTGATTTTCTACACCAGACCAACTTAATGGATGCGCTCGCCGGCGACTCGCGTCCGACTCATCGTCCCCCTCGAGGTGTGCCCGCACACTATTCCTTGCCGATCGATTTTGTTTTCATCCGAGTCCCTGCAAGTCTCTCGTTGCAGATCACCGGTGATTTACGCTTTTCCAGCAAACTGAGCTTGACTCACAAACATCAAGATTATCTATCCGATCACAATGCCATTGAGGTGGGTTTTACTCTGCCTGTGCCCACCCCGGGCTCCAGTAATACCATCGTTGCATATCAAAACTGAAGCGGTTTGCTTCCTCTGCTGATATTTTCCAAAAATTCCTGACGCGTCGCCAGGTTCGCGCGGAATGCCCCATGCATAGCGGATGTTGTCATGCGGGCGCCATGCTTCTTGACGCCGCGCATCATCGAGCACAGGTGCATTCCTTCTACAACTACCGCAACACCCTGCGGTTCCAGCACCTCCTGGAGCAGATCGGCAATCTGGCGCGTCATGCGTTCCTGGACCTGTAGTCGGCGCGCATACATCTCCACAATGCGCGGTATTTTCGATAGCCCGATCACTTTTCCCTTGGGCAGATACGCCACATGGGCGCGTCCCAAAAAGGGCAGCATATGGTGCTCGCACAGGCTATAAAACTCGATATCCCGAACGAGCACCATCTCGTCATAATTGATATTGAAAAGCGCCCCGTTGATAATCTTCTCAGGATTCATACTGTAACCGCTCAGTAACTCTGCATACATGCGCCCCACACGATCCGGTGTGTTCGCAAGGCCTTCACGTTCAGGGTCCTCCCCAACCGCAGCAATCAAATCAGAAACCGCCTTCCGAGCAGCTTCGAA
Source organism: Anaerolineales bacterium (assembly GCA_035463495.1). Taxonomy (GTDB): domain Bacteria; phylum Chloroflexota; class Anaerolineae; order Anaerolineales; family Villigracilaceae; genus Defluviilinea. Next base: position 28,637 of record DATHTH010000083.1, on the reverse strand, counting down.
GTCGATATTCACAGTGTCCAATTCCTTGATATCAAAATCGTCATCGAATTCCATGATCTCTCCGTTATAACACCAGTGGCGCCTGCGCGCCACTGGTGTCCTTGTTCTTCTGATCCGTCAGCCCACCACAGGCTCAATTAATCCATATGTGCCATTGTGACGCCGGTACAACACCTGGATGGCATTATGATCGGCGTTGAAGAAAATGAAAAAGTTATTATGTCCGAGTAGACGCATCTGCTCAAGCGCCTCGTCTTCGGTCATCGGCAGCACAATGAACTTCTTGCGCCGTCCGATCAGAGGCAGCAGCTCGCCGGTTTCGTCCACGGGAAGCTCTTCTTCTTCCACCACCTCGGCAGCCGAGCGGCCGTCACCACGCCCACGGTAGTGTTTGCCTTTGTAGCGGTCGATCTGACGCTGGATCTTGTCGAGTGCGGTATCGAACGCCGCGTGAATGTCGTCGGCGCGTTCCTCGGAACGGAGGATGAATCCTTTACCATGCACAGTAATCTGAGCCACCTGACGGTCCAGCGCGCTGCGCGCCGATTTGACATGTGACAGTTCGACCCGGACCTGGTCGATATCCTGGAGGTAGCGTTCAAGCTTGGCTGCTTTTTTCTCGACGTATTCGCGCGTATTATCGGTCAGTCTCATATTCCGTGCGACGGTCTCAATTTTTTGAGTCATAGAACCTCCTTGGTTGATGTATCAACTGCCAGGCTGGCAGTTGTCAGACACGATCCAGACCATGGTGGGGTAGCGCGCGTGCAATCGTCAATACATAGACATCCCGGGCCCCGGCTGAGAGCAATGCAGCGGTGCAAGCGGTGATCGTGGACCCGGTCGTAGCGACATCGTCCATTAGAAGAATAGAACGTCCATTGACTATTCCCGACTCAGCCTGGTATGCCCGGAGGACATTTTCGCGACGCTGTGACACGTTCAAGCCAACCTGAGACCGCGTCTCGCGTGTCTTTACAAGGGCAGAGGGCGCATACTGCCATCCCATCTGATAGGCTAGCGGGCGCGCCACCAGGCTAACTTGATTGTAACCCCGCTTCCTCAAACGCTCTCTTCCAAGGGGGACCGGGATCAGAGTCTCTACCGGCCATTCCAGGGAGCGTACAAAGTCCAGCATTTGGATCGCAATCGATTCACCCAGGCCCATGTTGCGACGGTATTTGATACTATGCAGGCCGTTTTGCACCGGCGAATCAAAAACCGCCCACGACCGCATCTTCCGATACGCGGGCGGATCCGATTGGCATCTTTCACATGTTGTGCTTCCCTTGACCGGAATACCGCACGTTTCACAAAAATAACGGTCGATAACTGGAACGCGCCTCTGGCAACTTGTGCACCAACGCGAACCCGGGCTCCCGCAGCCGCCACAGACGGGCGGGAACAATAGATCCAGCCCATTCCAGGTCAATCGATACAGGCGATACGACCAGGGTATGTTGTTCACAACCGGATGAAGGCGATTGGCTAACTCACTACAGAGAACTCATGATCTGAATGGCAGCCGGCGTCAAAATGATGATCATAATCGAGGGAAACACCAATAGAGCCAGGGGAATGATCATCTTGATGGGCGCCTTGTGAGCTTCTTCTTCGGCACGCTGCCGGCGCTTCAGACGCATCTGGTCAGACTGAATCCGCAGCACTTTGGCGAGGCTCACACCCAGCTGCTCACTCTGGATGATCGCCGCGACAAAACTGGTCAATTCGGGGATGCCCAGTCGATCTGCCATGTCTTTTAGAGCCTCACGGCGGACCTTGCCCAGCTGCACTTCCCGGATCACGCGCGCAAAGGCGACAGAGAGCTCAGTCTCCCACTTTTCAGCTACTTTAGACATGGCTGCATCGAACCCCAGCCCGGCCTCCACGCAAATGGTAAGCAGGTCCAGAGCATCGGGCATTGCATTACGGATTTCTTTTTGTCGGCGTGTTATCCGCGTGCTCAGCATGATCTGTGGAAGAAAAAAACCGCCAATGAGCGCTCCGCCGATCAGCATCGCCTTGTCTGTGGTGGTCCAAGTGGTAGACCCCAGAAAGAGCCACATTGCCAATCCGCCGAAGACCACCGCCAGAATAAACCGGATGGCAAGAAACGTTGCGGCGCTGATGGGCCACGGGTTGCCCGCCAATTCCATCTTTCTCTCTGTGTTCTGAATGGCTTTTTGCGGTGTAAAGCGCGCAGAAAATTCACCGATACGGTTAATCAGAGGAACGATAACGCGCTGACTGAAAGGCTGGGAGAGCTCTATCTCCTCCAGCGTGGCAACGTCGCCGCGCTGGATAAACTCAGCCAGGCGCGATTGCAACGGATCATCCTCTTCTCCCCGGGCATTCCTGCGCAGACTAACAACCACCACTGCGAGCGCCCCCATCAGAACAATGGCACCCAGAATGATTAAACCCATCTTACACCTCGATATCCGCGATCTTCATCATTACCAAATAACCGGATACGATCATGCCGATTACTGTAATCACCGCCAGCCAACCGCAAAAGGGTCCTCGGTCGAAAAAACTCATCAAATACTCGGGACTGATAAACCAAAGGGCAATGGTCAAGAAAATGGGAATCAGCGACAAAACAGTGGCGGACGTGCGGACGGTAGCAGTCATGACCCGGATCTCACCTTTAATCCTGACCCGTTCCCGGATGGTGAATGAAATAGTATCCAAAATTTCCGAGAGATTGCCGCCTACTTCACGCTGAACATTGATGGCAGTGATGACAAAGTCAAGGTCGTCACTCGGAATGCGTCGCAATAGATTTTCGAGGGCCCTCTCCATTGGGATGCCAATTTGCATCTCCTGGACAACGCGATGGAATTCATCTGAGATCGGCGCCGGCAGCTCACGGCTGACGGCCTCCATCGCCTGCATTGTGGAGTAGCCCGCTCGCAGGCCGTTGACCATCAGGTTCAGCATGTCCCCTAGTTGATCGTTGAATTTATTCAGCCGCACGCGCTGCTGACGTTTTACATAAAAGCGCGGGGCAATAAAACCGACGATTCCCCCAATCACCGCTGAAACAATGCTGGGCTGCAGCAGCCATCCGACGAACGCCATCACCACGGTGGAGATAAAAACTAGAGCGTAATACTCCGCGACCTTGAATTTAAGGTCAGCACGCGCCAGCTCGCGAGCGACACGATCTCCCATGGACGATCTTGCCACACGACGATTGAGCCATTCTGTAATAATGGATCCCCCTGCATCACCTTCCGGTTCCTCTCGCTCGTCCTCAAGAAATCGCCCCAGACGTTCTTCCACCAGTGAGCGCTCGCTGGCAATCGACACGACCACCCCCACGATCAAGAGGAGTAAGAGTATGACGCCCCCGCCAAACAAAAGAATTGGATCCATTTAGCTACCCTGCCAGACTGGTCAACTAGTAACGACGACGCTCGCCAATTCCGAAAATGGAGGGAGGCAAATTGATGCCGGCCGCCTCAATCTTATCCATGAACTTCGGGCGCAGACCGGTGGGCCGCAGACGCCCCACAATCTGTCCATTCTCAATTCCGGTCTGCTCGAACACAAAGATGTCGGTCATGGTAATCACTTCGCCTTCCATGCCGCTGATCTCTGTCAGGCTTACGACCTTACGGGTACCGTCCCGCATGCGCTCCTGATGAACGACGAGATCGATAGCGGAGGCGATCTGTTCACGAATAGCCCTGGAAGGCAGGTCCATACCAGCCATGAGCGTCATGGTTTCCATACGGGCAAGCGTGTCGCGCGGCCCATTGGAGTGCAGCGTGGTCATTGAGCCATCGTGACCGGTGTTCATAGCCTGCAACATGTCGAGGGCAGCCTCATCACGGATCTCACCAACGATAATCCGCTCAGGACGCATACGCAGCGAGTTGATCACAAGATCCCGAATCGTAACCTCGCCACGACCTTCAATGTTGGGCGGGCGGGACTCCAGCGTCACGACATGCTCCTGGCGCAGCTGCAGCTCGGCGGCATTTTCGATGGTAATGATGCGCTCATCGCCAGGAATAAAACCGGAAAGCACGTTCAGGAACGTCGTCTTGCCGGAGCCGGTGCCGCCGGAAATGACAACGTTCAGCCTGGCCTCGACGCATGCCTTCAAAAATTGAATAGCTTCCTGGGTGATCGACCCGAATTGGATCAATTGCTCCACCGTAATCGGGTTGCGCGAAAATTTACGGATGGTGAGCACGGGCCCCACCAGAGAAAGAGGGGGAATTACAGCGTTCACACGGGAGCCATCCGGCAAGCGGGCATCGACGTACGGGCTGGACTCGTCGATGCGCCGCCCGAGCGGCGCCACAATGCGGTCAATGATGCGCATGACGTGATCGTTGTTCTCGAAAGTTACCGGGACGCGATGGATCTTGCCCTTACGCTCGATATAGATGTTCTTGGCGCCATTTACCATGACCTCGGTGATGGTGTCATCTTCCAAAAGAGGCTGAAGCGGACCGAAGCCCAGGATTTCGGCTGCAATCTGCTCGAACAACCGTGCTCTTTCGGGCCGCGAAAGCACGATATTCTCTTCCGCCAGGATTTGCTCAAAGAGATCCTGAATGGTCCGTCTGACCTCTTCAGTGCGGGTAATGTCCATGGAAGGATCAAGCTCAGAAAGCAGCTTGTTTTGCACCCGTGTCTTAAGATCGAAATAAGAACCGGCTTGAGGAGACGTGATCGGCGCGTTGACTCGCCGCGCCTGCAACGACGACAACCGCGAGCCTTCCCCACCTTGATTGTTGGATGATTGGCCGGAACCAGAAGAATTGCCGCCCTGACCTTGTTCAATACGTTTTAAGAGAGACATCTTTCTTTATCTCCTCGGAAATCAAAGCCTACGCATAAAATTTACCGTCTGACCATACGATTCGGCTCATCTGCGGATTCTTGAGCTGCCACGCGGGCCCGGACACTCTCAGCCAGGGAGAACACTCCCCGCGCCGCAGGCTGATTCTTGCTATCGAGCACAAAGGGGATGCCACGGTTGACCGCCTTGGTCGCCGTAGCCTCATCTAACGGAATCACCGAGGCGACCTCCTGCTTGAGGTTATCGGCAACTCGATCGGGTGTAATATTGATCCTCTTATCGAAGCGGTTCATCACGAAAAGAATGCGCTCGCGGTCGATGCCCAGCGTCTGGGAGAGATCGAGGAAAAGGCGACAATTCTTGATGGAGGGAATATCCTGTGTCGTGACCAGCACAACCAGATCGCTGATATCGATAGCAGCCAGCGTCACATCCGTTAGTAGCGCGGCCGTATCGACAACTACATAGGCATACATCTGTCTCAGATACTCGAGCACCTTTGTAAACTGAGCGCTGGAAACTTTTTCGGCGTATTCGGGGCGGCTCGGCGCTGCCAGGATATGAAGCCCCGACGACGCATGCTTAAGCATCACTTCTTCCACGATCTCGGGATCCAGCTCCTCAGCGCGCGGTGCAAGATCAACAATTGTGTTTTTCCCTTGCTCATTCATAAAAACGGCAACATCACCGAACTGTAAATTTCCATCCACCAACGCGACCCGGGTATCTGCGTTGTGCAGGGTCAGCGCCAGATTAACGGCGATCGTCGTGCACCCAGTCCCCCCTTTGGGGCTATAGACCGTTACGATCTTGCCCCTCGAAGCGCCATAGCCCATGACCGCGCCGACATTACCCACGACCGGCGAGACCTGAACCTGGGCATTCTTAGAACGTTCGACCTGCGCCATGGAGCCTGCGCGCCGGATGGCAGAGATGAGCTCATCGCCCATGGGTGGCTTGGTAAGGAAATCCCTTGCACCCGCCAGCATGGCGCGCCGCATATAGTTTTGATCACCCTGGACGGAAAGGATTACCACCTGGACAGCCGGCTGCTTTGCCCGGATGGCTTCTGTGGCGGAAATACCATCCATATCGGGCATGTTGATATCCATCAATACAACGTCCGGCTGCATATCCTCCGAGAGCTGAATGGCCTCTTTCCCGGTACGCGCGACTCCCACCACTTCTACGTCAGACTCAAATTGAAGAAGCTTCCTGACGTTTTCTCTTGTCTCGGAAACATCATCAACAATGATGACACGAATTCTTTCACCCGGGGACATACGTATTTATTACCTCAAAGATCAAGTGGTTATTGCTGCGGCTGGACCGTGTTATTCGGCAAGATGGGCGGCACCAGGATATCAACCCTGGGCTGGATCGCATACGGGAGCTTCGACGGAAGAGAGATATTATATTGTGTCAAAAGGCTCGTAAGGGTCGCCGACTCGGCGGCAAGCCGGGAGGTATCGTTGGGATTGCGAAGAGAGAGACTGAGCACTGCGCCGCTGTACACAAAATAGTTGAGCGAGATGGAATCCTGTGGGTTAACCATCAAGGTCACGATATCTGGATTTGCATCCTGCTGCGCCTGTGCGGGAGAGGGAGTCACATTGGGGTCTGTCGGCGCGGCTGTCTGCACAGCAAAGTTGCCCAGCTTCAGGACGACAACATCCTGCAAGATGATCTGGCAGACCAAGCGAGGTCTTTGTGCTTCAGAGGGAACAACATACAATGGCGCCTGGGTGCCGACAGAAGGATCGAGATCGAAGCGTCCCTGTCGGGAGGCTTCCCCTCCGCTGGTGACCGAGGCGGATATTTGCGGCGGCGCACCTTCCTGCGCCACGCCAGCCCCGGTTAAGACAGCTGTAAAATTGGGAAGGATCGTTTGGAAAGCTGGATCGATATCTACAAAGAGCATGCAGGCATTCACATTCACGTGCGCTCCATCGTTGACACCATACCCGACCAGAGAAAGCCGGTTGGTCGGGATGGCGGCTGCCACCATGCCAGAGGGAATTTGCACGGCCCAGTTGGGACCTGAGATTTCGACGGGTCCCTCGCCCACCATTGAGGAGGTAATCACCACACCTTGCTCCAGCGTAAAGCGAGCCGTCTGATCAATCAGAGCCGACTCTTCACCAACTGTGAACATAACTTCTGCAACGTTTTCAGGCGGGATCGAGAAGGTCCCAAGCATTTCTCGAGTAATGGTCGTACCTTGAGGGATGTTCTGTGCAGCAAAGTAAACCTCGGTCAGAGCCGCCGGAGTTGGCTGGCCGATAGGTTGCTGCCCGAGCTGTGTATACGCCAAATAAAGCAGTGCCAGACCAATCACAACGATCAAAACGAGGAAAATAAGGATCCGTCCGCGACGCATTGTGTGGTACTCCTCTCTTCATCTGCTCTGCCGTTGGAGTCCGGCAGGGACTGGATTTGTTAACATTATACAGTATAAACGAAAATGGATAATAACAAATTGGTAAAAAAGTAGGACTCTGTCTTCTGACAGAGTCCATTGCAGACATCCAACAAATCAGGGGGGTTACGGCAGGGAGTTGCTGATCGTGCTGAAGGTATTGCCGATCTTGGGGCCAAGCAGGCGCATGACCGCGATCACGACGATGGCGACGAGCGCAAGGATAATCGCATACTCAACCAAGCCTTGACCTTTTTCTTTGGGAGCGAATAACATGATATTAGTCCTTTCTTGAATAAATTTTCTCTGAGAACCACTCTCAGAATGACTATATTTTACTTGGTACACAGAAAAGTGCAAGAGGTACAAATGCCTAATAGGCTTACATTCCTGTTATGTACTCCTGACAAAGCTGCAATGCCACTACCGTCACGAACGGGCTGGAACGGCGAATAATATCCTTGTTCCCCTCCCCAGTGCGCTGTCGATCTCGAAACTGCCGCCGAGCATCTCGGTGCGCTCACGGATCAACTTGAGGCCGAGACTGTTCCCCTGCTGGATCGAGTCCGCGTCGAACCCCTTCCCGTTATCATCCACGCTGACGCGGATGCGATCGTCACCCAGATCCACGATCACCTTGACTGAGCTCGCCTGGCTATGCCGCGCCGCATTTCCCAGCAGCTCCTGGATGGCACGGAACAACATAACTTCCAGATAGGGCTCGAGGCGACGTTCCTGACCCGTCACGGTTACATTGACATCCAGCCCGGTCTGCTCCTTGAACGCATCCGCATAGCGGCGGATCGTAGGCGCAAGGCCCAGATCGTCCAACATCATCGGGCGAAGCTCAAAAATAAAGTTACGGACCTTTTGAAACGTCCCCATCGCAGAGGCCTTTAGACTGTTCAATTCTTCGCGCGCCTGGCCCGCATCCACATCCATCAGGCGCATCGCAATCTCCGTCTGCAGAATGAAGTTGGAAAGCGCTTGCGCGGGTCCATCATGCATCTGGCGTGAAAGACGCTGGCGTTCCGTTTCCTGCGCGTTGACAAGCATCTCGACACTCGCCAGGGGGCCACGTGCGCCCGAGCCGGACGAGACCGGAGACGCCGAGCTCGAGGGAACACGCGCTCGCTCGAGCGCCGACCGAAAGCGCTCGAGGTGAGATTTTTCGTTTTGCAATTTTTCCAATTGTCCGCGCATCACGAAAAGCCGCTGCTGCGCATCGAGAGCGGAGTCGTATGCGTTTCGAATATCCTGCAGAGGCACTTTGTCGAATTGATTCTGGACTTGCTGTAAATGGGTTGTAATGGCCGCATTCCGCTGAGAAAGCTTGAGGACTTCTCCCTGGCTTTGCTCGATCATCAGCGTGACCTCGCGTAATGCCTTTTTCGTCTCTTCCAGCTCTGCATCCAGATCCAGGTCTCCCCCCGCGGATGTGACAAGATCCATTGTCATAAAGCTACTCCTGATTTTTGACCTGGTCGTTCTGCAGCTTTACCCAGCCTCGTTTCAGAGCATACACGACCGCCTGCGTGCGATCCTCCACTCCAAACTTGCGCAGGATTGAGGTGACATGGTTCTTAACGGTTTGATGGCTGATCCCCAGCAAACCGGCAATTTCCTTATTGCTCATGCCGCGCACCACGCAAGACAGGACTTCCATCTCTCGCTCGGAAAGCGGATGGAATGGCGAACCGGGCTCGCTATAAGAGCGCCTGGCGCCATCCATTTGCTCATCGATCCAGTGATCCAATTCCCTGCGAGTAAAGATATGACCCGCCACTGCATACTTTCCATCATACACTGCTCGAACTGTACGCGCCAGAGTTTCAGGTTGGATCTCTTTGGCGCAGTAGCCAACAGCTCCCGCGAGGACCGCATGGATTGCCTGTTCGATATCATCATAGCCGGTCAGGAGAACCACACGCGTTGGCAAGTGCTCAGAGGTGACCTGGTGCGTAACCTGCTGGCCGTTCAGGCCTGGCATATTTACATCCAGGATTGCAACGTTAGGCTTTAATGCACGGATCTTTTCGATCGCTTCATCCCCATCCGCTGCCTGTGCCAGAATCCGAAAGTCCTCTTCCAGAGAAAGCGTATCCACAACCCCCTGACGGAAGAGCGGGTGGTCATCGGCAATAAGCAGTGTTATCTCGTTCATCCTCAGCCTGTTCCATGCGAAATCTTAATGAAAGTATAGCACAGGAGCGACTGGCGGGCAATTTATCCGCAAAAAATCACATTTCAGTTTCGTAATAACCACTATCTCCAGCGGAAGACCTGGATATGTTCGCCAAAATCAACAAGAGGATTATCTATTCCCGCCTCGAAAATAGGCTCTCTCCCTGCGGTGAGCTGCGGATAGAAGCTAGGAAATGTGATCAGGTAATCCACGGAATTCTCATCGAGATACTGAGCCAGCCGCTCCTCATCGCGGATAAACGGTACGACTTCGGGAGAGGTCAGCCCCGCGAGGTCGATCAGGGGATTGGGTGCATAAAATCCGAGCGCGCCGATGTCATGCACGGCAAGGCGAGCACTGGACGGTAAATGTTGCTCCACCCATTCAGCGGTACGAACCATTTCCGTTTCGATCAGAAAGACATCCAGAGCATTTTGACGGGCGCCAACGAATGTAAACGCGATGGTCAGAAAGACGGTGGTCACGCGCCAGAAACTCGCAAGATATTTATTGATAGTTGCGGAACTTGTGAGCTGCAGAAGCCCCAGCGTTCCCCATACATACAAAACAGGAAAGGCAGGAATGATATATCTACCATGCTGATACGCCGGCAGCCGGGCGACATAGATGGCGATATAACCCATGCACCAGATCAGGCCGGCAAGTGCACCCCAGTTTTGCGCGCGAATACTTCCCCAAAGCCAGAGGATTGCACCGGGAAGCAGAACCACAAACGGACTCGCAATGACTGGCAACGAATACTCACCGATGCGCTCCAGAAGATTCTTCGACAGCCAGTAGGTCTCATACTCGGCTTGCTTGGCATAAAATGTATTTGGCATCGGGCTGCCCGAAAGCGCAAGATTGAAAAACAAATAGGGAAACACCAATGAACCAAAACCTAACAGGACTTCCCCCATCGCTTCGAAACGCGAGCGCCACGAAGTTTCCTGGAACCAGGCAACAAACAGGATCGGACCCAGTAGAGTTAGACCATCCGGGCGAACCCAGATGCTGAGACCTGCCAGCACTCCCAACGTGAGATAGAGGCGCGACCCTCGGATCAGTTGTCCAAGGACCACCAGGATGATGAGCCCGTGCAGGAGGGTCTCCATGCCAGAAACCGCGGACCAGGTGAGATGCCAGGCAAAGATAAGAAACAATCCCACCCAGGGTATGCGCGAGCGATACTCGGGCAGCATCTGTCGAGCCAAACTTTCTCCGTAAACAGCCATAAGAGAAAGCACAGCCCACCCTAAAAAGTAGGTCCAGACATAAGGCGCCAGCTTGAGCAGGAATCCGATAGAGAGCAGAACCGTCCAGAGTGGGGCTGTAGAACCCGCCGAGCGCCGCCCGAGCTGGAATGCCCATTCTCCGTGCTCAGCCAGATTGCGCGCATAGGTTAGGTGAATCCATGAATCATCCAGTGGGAAGCCGATGCGAAACATGAGTCTGCTGACGAGCAAATAGGACAGAACTGCTGCCAGCGCGGCGACGGGAAGTATGATCCAGGCCTCAGCGCGCCTGTTCGACGCGGTAGAGCTTTGCATCGTTGACTTCTCCTAAGAACACGAAGGAAGGATGACTCTGCGGTGCATCATACAGAGCCTGGATCGAATCGAACGTCCCATCCTTTTCAAGCACAAGATATCGTGCTCCGAATTTTTCCGCCACAGTCAGGATCGTGGACTCATCGCCGTATGGCAATGAGATGGCTGGACGGCGTGAAACAATGAAATATCCCGGTGGGTTGCGCACGATGACCACATCCTCCGGACGAATGCCGTGTTCGAGGAACGAGCTCTCCACCGCGGAATAGATGTGATCATCCCGTTCCCAGCCATTGGCAATCACCCGAAAGTTGACGAGATAAAGTGTAAGAAAAACAGCCAGCAGCACAAGCACGCCCTGGAGGAAATACGGGGCGTGCTTATCGGTGAATTGCCCGCGCCGACGCGCCCACGCAAGGACTGCGTCAAGGCCGAGCGGAGCAGCGATCCACCAATAGGGTTGGAATGCGGCACCGGCATGGAAGAAGCTGCCTCGCGCGCCGGCAAACGGAAACACCAGTGTCATCACGCCGAACAGAATCAACCAGCCCGTCACCGCGATTCTTGTTCTCAGCTCATGACGCAATTCCCAAAGGCCGATCAGAATCAGCGGGAAGAGGAAAATCCCTCCCTGCGCGCCAAAGGCATTGCTCGCGTTAGCGACGAAGGCGCGCAGGCGGCTCTGCAGTGCAGGCTCCCAACCTGCCTGTAAGAACGACTGGCGGGTGAGCTCACCAGGCGGATAAATAAAGGTCTGGTTGTAATCCTGGAGCCAGAGCAGGCGTCCCCCACCGGGGGTGAGAGGCGAGCCAAAGAGGGTGAGGTTACGCAAATGCCAGAAGCCCATCACCGCCAGATATCCCACCAGGATGAGAAGTCCAGCCGAGATCATGGAGGTGATCCGATCACGGAATATTCCTTTTTGTCCAACGTCCGAAGCAAGAGATTTCCAGATGACCGTCAAGCCGGCAAGTCCCAGCCAGAGCAACCCATCACTGCGCGCCAGGGTCATAAATCCCGCCAGGGCACCGAGCACAATTGGTATCCACTTTTCGCCACGCGGTGCAAGGAGCAAAAACGTACCACCCGCCAGCATGAATACAGCGTAATTGTCGGGGACAGGCATGAAGGGGGCATAGTACAGGGAGAAGATTGATAATAGCCCTGACACCACCGCGAGCCGCGTTTGGCGGGAAACGCTATAGGCCAGGGCAGCAGTCACCAACGGTACAGAAGCCGAAAGGAAAATGAAGGGCAGCCGCCCTGCTGCATAGGTGGATTGCCCCAATAGCGACATCCCGGCTGCAGAGACGATGGAAGCCAGCGGCATCCAGTATGTATGCGAGGGATGAGGCAATGCATCCGGGTCGTCGAGATAATTCCAGAGATAAGGCTCGGTGAAACCGTGACCCTCCGCCAGCCGGACTCCACCGGCAAAGTAGTAGTCGGCATCCATATAGCCGGGCAGCGCTTGAAAACGCGAAACGAAAAAGGGAACGGTCAAGCCGATGAGAAACAGGATGCCGTAATGCCGCCAGCTCATCGGTACATTCCTGCCTGGTCGAACCAGGGACGGGGTGACCGTTGAACCGACCAGCGCATCCAGTATAAACCGATCATGGCTGCAACAGGAGGCAGCACCGCAATCAGACTTGTGATCAGTGGATCATAAATAAAAACCGAGCGCAGATACAAACCATAAGGCACCATAAGAACGAGTAAGAAAATAATGAGAGGAAAAAACACTCGACGGCGCGGCCAGCGTTCCCAGACCAGAGCGAGAATCAAAACAAACGGCAAAAGTAGTACGACGTGATTGGACGGGAAGATTGCGAAACCCATGAGCGGGGTCGCTGCGAGCGAAAGACAAGCCGCCCACACTACCCGGCGAAAGTGAGAAGCGACCGCAGCCACCCACTCGACAAAAAGCAGAAGCCCCAATCCAATGGAAACGATGTTGCCAAGAGGCAGCTCGGTATCCGGAAACCACGTCGACAACGTCTGGCCGAAATTCAAATCGGCGCCGCGCAGCCAGCCGGAGAGAACTGCCCGAATATAGGGGACTCCCCAGTCCGGAAAAATCATGAACGAGACAACCAGCATGATAAAGAGCGCCATTGCCAGACCGGTCAATACGCCCCACCGCCGATTGTGCACCACAAATAGAAGGATAAAAAGAAAAAACAATCCCCCGACTTCCCACTGGTACGCGACCAGCGCCAGCAGTCCGCCCGCCAGTTCGTCAGAGGAGGAACGCAACGCGAGAAGGAGCCAGGCATACAACAAGACCAAGATCGCGGTGGGCGATCCGGTCGCCAGGGCATTCAGGCTGAAAAAACTGAACAAACCGAAGATCAAAAGCGCAACATATAACCAACGAGGCGGCTGCCATTCGGAAAGGTTAACTGCCAGCAGGACTGCGGCGATCAACGCCGACTCGGACAGCAGGGCCCAGATCCCCCGTACAACCGAAAAATCATGAAGAAAGGTCAGCGGGAGATAAAACAGTATGAAAGGGAATGGATCGTTCAGGATGTATGAGTATTCACTCGAAAACGCGAGGCGGCCGTATGCTACCTCCTGAGTCATTCGGGCAATCTCCGTGCCGTACGGCTCCGTCGTATCCACCAACACCACAGGCGATCCTCCCGGCATGCTGCGGCCAAGCTTTTGACCCTCTGCCGCAGCGTCTGACCGTGCGGCGAGAAAGGCCCGGGCGCCGCTCCAGCGAAGGAAGAGCCATTCGCCCCCAGGAAGGGTGCGTGCCAGCATGATATTGACGGCAAGCAGGAGAAGAAACGCAAGCAGGCTGAATACGAGAAAGCGAAACTCCTCTGCGCTCAGCCACCGGCGGGACTTTCGTATATCGCGAAATGCCATCTAGTCTTGTATAAAGAATCGAAAGATAGGACGTGTAGGAGCCCGCCGCGCAACTTCTTGAAAGCCCGCCTGTTGGAACGCAGCAGCCGTTCCCGTGAAGACAAAAGGCGCAGGCATGTCATTTGCCGTTTCCACCGGGTATCCCTCCACGATTTTTCCGCCTTGCTTACGAACATGCTCCACGGCGGCTTTCAACAGCTCCACTGTGACACCTCTTCGGCGCGCCGCTTTGGCGACGAAAAAACAGGTCACCGACCAGACTGCTTGATCGTCCACCGGCTTGAGCACGCGGGAATGCGCAAGCTTCGGATAGGATTCGCGCGGCTCAACCGCGATCCACCCGACGACATCCCCACGCCAATAAGCCAGTAAGCCTGTGGAGACGCCCGAATCGACGACCGACTTATGCATCTGGCGCGTCTCATAACCGCGGGCTTCCTCATAGGCTTTGCCGCGCAATTTCCAGAACATGCACCAGCAGCCGGCGCATGCACCATTGGGACCGAACAGCTCCTCGAAATCGGTCCACAGATTTCGCTTGATAGGTTTTATCGAAAGCTCGGTCCTCATATTATGGCACGATGATATTCAAACTTGCGGGATGAACCTGATATTCAAGATCCTGAATCCAGGCTGGAAGCAGCTCACCATCCGTGTGGGCGGGAGACGGCTTATCAAGATGGATGGAAACTCGCGTGGTGTGTAGCTCGCGCATTCCGTCCATTTCTACATAACTGCCCTTATCTTCATTGAAGGCCCGTGGCAGTGCCTGGAACAATCCAAGCCGGGTGCTGCGATACCCAAACGCCAGGGTCAGCTTCCCATCAAACGGGTCGGCATGCGGGGTCATGAAGAAGCCACCGGTCCGCCGACCATTGCCGATGGAGACCAGGGACACAGTCCCATTATATTCTCCGCCGTCCCATGTGACACTCGCATTCCATTCAGGTTTGTCCATGATCGCCTGGACGGCGGCGACCATATAGCGCGCGATGCCCTTGATCCACTGGATCTTCTCATGCTTGATCGTGACATACGGCTCGAGCCCCGCTGCAGAATTGTTGACAAAGTAACGATCGTTCAATTTCCCCACGTCCATGGCCCGAGTTTTGCCAGCCGCAATCACCCTGGCTGCTGCGTAAATATCGGTTGGTAAGCCGAGCGCAAAGACCAGGTCATTCGCCGAGCCGGTCGGCATCACTCCAAGCGGGGGAGACTTCCCATCTTTCACCTGGGCAGCTCGCATCAAGCCATTGACTGCATCGCCGATCGAGCCGTCACCGCCCGCGATAATGACCGGTGAGCACCCCTGGCGCGCCGCCTGTTCCGCCAGCTCGACAATTTGGCCCTTCCGTTGGGACGTTACGGCGCCAAACTCCACCCCAGCCTCTCTTAATGCCACTTCCACAGCTGGCCAGCGCTTCTGCGAGTTCCAACGATTGGAGTAGGGGTTGAGGATTACTTTGGCGGTCATTGGCTCTCCACCAGGTGGGTAGGATCAATTTTACCCCGCAGACTCCATTCCTTGAATTGCGAGAGTAAAACTGCAACGAAAATCAGAATGCATCCAAAGATCTGAATTGGTACCAACCTCTCACCGAGCAAGAGCCAGCCGCCAAGCACGGCAAACACGGATTCCAAGCTGAGGATGAGTGCGGCATCTGCTGGAGGTGTATGGCGCTGTGCCCAGATCTGAAGTGTGTAACAGAGTCCCAGTGAAAAGACAGCCGTATAGAGGATCGCCATGATTAAGGGAATATTCACCGGCAGGGACCGTTCGAGAAAAAGGCCGAGCACCAGGTTCAGAGATCCGCATACGACAAGCTGCCCGACAGAGAAGGACATAGGCTCAAACCGCGCGGCGTATTTCCCTAGCATGATGACATGCACGGTCCAGAATAACGCACCGATGAATTCGATGAGATCTCCAATCTGTACCCGAATGCTGCCGCCGGTAGAGAGGAAAAATGCCCCGACCCCCGCCAACACGACTGCCACAACTGAGACCCAGTGCACCTTTTCCCGCCACACCACAAAGAGCACGATCGGAACGAGAACTACGTACAGACTGGTGATAAAGCCGGCATTTCCAGCAGTGGTGTACAAAAGGCCCACCTGCTGAATCGCGCTGCCGCCGAACAGCACGAAGCCCACGATGAACATCCACCTGTATTGTTCAAGCGATATCCGATGAACGGGCTCCATTGACCGGCCCATGCGCAGCGCGAAAGGCAGGACGACGATCGCCGCCAGAAGATAGCGCGCGCCGTTGAACAAATACACGCTTCCCATTTGCCCCGCAACGCGCTGCGCGACGAATGCCGAGCCCCAGACGACAGAAACAAGGAGGAGCGTTAAATCTGCTTTGAGACGCATGGAAGCACGGATGATACAATTACCTATTCTTACGTTTTGTATCTGTGTATTTATTTACTCGTATTCGTTTCCTGCCACAATTCGCCCAATGATAGCATAGGAAAAGATGCACCTCCCGGAAGATATCCAGGGCCGTAAAGAGGAATTGCGCGAAGCCGTGCTGCAAGCACGTCCTTTCACGCCGCTGTATGTGAAAATGAAAGTCTTCTATGGTTGTAATCTCAAGTGTGAGATGTGCAACCACTGGCGTGAAAGGCGCGAAGCTCCCCTGCCCGCGGATCGCTTCGGAGAAATCGTGAGGGATCTGGCAGAACTTGGGACAAGGAAGATTCACATCTCCGGCGGCGAGCCAATGCTTCGTCCCCAAATACCCGAGCTGGTAGAACAGGCATCTTCGCTGGGAATCAAAGTCACGATGACCACCAATGGGACACTGATCGATAAGGTCAAAGCGAAAAGGCTGATCGAGGGCGGCTTGCGAGGGGTGAATATTTCCATCGATTCGCCGGTCCGCAAGACACATGAGAAAATCCGCGGTGTAGAAGGGTCGTTTAAAGCAACGACAAAAGGCGTGGAGTTGTTCAGGCGCTACAAGTCCAAGGGGAAGTTGACCATTCGGATCAACACCGTGGTGAGCCGCACCAACTACCAGACGCTGGAGGCGCTGCCCGACCTGGCGCACCAGCTTGGAGCAGACGGCATCAACCTGATCCCGGTGGATGACCATTGCGGTGAAATCTTATCCATGCGCAAGAAGGACATTTTGCTGTTCAACCAGGAGATCGCGCCGAAGATTGCCGAGCGAGCCCTGGCGCTGGGATTAATACTTTCCGATGAAGAAGCCTTCCCATTTGGTCGTAGCGCTTCCGAGATCCGGCTGGGGCGGGCAGGTCGATACGCGTTCGGATTTTACGACAAGCATCCGTGTTACGCACCATGGACACACAGCCTGATCGACTTTAATGGCGACGTATATGTGTGCTGCATGACGCGTGAGCGCATGTCGCCACTCGGCAACCTCAGAAGACAAACCTTCAAAGAGATCTGGCAGAGCCAAGCATACCGCCAGATCCGCCTTAAGATGCATCCGCCCGCGCTGGCAGCCTGCAGGCGGTGCGACGATTTCATTGAACAAAATCAGGCGATTTGGGAGAGTATAGGACCGTATTAACAGTCAATGAGGTCACTCATTCGGGCGACAAAGTCGGGAGACTTTGATCCCCTATTAACTCAAATCAGAAAACATATCCCCGCCGTCATCGTCGTCCCAGGTGCTGGCACGCTGAAAGGTGTGCAGTTCCGACGCCGTGAAGGTCGCGGCGGCAATCGGCAGGGCGATGGGCTGGTCGAGTCCCTGCTGGCAGGCAAGGCAGACACGGCCATCCTGAGTCTGATCCATATGTTCGTCACAAAATCCCCGGCCGCACTTTAAACAGTTCCCTAGCGCTGGATTTTCACAGCGATGTGGCACCAGGTACCCGATGATCATTTCGCATTGTTCAGCCATGCTCACCCTGACATAAAATAGAAATCATGAAAATTGCACTGCTCTCCGAAAAGTATACCCCGGACGTAGGCGGGCTGGCAATCTCTGCCGAGCGGCTGGCGCGCTTGCTCGCATCTGCCGGGCACTCCTTGCATGTCTTCTCCCCCACTCTCAGTCTGTCTGGATTCGAGCGGAGGACACTGAATATGAATGGAATCGCCGTGACGCGATTTGGCGCGCACAAGCGTGTGGACGATACGCTGCAAGCCTGGTTCGAACTCGTCGTTGAGGAACACAAACGGCAAAGGTTTGACGTGCTCCATGCGTACTTTCTTGTCCAGGCTGGATTTGTGACGGCGTACGCCGGGAAATATCTCCAGGTGCCAAGCGTCGTCTCCGCGCGTGGCAATGATCTCGAGCGGGCTGTCTTTGATCCATCACGGGCAGCACATATCTTGTATGCCCTGAGAAATGCCAGTGCAGTCACCGCAAATGCAAGCGAGCTGGCAAGGAAAGCCAGGGCGCTTGTCCCCGGATTGCACGTTGGCGTTATCCCCAATGGAGTCGATACCGATCGATTCCGGCCTGCGCTCCGCAACAATGCTTTGGCAGAGTCGTTAAACCTGATAAATCGCGGACGGGCCGGACAAGCATGGCGCGTGATCGGCTTCGCAGGTGAGCTGAGAGAAAAAAAAGGGTTGCATCCTCTCCTGGGCGCCTACGCGCAAGTCATCAAGCAACTTCCAGCAGCATTGCTCATCGTCGGCGAAGTCCGGGCGGGCGAAGACGGCCGAGCCCTGGAGGAATTCAGACAGCTGCACCCGGAGTGCCACATTATCGTGACAGGAACCATGCCAGCCGGCGATATGCCTGCCTATTATTCGGTTATGGATGTGTTTGTCCAGCCATCTCTCCGGGATGGCTTACCGAATGCCCTGCTGGAGGCGATGGCATGCGGGAAGGCGGTCATCGGCACCACAGCCGGCGGAATTCCAGACATCCTTACCGATGGCGTCAATGGACGGATTGTCTCGAAAAATCATACCGAGGACCTGGCTGAAACCATCCGCGATCTGCTGGCGGACGAGGAGCAGCGCCGCCGATTGGGAATGGCAGCCTGTCAGACAATTCGATCCAGGTTTACTCTCCGGCAAGAGCTGGATGGAAACCTGGCGGTGTACCGCCGCCTGGGACTTCCGTTGTAACGTACTCTTATGCCATGTTAATTTTCATGAATGCAAAAGAGGTATACTATTTGGACAGTAGGAGATAAATGAATAACCCTTTTGAATCTACCGGACGTGTAAAAGCATCTCTCAATTCACAGAAATACATCGCCTCAGACGAAATTGCGACTATTGTCTTCCTGGCGCAGAAGCTGGGAAAGCCACTTCTCACCGAAGGTCCTGCCGGGGTGGGTAAGACCGAGCTGGCAAAAGCTATTGCCGGCGCGACCGGGCGTGAGCTGATCCGCTTACAGTGTTATGAAGGGCTCGATGAATCGAAGGCATTATACGAATGGGAATATTCCAAGCAACTGCTCTATACCCAGTTGCTGCGCGACAAACTGAATGATACGCTTGGAAAAGCAGAATCGTTATCCGAAGCTGCCGATCGACTTGCAAAGGAAGAGGATGTTTTCTTTTCTAGCCGGTTCCTATTGCAGCGACCTCTGTTGAAAGCAATTCTGTGTGACCAACCGACGGTCTTGTTGATCGACGAGATCGATCGAGCCGATGCAGAATTCGAAGCCTTCCTGCTGGAGGTCCTGAGCGACTTCCAGGTTTCGGTGCCGGAGCTAGGCACCCTGACAGCCAGGCACAGGCCGTTTGTGGTGTTGACCTCTAACAACACGCGTGAGCTCTCGGAGGCGCTGAAGCGCCGCTGCCTGTACCTTTTCATCGATTATCCAACCCTCCAGGAGGAGCTGGCAGTCGTACGATTAAAAGTTCCCGATCTTAGCCCGAAACTTGCGCAACAGGCAGTGGAGTTCGTCCAGAAACTGCGCAACACCGAAATGCGCAAGTCGCCTTCTATCAGCGAGACCCTGGACTGGGCGAATGCGCTGGTAGCTCTAAATGCCAAGAGCCTGGATAAGCAAACCCTCGAAGATACCCTCTCAGTACTGGTGAAGCACGAAGCCGACCTGCAGAAAGCCAAACGACAATTCATTGCCCCTCCTCCGGCGCGAGGCAAGCCGGATGAGTTCGGACGGTTCTCTGGGAACTGATTTTTGGCGCGAGGAAGCATGGATCCCTTTATTGGATTTATCGTTTTTTAGCGAGGTGTGACCTATGGAGTCCCGGATTTTACAGTTGATTGCTGCGCTGCGCGCCAGCGGAGTGCGCGTTTCGTTAGCGGAAAGCGCAGAGGCGTTCTCCGCGGTGGACCTGATGGGGATTCAACATCGTGACCACTTCCGTCTGTCGCTTCGCACCACGCTGATCAAGGACCTGCGGGACCTTCCCATTTTTGACAAGCTGTTTCCGCTCTTCTTTGGGAGTGGCGAGCCCCCCATGATGGGCGGAAATCCCATGGACGATATGTCCCCCGAAGAAGCGCGGATGCTGGCCGATGCGCTACGCGAATTTGCGCAAAGTCTCCGGCAGAGGATGCAGCGCCTGATGAACGGCGAGCAGCTGTCGAAACAGGAGCTGGAGGCGCTGGCACAGATGGTGGGGCTGAACCAGATGGACGACCTCCGCTATCAGGAATGGATGGCGCAGCGCATGATGCGCGCCCTTGCGTTCCCCGAGGTCCGGGAGGCGCTGCGGGAATTAATGGAACAGCTCCAGCAGATGGGCATGAGCAAGGAGCGCGTCGACCAGATGCGCGAGATGATCCAGCAGAATATGCAGGGACTGGAACAGCAGTTGCGGCAATTCGCCGGAGAGCGGATCGCCGAAAACCTGAGCGAGCAGCCCCCAGGTGAAAATATGGATAGCCTGATGAACCGGCCGTTCCAATCCTTGGGCGATGATGAGAAGAAAATACTGCAGCGCGAGGTGAAGCGCCTTGCCGCCGCACTGCGCACCCGGATTGCTCTGCGGCAGAAACGCGCCAAGAGCGGGCAGTTGGACCCCAAGACCACCATTCGCGCCAACCTGAAGTATCACGGCGTGCCGATGGAGATTAAGTACCGAGACCGTACCCGAAAACCAAAGATTGTGGTCATCTGCGATGTGAGCACGTCCATGCGATTCTGCTCCGAGCTGATGTTAAGTTTTCTGTTTGCACTGCAGGGACAGATCCGCAAGACGCACGCCTTTGCTTTCATCGATCACCTAGAATCGATCTCGGAGGACTTCAGCAGCCGGGATGCAGATGAGGCAGTGTCAGCTGTCCTTCTGCGCATGCCCAGTGGGCATTACAACACCGACCTGGGCTGGTCACTCAACGATTTCAACAATGAATATTTAGACACTTTGAACGGGCAGACCACTCTCATTATCGTGGGCGATGGCCGCAACAATTACAATGACCCGCGCCTGGATATCTTCTCGCTGATGACCCGTCGCGCGGCGCGCACGATCTGGCTCAATCCCGAGCCGCCGTTGATGTGGCACGGCGACAGTGACATGCCCAAATACGCTGTGCTGTGCAACAACGTGCTCAAAGTCGGAAATGTGCGTGAGTTGGTGAGCGCGGTGGATCAGTTGCTTGCTGATTAGATCCTCTCCCCTCTCATTTGGTTAAAACTGGCTCCTCGCCTTCCTCAAGTGAGGAGCTGATTTTTTTAAGATTTTCCTTCATCGTATATTCGGTCTTTTACTGTGCTCAATTCTCCGCCTTGCTCGTGGGATAAAATCAGGGATAATTTTTGCTTTTGATACTACACAAGGACGGCGCTTATGCAAGACTCTGTGCTTCCCAAAAAGGATGGAAATACACTCACGGTTACACTAAACCGGCCGGACGCCTATAATGCCCTGAACCTGGAGATGATGAAGGGGCTGGCGGAGGTGCTCTCGGCGGCCGCAACTGATCACTCGATTAAGGGGATTGTTTTGACAGGAAACGGTAAAGCGTTTTGTGCAGGCGGAGACTTGAAGTGGATTAACCAGCAGAGCGAAGAGGCAGGCTCGGTGCTCTATCGGCTGGCGCCTCAATTTCACCTCTCGATCGTAGAAATCCGACGTATGGGAAAGCCGGTCGTGGCTGCCCTCAATGGCATTGCCGCCGGCGGAGGCTTTTCACTCGCCCTGGCTTGCGATTTCCGCGTGATGGCGGAATCGGCGATCTTACGGCAGGCGTACACCTCGAGCGGGCTGAGCATCGATGGCGGCGGGTCGTTCGCCCTGCCGCGTCTCGTGGGGCTGGCGCGTGCGATGGAGATCATGGCATTCGACCCACCGATCTCTTCCGGGCAGGCGCTCGAATGGGGACTCGTTACGCGCGTCGTCCCGGACGGGGAGGTCATCTCGAGCGCGCTTGCCATGGTCGAGGAGTTGGCAAAATCTTCGCTGCATGCATTTGCCTGGTCGAAGAAGCTTATGAACGACTCCTTCCATCACTCCCTGGAGGAGCAAGTAGAGCTGGAGCGACAGGGCATCAGTGATTGCGCGGCGCACCCGGACGGGCAGGAGGGAATCCGGGCGTTCGCCGAAAAACGCCGCCCCTCGTTTAAGGTGCACTAACGCCTCGGGGACCTAAAGAAGCCCGTAATCGGAGGCGGCTTAGCCAGAGCCCAGTAACTTCCGATATACCTTCACGAGCTTTTTCTGCGCCTCGTGCCAGGTGAATTTCGTAAGGGCGCGCTGAGTGGCAGAGTTGGACAGGCGCTTCGATAACTCCATATCATCCAACAGGGCAAGCACTTTTTGCGCCAGGTCACCCGGATCATTGGGAGAGAACAAGAGGGCGTCTACATCCTCTCGGACAAGCTCTCGCACAATGGGCATATTTGAGGCAACCAGCGGGCGCGAGGCTGCCATGTACTCCAGGACCTTGATCGGGCAGGCGCCCTGGGTCACGTTGCGATCGTTAAGTCCCAGCGGGGCAATGCAGATATCCGCTTCGGCGATCAGCCCCGGAACCTCATGATGAGGCACGGCAGGCTGAACCACGACGTTTTCCTCAAGACTCAGCCTGCGGATTTGCCGGATAAGCAGCTTTCGTTGCCGGGAGCGCCCGCGTCCAACAATCCGGAGCTGCACAGGACATTGCTCGAGAATGAGCGGAAGCGCCCGGACCAGGACCTCCAGTCCCTGCCAGTCGGCCAGGGTGCCGATATAGAGCAAAACGGGAACGCGGCTCTCTCGGCTGGGGAGCGGCGAGGGAGAAAAGTCTGAGGGGCTGACCCCGTTTGGGATCACGGTCACCCGCTGCCGGTCGACTCCCAGCGAGGCGAGGTACTCTCGGGTCACGTTCGAAGGGCAGACGATCGCGTCGCTTAGGTGCAGGATTGCCATTTCCTGCTCCTTGATCTTTGTGATCAGACCTGCGTCCAGACCGGGGTAATGATACTTAAGCTCAATCGACGGCAGCCCGTTGACTTCGAAGAGCGTCTTATACCCCCGGCGGTTCTTGTTCTGCGCGACCGCGAGCCCATCCCAAATGTTACGATAATGCACGATCTCGTACTCCAGATGGAGAGTAAGATGTGCAAGCACAGCTCTTCCAAAGTGGGCCGCACGTTCCAGAAAATTCTCAGAGAGATCCTGCGAGACGCGCATGACACGCGCCCCCTCGATCATGTCCTCCGGCGGTAAGAGGCCATCGTTCGGCGTCAGGAGATGAACATCGAACTGGCTATTGACGAGCCCGCGCAGATTGTGGAGAATATGTGTGGACGCCCCTTTTGGGCTTGGCACAATGTCAAAGGCTGTGTAAAGGATGCGAGGCATGTGAGGATTATACGTCACTGCTCAGTACCAGCGCTGCCAGCGATTGATGGTTAGAGGTAATTATGGCGAACAGAGGCTATTTTGTCATTACCGATATTTCCGGATACACAGAATATCTAACGGGCTCCGAGCTCGATCATGCCAATGAGATATTGCAGAGTCTCTTCGACGCACAGCTCAAAGCGGTCAGGCATCCTTTCGTGATCTCCGGTTTCCGGGGCGACGCCATCTTCATGTACGTGCCCGAGACAAACTTTATACAACCGCAAAGCCTGCTGGAAGCGTTAGAGAACTTCTATATTGTCTTTGCAGAAACGCTGGAGCAAATGCAATACAACACGACCTGTACCTGCCGCGCCTGCAAGAACATGTCCATCCTTGATCTCAAGATGTGCATCCACTATGGCGAATACCTGGTTCAGAAGCTGGGGGATCGCGAAGAGCTGCTGGGCGCAGATGTGATTGTTCCACACCGCATGCTGAAGAACCAAGTCATCGAGCAAACCGGCATCAAGTCCTATGCGCTCTTTAGCGACGTCGCAGCACGAAAGTTGAATCTACTGGAGTACTGCGATCGGCTGATTCCGCACGCCGAACAGTACGAGCACATCGGGGAAGTGCCTATGTGTGTGCACGACCTCCGGCCCGTCTGGGAACGGGAACAGGCAAAACGGCGCAAATTCGTCAGTCCGGACGAAGCCTGGGTCAAATACGAGGGCGAAATTCCCTACCCGCCAGCTTTGATCTGGGAATACCTCACCAATCCAGGACTGGAGGCAGGCTTTCTGGGCTATGACTATGCCGAGCGGACCGACGCGCTCGGCGGGCGCGTCCGGGAAGAAGCTCAATTTCACTGTGCCCATGGCGATCTACATGTCTACAACAAAGTCGTCGATTGGAAACCCTTTGCGTACTATACATTACTCCAATCGGTCCTGGGGCTGGAATATTTCCACACCAGGCGATTGATTCCGACGGAAAGCGGGACCCGCGTATGTATCTACGCAAGCCAGCCCGCTCAGCCGGTCAGCGAAGACGTACGAAACTACGTGCAGGCTGAGTACGATCGTGGATACAATAACCTTGGGTCCTTCATTGCTCAAGATACCGAAAAGCGCAAAGCCACCGTTTCGTAGAAATACATCACCGAGCACCTGGAGAGATCACCGTGGAAACATTGCTGTGCATCAGCGCCATACTGGCTATACTCCTGTTCTTTTATCTGCTCAATACTGCCCGCAAGAAAACAACGCCCTCACCGGCCGGCCGGAAGGACTATACACCCGTCTACCTTTCGATCGCTGATGACCCGGATGCGGTCATCGAGGGCATGGACCGCTTTGCCGCCGAGACACAGAAAACTGAATCGGCCGGGGACCGGTGGCGTTGGATACCTATAGCTATCTTTTTTGGCGGGCTCGGCTTGATGGCAATCGACGGTATCCTGCTTTTGCTTGGGTATACTTCCTTCGTGTTCACGGTGGGCGGGATCTTGTTATGGGCTGCAGCGCTGGTGATGGCGCGCAGCCTGCGCAAGAGCGACTCACATGACTTCTCGCCACGGTACGCCGGTACGAAACAGATCCTACACACACTTCGGGATGATCTGAAACCTGAATCGACTTTCCTGGGACACCTGGATCTGACTGGTGCGATGCTGGATACGAAGGTTGCGAGAGAAACGAAGGACACGCAGGATCGGATTACCCAGCATTTCCGTGATGAGTGGCTGGCACTGAAGGCAAAGCTTTACGATGGAAATGTCCTGCGGGTATCGGCGATCCAGAAGTCGAAGAAGCGCAAGTCCTACTGGAAGCGCAGCCGCATCAGCGGCAAGATGAAGATGAAGCCGGAAAAATATAAGGGCGCCGCGCAATTTCTCAAAGTTCGGATTGCGGTGAATCCCGAGGTGTACCAGATCATACCGACCAAGGAATTCCGGCCGGGCGTCAACGTCGGCAAATACACCATCTCAGAGCTCAAGACCGAGGGCGGCATCATCGACATCACCGCCAGCTCGCCGTTTGAGGAAGTCGAATCCGAGCACATCCTGGGCTTCCTGCATTCTACCTATTCCCTCCTGCAAAGAAAGGCCGCCCAATGAATCGCAAATTCATCCCTTTTCTTGTCGCTATTCTCCTGGTCTGCCTCGTGATGGCTGTGTCGGCAGTCCTTTCGCTTAGCGGCACGGTCAGCGCACAGAAGTTCAGCGGCGAGGTTGCCTGGTCGCAATCCTACTCGACAGCCGAAAGCATGAAAGTTATTAACCTCATGGGCGACGACCAGGACGAGCTTTTCATCCAGAATACAGGGAACGTCAGCATCTATGATGGCGACGGCGCGATCATGCTCAGCCTTGATTATCAATCCCCCAAAACCACACTCGGAGATGTGAATGGGGATGGCATGGAGGATATCATCGTCTATTACATGGGCACGGGCATGTCGGTGGATATCATACGAGACGGGGAGGTCACAACCCTGGCAACCGCGCTGGACATTGGCTTCCCGGCGCGCGTGGCGCTGATCCGCTTCGCTTCAGGACCTCAGATCGTGCTGGGTGACTCGAGCGGCAGACTGCTTTCGTTGAATCTTGAGGGCGAACCGGTCTGGTCAGCAACTCTCGGAAGCAGCGAAGTGCGCGGCATGGACGATGCGCGGATCAACGGCCAACCGCATGTCGCGACTGCCACGAACGACGGCAGCGTTGGTGTTTATGACGCGCAGGGAAATCAGGTCTGGTCACAGAGCCAGGAACAGCTGCGCCGCCTGCGCGCATTCGACCTGGACAGCGATGGAAACAGTGAAGTGATCACCGGGGGCGAGTTCGGCGCTTTCTTTATCTACAGCGCGGTTGATGGCAGCACCCTGTTCGAGACCAAGCTGGGACAGGCGGTCAGCGAAGTGCGCGAGGTGGAGCTGGACGGCAATCCATCCTCGCGTGAGATCGTGGCCGGTGGCAAGGATGGCGGGGTATGGGCATTCTCGAATACCGGCGACAGACTCTGGAGTGGATCTCTCTCTGACAAGGTCAATGAAATCTCGGGCATCGATGTGGACGGCGACGGCAGGCAGGAGGCTGTGATCGGCGCCGAGAGCGGCGAGGTCGCCATCTTCACCGGTAACGGGGCACGCAATAATCTACCTGCACATAACACGCCTATCACCCGTATCGACGTGGGCCGGCTCGGAAGCGAGCGCTATGTTGTCATTGCAGATGGTAGTGAGGTGCAGGTTGAGAAGATCAACGCCAGCTCCATTCCCGGCTTCCGCTATGCGCCCCTCATCGTCGGCGCAATCGTCTCTGCGATTATTCTGGTCATTGCCGGCATCCTCAGCTCTATTCCGAAAAAACCAGAGATGAAAGTCTCGTTCCAGGACAAGAGCCGCGAGTCACTGGAGGCGCAGCGGCGGATGCTCAAGGAGTCGATCGCCGATGTCGAGCGTCTGCGCCAATCCGGCGAGGTCACCGGCGATGCCTATCTGGCGCGGCTCAAGCGCCTGCGCGCCGACCTGGCGGAGAACGAAGCCGCCTTCAAGGCACAGGGGTATCCTATCCGGGTGGAAACCATCCAGTGTCCCAACTGCGGTGGTACACTCGAACTCGGCATGGATAAATGTGAATATTGTGGGCAGGTCCTGTTATCGTAGTCTTGGTCTAATACCAGAAAAACGAGAAGCGTTCCCACTATGATGGGAACGCTTCTTATTTGATTTTGTGTATTGCCCAGCCGCCGGGGACGGCGTTCGAATGCGGGCTTACTGTACGCTAAATTCCTGCTCCCCCACTTCCGTGCCATTCATATAGACTTCCACCTTGTAATTTCCAGCGGGCCAGGGTTGGTCATTCGTCAGCTGGAAGTAGACGTTTCCGATGCCCTCTTCATAGCTGTAATCAATCGTCTGGAATGGTGTGTTTGGATCTTCACCTTCAATGTTCAGAGCGTACCAGCGGGACTGGAAGTTCGTCCCCGGCTCGACGCCGCTGACGTTAAAGAAGACATAGAAATCATCATTGGGCGAGAAGACATTCGTTCGATTGGCGCCATCCACATCGGTTGCCATGTAAAAGTTCGAAGCGCCTGGCGTGGTGTTGCCGACGCCGCAAGCCAGCGTGACAAGCAATATAA
The DNA here is from genome assembly GCA_035463495.1 of Anaerolineales bacterium. Taxonomy (GTDB): domain Bacteria; phylum Chloroflexota; class Anaerolineae; order Anaerolineales; family Villigracilaceae; genus Defluviilinea. Next base: position 943 of record DATHTH010000083.1, on the reverse strand, counting down.
CCATGATAGCCCCCAGCACGCGATGTACGTTTTTAATCATCATATCAGACTCCTTTTGGATTATTCGAGCTCAATATAAATCCGCTTGTTGATCGCACCCTTGCTTTTGTAATCAACCACGCGGATTGTGCCCACTTCGGCGGTATTTCGGACATGTGTTCCCCCATCTGCCTGCAAGTCGAGCCCGACGATTTCGACGGTCCGCACCTGTGCGATGCCCTCGGGCAAGAGATTGATTTTGGTGCGGATCAGATCAGGGATCTGGAACGCCTCCTCGCGCGGCAATATGTTGACGCGCACCTCCCGGGCTTTGGCTGCCTCGGCATTGACGGTGGTTTCGATCTCACGCACAAGCTCGCCGCGCATGCTTGCGAACTCAAAATCCATGCGGCCCTTGAGGGGCTCCATATCCCCGCCAGTAACAAGGGCGCCGTAATCACGGAAGACTGTCCCGCAGAGTACGTGCATGGCTGTATGCGTGCGCATGAGCTCATAGCGCCTCGCCCAGTCTAGAGTACCGTGCGCAGCGGTGCCGCTGGAAGGCAGGGGCAAGTCCCCGCCCAGGAAATGCATGACATCCTCCCCCTGCTTTTTTACTTTGGTCACGGGATAGGTCACGCCGTCGATTGTCAGAACCCCAAAGTCACAGGGCTGCCCTCCCCCGCCGGGATAAAATGCCGTCCGGTCCAACACGACCGCCCGATCGGATAACAGGACATAAGTGATATTGCCATCGAACTCCTGCAGGTAGCTATCGGGCTCGTATAAAAGTTCTGTCATGACAACTCCGTTACGCAAAGTTTACTAGCAATGCTTAAATCAGCCAATAGGGTAAACTTGGGCTTATTTCACGGAGGCAATCATGGACCCTAAAATCATTGTTATCGATGGAAAAACGTATCACAGTGTCAACGAAATGCCAGCGGACATCCGTCAGAAATAT
>DATHTH010000082.1:0-3627 GCA_035463495.1 Anaerolineales bacterium | reverse complement strand
TCGTGAAAATTCGGCGCCTCGGAATTCAGGCATAAGCCCGGGGTCACGGGTGAGGACGTTCGGCGGCGCTCAAAGCAATCCACTGTGACCAGGGCTTCCAGCGGAAACTCTTTGAGTAGAGAGGCAGTCAAAAGACCAATCACACCCTGACCCAGTACAAGCACGCGTTCGCCATAGATCGGGGCGGCATCCTGTACCAGGTTGACTGCCGTCTCCATGTTGGGTAAGAAAGCAGCGCATTCATGCGAAAGAGCTTCCGGCACAGGGAGCAATGTCTCGGGCTTGCACACAAAGTGTGACGTATGCGGCTGGAACACGAACACAGAGCGGTCCAGCCACTCAGGGTCCGTATTTGTGCCTACCTCCCGAACGGTGCCGACACAGGCATACCCGTAGGCAAGCGGGTAATTAAAGCCGCCGCGCAGGGATGATATGGCAGGATCCGCCTCGAGCTCGCGAGGGAAGCGGCCCTGATAGATCAACATCTCGGTCCCGGCACTGATCGCAGAGCAGGTGGTCTGCACCAGAACTTCATCCGCGCCGGGTGCAGGCAGAGGCTCCTCGCGGACCTCTACCTGACGCGGCGCGGTGAAGTACATCGTCTTGCGGTTCACACCCCCATTGTACCTTGGGTTGCTCAGGGACCTGGCGTTCCTGCGTTTAGCGAGTGTATTGGTTCCTGGCAGCGGCTCGTTGCGAGTTAGGTCGGTCTGCCAGCAGGAACCCCATCAGGAACAACTCGGCAGCTTTCGCGTAATAGCCGATGGCTGCATTGCTAAAGTCGAAGGTGAATGTCTTATCGCCCATGATGACCCATAGAACGAAGGTCAAAGCGGTATATCCCATCAGCGCCCACCAGACCAGGTTGCGCCGCTGCTGGAAGAAGGGGATCGGCAGAAAATAAGCGCCGAGCAGCGCCAGATAGCCCAAGCCATTCAGCGCAATTGGGTCGGGTCCGAGCCGCGGGAAGAGCGAAAGGTGCAGAAGGGCAGTTGCCAGCCCGCTCAGGAGTATCCCGTAGTGTTTGCCGGTCAGGTTCATATTTGTCTCCTTTTCTTTCTATGCTTCTAAAATTTGAGCACAGCCAATGTTAATTGCCGTGCTTGACGACTCTCCCTGCCAGGAGAAGCCCTGCGGCTCCGTTCAAAATATCGCGGCCGCGCATGATCAGACTGATGCTGATCCCAAGCGCGGGCGCATACCCCATGGCTTGTAGCGCGAACACCTGGCTGGCTTCGAGTGCACCCAGTCCGCCAGGTAACGGCATCAGGAACGCAATAAGCGCGGCGGTGAGGGCTGCCAGCGTTTGTCCGAAGGAAAGACTGGCATTCAAATAGGATGCGATCAAAAAATACTCGAGCGCCATGCCTGTCCAGGCGGCGAAGGAAAACAGGAGAGCGATCAATAACGCGCCGGGCTTGCGGTGGGTGAACGAAGCCGCCATCCGTTCAGAAACGATGATCAACCTTGCCCAGCGCGGCGACCCGATCAGGGGTCCGGCTGTGCGCAGCAGGCTCGACAGCGGATACCATCCCCGGTAAAGCAGCGCCAGGTGGATGGCAGGCCAGACCAGGACGGCTGCCAGGGGAATCAAGCTCACCGAAAACTGCAGGCTGGTGCGCGAGAACAAACCAATGTGCAGAGCGGCGGCGAGGCCCGCGCCGATCAGGATAAAGTTGGCGAGGAACTCGAGCAATTTGTCCACGATGACGGCTGCTGTGGCGCGGGCAAAGGAAACGCCATGATATCGTTGCAGGTAAAGGACCTGCAGCGGTTCTCCGCCCACCTGCGGTCCCGGTGTAAAGTAACTTAATCCGAAAACGGCGAGACGGTAACGGATCATAGGCAAGAAAGGCACACCAGGATTTTCCGCCCGAACAATCACCCACCAGCGCGCGGTCATGGCGGCGATTACGAGTGCGTTCAGCAAAAAGAGGATCCCGAGTTGATGAATTTTCAGTTGTCCGAGCGCGGTGAAGATCTCGGTCAGTGGCGCATTGCGCAGTGCGAAATAGAGCAGGGCGGCAAGGGCAGTGTAGATCAGGAGGCGACGCGTGAAACGAAAAAATGCCGGGTTTCCTAATTCCGGCGCTGCGGCTGGGCCGGCGCCCAGGGCACTCTCTCGGACCTCTGCGGAGGGCTGGGGTAGCCTGGACTTCATAACAGCCGCTCTCCATCACACGGTGGATTCTTGATCAGGTTCTGCATCTCCTCCAGCACTGCCCGGTGGATGACCTTTGTATCTGTAGTTCCAAGGACTCGCGTAAAGATCGGATTTCCAATCTGCACTCGCACGTGGACATCCTTCTTCTTAAACATGACATGTGAAAGTAGCTGCAGCGCTGCAACAAACTTTTCGCGTTCTGCGCGCGCCCGTTTGAGATATCTGAGCGGATGGCGCGCGGTCTTCTGGCGGATCACGCCGCGCACGAGGACAGGCAACACAGCCGTCTCGGGAGCCATACGGACAAAAATACCCGCACTGTCCGTCCACGAGCGTAGCGAGTGGAGGGATTCGACTGGACCGGGGTGGAGATCGGGATCTGGCTCGATGTTCCCAGCGGGGAAGGTGAGCGCCGCGCCCCCGCCTCGCAGGTGGGCGCTGACTTCCCGGATCAGCTTGAAGCGCGAATCGGCGTCGCCTGTGACGTAGGCGAGCTGTTTGCTCATGTTCGGCAATGCTTCGAGGAAAGGTCGGTTAAGTGCAATAATCTTGAGATCGGTCCGGTCGAGCGCAACGAAGAGCGACAGCGTATCCGCCATGCCCGGATGATTGGAGAGCGCCAGAAAGGGACCCGTCGGGATGCGCTCACGGCCGAAGATATAAATATCGTCCACAAAATGCCGGATGGAACGGCGGGAAGCCTCCACCAGGCCGTACGCCGGAATGGATGAGTCGAATTCCACCATCTGGTGAGCAAACGCCTGAGGAGGGGAAAGAAAGGCGCGGCGCAGCAGTCCCGCAAGAACCGGATGGTCCTGCCAGCCGAACGACGCAACAAGATCATCCAGATTGATCTGTGTAAGCCTGTCAAGATTGGAGGTCATCATTCCGGCTCCATCGAAAAGTGGAGGGGGTAGCCTTCCAATCCCGCTGCAAAATGCGCCCGGTTGATGCGCTTCTCTGCTTCCGATTTAGGCAGGGTTTGCACGTATGCCAGGCCCGTGATGTGAGCGATCAACATGACCTCATACGCCTTTGGGTTGGAAAGATAGAAGATAGTTTTCAGCACGTGTACCACAAAATCCATAGGGGTGACGTCATCGTTATGGATCAGGATGCGGTAGAGCGGCTCAAGCTCTGTCTCCTCTTCCTGCTCCTCGATGATCTCAATTTGAGGGAGAGTCTCTACGTTCATGGATATATACGGAAATCCTGCGCAGATTGGATGTATGTATCCTCACGTTGCACTCCAAACCAATCAATACAGTCTGTTCAGCGTTTCGAATTCCTGCGCAGACAATTCGATCTCAGCCGCCTCGAAATTCTCCCGGATGTGCTGCGGATTGAGGGACATGGGTATCGTGATGACACGCGGCTGAGCCACAAGCCACGCCAGGGCGATCTGGAACGGTGTAGCCGAGTGGGCGTCTGCGATCTCCTGCAGGATGGTGTTGGCAGGCAGG
>DATHTH010000081.1:0-13898 GCA_035463495.1 Anaerolineales bacterium | reverse complement strand
CGTTGATAATCCGCAGGACTTCGAGACCCGCGATCTTACCCGCATCCTTGGTTGCCTGGCGCTGGCTGTCGTTGAAGTAGGCGGGGACTGTAATCACCGCTTGCGTCACGGCCTGACCAAGATACGCTTCCGCATCCGCTTTCAGCTTGCCCAGGATCATGGCGCTGATCTCCTGAGGAGAATATTCACGTCCGGTGACGGGAATCTTCACGCGCACATCCCCCGCGGGACCCGGGACTACTTCATAAGAAACCATCTTGCGCTCTGCTTCCACTTCGTCATAGTGACGGCCGATAAAACGCTTGATGGAATAGATTGTATTCTCGGGATTTACAACGGCCTGACGCTTCGCGGTCTGACCGACGAGGCGCTCACCGTTTTTGTTGAACGCCACCACCGACGGGCATAACCGCCCGCCTTCCGAGGTTGGGATGACGGTTGGTGTACCGCCTTCCATTACGGACACAACGGAGTTGGTTGTGCCCAGATCAATGCCAATAATTTTTGCCATAGAGCTACTCCTTGCTTTTTGTTTACACAGATTTGTAGTTAGCTCTCATATCTTACCCGCCCCATGCAAGAATAATATTAACGGAATGTAGAAATTGAATTGGAGGGCGCGTCCCAGCCTCCTCCGTCCTGTGGACACCTCCCCAAATACGCATCGAGTCGTTAAATAGTTATCCCAAAGCTTATTACGTGTTTGGGCAAGGCAGGGTGGGGGTCACGGCTCGCCGACCCGGACCCAGTCGAATGAGGCGATCACAGGTGAGTTTTCAAAAGAAGAAACTGTAATCCCCACCTTACCACCGGGCAACTCAAAGCGGCTTACATCCACGGTACGGATAAGATTTTGATCGATAAATAAGGAAAGCGTTGCACCTGAACAGAGCAAACCGATCTCCTGTGAAGTGCCGCTGGGCAGGATGGCATTGGAAGAGGCGGAAAGGATGGGCAGATAGTCGGCGATCCCTTCTGCCAGCCACTGCCCATAGAGCACGTTATAAGTCCCATCCGTCGAAATGTTGTATTCGAGCCATCCCTCCGATTCGTGATAGCGACATACCAGACCAATAGATGCCGGACTGCCTGCCTGATTCGCGAAACGTGCATCCAGGCGAACGTCCTGATATTCCTCTGCCCCATAAATGGAGTATGCCCATGTAAAAGGAGTGTCCATTTGTAAAATAAAAGCGCTGTTTTCGGTCTTAGTGCTGGGGGTAGTGTCATTGCCGGTCTGGAGAAGAGTCCAGCTTGGAGAAGACGCCTGAAACTCATCCGTGAAGAAACGCGGGAAGGGTGTCAGTGTCGGCTCGAGGGTTGAGGTAGGGACTGGGGTATCGGTTACCGGCATAACCGTTGAGGTTGGAGTGATTGTTGAGGGTAGCAACTGCGTCGGCACGGGAGTGGGCGGTTGTGCGGCAGATTGGCAGGCTGCGAGCAAAATCAGGAATCCGATCAGGAGCATTTTCTTCATAATGCGTATTGCCGCCTGTGTCTAGGCAGGCCAACTTTCCTTTGATTCTGTCGGCAAGAATTCATGCGGCGAGTTTACCAATTATGCGGCACTCTGTAAAACACAACTGCCTGCCACATTGTTCCAGGGAAACTGTGAAACTGACATGTTAAAAAATCATCAATCGCAATTGGGAACGCCCAGAAAGCAGGGCATCTGGTCGATCAGGGCGGCAGTCCACACGATTGCGATCACCGTCAGGATGGTGGCACTGGAGAAAAGCTTGAGCGGACTCTCCAGGATACTGTTTCCAGCTCGTATTTTTCGTACGATCGGCTTGAGGAGGAAGACAAATATGACGGGCAGGAGCCACATGATGAAAAATAACAACAACGGAAAGCCTTCATTGTAACTTCGCCTGTTGGCGGCTTCCATGATCATGAATGGAAGCACGAGAAGCAGACCGGTTAGCGCCGGTAAGATCAGGCTTGTCAATAAAGCTCGCATGCTATCTCCTTGTTTGACCACCAAGATGTGCTCCTGGGTGATGCCCGCGGTTGTTTTGGGGATCGTCCAGAGCACGAGGCTGAACAATCCTTGTTTCGTCGGCCGCCTCTCGTTTATAAGATCGTGATGAGGCCATATCCGTGGCGCTCTCCAGTGAAGAAGTAAGCAAAAAGCCCGAAGTTGAACTCCGGGCTTTCTGCTTAGTGGAGATGGCGGGAATTGAACCCGCGTCCGAAAGATTCGACCCTCGGAACTCTACGAGCGTAGCCTGCCGATTATTTTCATCACAGGGATCCCGGCGGGCAAGTAGCCCTGTGACCATCTGCTGATCTTAAGCACATTTAGCAGCGTCATGTGCAGCACTCACACCTTTGTTTCGCCCGGTCCGTCACCGGGTGGAGGACGATGCCGGCGGACGCGTGGCACCTTGGCGCCACGGCTGTTATGTTATCGCTTATGCAGCGAGGGGCATAGCAGCGTATGAAGTGCGGTTGGCACTTGATTTTTTGCGCTGAGTTTACGAGTTCGGCGCCTCTCGGCTCGCATTCCGGGACCAACCTCTCCCGTCGAAGCCTGTCATCCCCAGAGGGAGAACATGTCAATAGACGTCTATGTGTTCCCGAATCTTTCTTCATTATAACATATTTACAAAAACGTAATTCGCTTGCCCCTCAGGCGCCTTTATGCTAGACTGGTGACAGATTTTTCAAGGAATAATGGCTTCATGAGCGAAAAAATCCTCGTCATCGACGACGATCTGGATACATTGCGGTTGGTGGGGCTTATGCTACAGCGCCAGGGATACCAGATCAGTGCGGCAACCAACGGACAACAAGGGCTGGAAAAAGCATTTGAGGAGGATCCGGATCTAATTCTGCTCGACGTTATGATGCCGGACATCGATGGGTATGAGGTCGCCCGCCGGCTGCGCCAGAATCCATCCACGCTCGAAACTCCCATCTTGATGTTTACAGCCAAGACCCAGCTAGACGACAAAGTGACCGGCTTTGAGGCTGGCGCCAGCGATTACATCACCAAACCCACACACCCGGCGGAACTGCAGGCTCGTGTCAAGACTCTCCTCGCGCATGCCGGTGAAAACCAGGCAAGCGATCCTGCAGACAGGCAGGAAGCACATGGGTATGTGACGGCCGTGCTGGGGGCACGCGGCGGGTTGGGGACCACTACGGTGGCCGTCAACCTGGGCGCCGGCCTGCACTCCCGCACCAGGTCAGAGGTCATTGTGGCGGAAATGCTGCCCGGACAGGGGACACTGACACTAGAGATGGGCGCCACCTCCACCAGGGGGCTGGTGGATCTATTGAGTATCAACCGGGTCGGCGAGATCAATCGCGAACGAGTTCGTGAGGCACTCGTACAGCATGGATCAGGCATGAAATTGCTGCTTGCCTCTGATCGGCCACGAGATATGCATCTGGTCAGTCAAACGGCAAATTATGAAGCCATCTTGAGGAAGCTTGCCGGTCTGGCACGTTTTGTCGTGCTTGACCTGGGCGTTGGGCTTCAGCCCTTCGCCGAAAAAATACTTCCGCTTTGTGACCAGGTGTTCATCGTCGTAGAGGGAGTGCCCAATACGATCATTCATGGCAGGGCTCTTATTGACGACATTGCCTCGCTTGGTATTCTCCGCAAAAACATCAAAGTCATCCTGAATAACCGGGTCCGCTCCGAAAATCAGCTGGCTTCCAGCCAGGTGCAGGCCAAATTGGAGCATGAGATTCTCAGCACGTTGACCCCGGCTCCCGAGCTGTTCACCCAGGCAACCCGAGTCCAGACACCTGCCATTTTGTGCCAGCCCGATAGTCTCACCGCCAGGCAGGTCAGCAAGCTCGTAGATTTCGTTGTCGAGCAAGAGGCACTTCCCCGATGAATGACTCCGCCAGTCCGGCACTCGCCTCGATTTGCCGAGCAAATCGCGCGGCGATTGAGGACGCGGCGGTCTTAATCCGCAAGGCACAGCGCTCGGTCGTCTTGACCGGCGCGGGGATCTCCACCCCTTCGGGCATCCCCGACTTTCGATCGGAGGGATCCGGTTTATGGTCCCGCGACGAGCCGCTGGAAGTCGCCTCCCTGACAACATTTCGCACTGCCCCCGAGCGTTTTTTCCACTGGTTCCATCCGCTTGCTAGCCAGATCTTTAATGCCCAGCCAAATGCCGCCCATAAGGCTCTGGCTTCCTTCGAGCATTCCGGTCACGTGCGCACGGTTCTGACCCAGAACATCGATGCGCTCCACCACAAGGCGGGATCGAAAAACGTGGTGGAGATGCACGGTACGCTGCGCACCCTCTCCTGCACGAGCTGTTTCCGGCAATTCGAGGCAGATCCTTTCCTGCGCGTGTATATTGAGAATGTCACGATTCCAACGTGCTTAAGTTGCAATGGAATCCTCAAACCAGATGTGATATTGTTTGGAGAACAATTGCCGCAGTCTGCCTGGTTTGAAGCCCAGCGGGCGGCACGTCAATGTGACCTGATGGTGGTCGCGGGCTCCTCACTGGAGGTGCTGCCCGTTGCCCGCCTGCCTATGCAAGCCCTGGACCGGGGCGCCCACCTGATCATCATCAACAATACCCCGACCTACCTGAACGTACGTGCGGACGTCGTCATCATGGATGACGTTGCTTCCACGATCCCTGAGATCGCAAAGCGAGTATTCGATGGCTGAGATCAAGACCCAAACCCTGGATAGTTATCTACGCGTGATCGAGATTTCGCGCGACCTCGCCTCCACGCTGGATCTGGATACACTCCTGGATGGCATCGTGCGAGCCGCGGCCGATATTACCCGCGCGGAGGCAGCCTCCATTCTGCTTTACGACGATACCTCCCGCCAGCTTTATTTCCAGGTTGCCACCAACATCGACGAGCCCACCATGCGCGGGCTGGTGGTTCCCCTCGACAAGAGCATCGCCGGCTGGATCGTGACCAATCGCAAGTCTGTCCGCATCGACGACGCCCACAAGGATGACCGGTTCTTCAGCGATGTGGAACAAACCATCGGGTATTCTACAAACTCACTGCTCGGCATCCCACTGATCACCAAAAACAAGGTTGTGGGCGTTCTGGAGGTCCTCAACAAGAAAAAAGGCCGCTTCACCGATGCAGATGAGTCCATGCTGACCGTAATCGGGGCACAGGCGGCGGTTGCCATCGAGAATGCGCGTTTGTTCCAGCAATCCGACCTGATTGCCGAGTTCGTCCATGAGCTGCGGACGCCGCTGGCTTCCCTGAGCACCGCCACCTATCTACTGCTGCGTCCAGAGATGTCCCGCGAGCAGCGCGATCAGATCGTGAACAACATTCACAACGAAACGTTGCGGCTCAACTCGCTCGCCTCCTCGTTCCTGGACCTGGCGCGGTTGGAGTCGGGACGAGTCCAGTTCCGCAAGATGCGCTTCAGCGTGGCGGACCTGATCTATGAGTGCCGCGACGTGATGGTGTCCAAGGCGCAGGAAACGGATATTCAGATCCGGGTGGACGTCCCCGGCGAGATGCCCCTCATGGAAGCCGACCGCGACAAGATCAAGCAAGTGCTGCTTAACCTTCTCAGCAACGCCATCAAATACAATCGGCCTCACGGCTCGGTGATCATCACCGCCAGTTTCGATGAGACAAACCTCGCCATCACCATCCAGGATACAGGGATCGGCATCCCTGAAGAATCCATCCCCCACCTGTTCGAGAAGTTCTACCGGGTGCGCGAGCACGAGGGCAAAATGGGCGGCACGGGTCTGGGGCTGTCGATCAGCAAACAGATCATCCAGGGGCACAACGGACGCATTGAAGTCAAGAGCAAAATGGGCGTAGGCACATCTTTCACGGTGGAAATTCCACGCTCAATAAGGGCATTTGCTCGCAACAGCGAAACTTAATCTTGCACGATCTCTTCTCTGGATGTTCTGAAATCACGAAGCAAACAAAAGCGGAGCCAAAATCCGGCTCCGCTTTGTCATTTGCTATTCAATTGTACAGGCGAAACCGCCACTATGCGGCCTCTGCCTGCTCCTCTTCGTGAGCGGGTTCACCCTCATCTTCCAGGTTACCCTCAGCGTCTAAGCCGGTTGGGCGATCCAGGAATTGCACGGTCTGTGCGACCACTTTCGTGAAAAACCGTGGCTCGCCTTCCTGGTCTTCGTAGCGGTCGGTCCGCAGGCGCCCCTCGATGTAGACCAGACTGCCCTTTGCCAGATACTCGTGACAGGTCTCTGCCAGTCGGCCCCAGGCTTCGATATTCACCCATTCGGTGTGCTCCCGGGCTTCGCCATCCTCGTCCTTCCAGCGGTGGGTGATCGCAATTGGAAAATCGGTCACCCGCTTGCCGGTGGGCGTGTATTTGCTTTCAGGGTCTCTTCCCAAATAGCCAATGAGCTGGATGCGGTTTAGCGCTGGCATGTTTCCCTCCTTGAGCTGCGTGCGGTGCTTTTAGATGCATGTGTACGTGTCATTATTTGTCTCCTTTTTATCTAAAAGAACGGTATTAAGTTGTTTCGAACAGGAGTATACTATTCGCCTGCAGCAGCAGCCTCCGGTTGGGGTGCCGCCTCGGTTTCGGTCTCCATCTCACCGCCGGTCTTCTTCAACACGGGCAAGCCGGTCTTCATCTCGACTACCTTGTAACCCTCGGGCACTGAATCGAGCGTGCCGTCCCTGACTTCCTTCGAGAAGTAGAACAGGGTCCGCTCCTTGCCGGTCGATGTGGTGGATTTCTTGGTGTGCAGGTAATAGGTCACACCCTTCGAATTGGTAAACGCGTAAGCCATTAGGTTCTCCTTTTCCTTGGTTGGTCCCGTAAGTGTAGCACGGATTTTCTAGTCAGGCAATTGAGGAGTTTCGTATATGCGAACGGTCATTACGCCGGCTGAACTGCGTTCTGCCCGCCAGAATTTCCCTGGAAGCGTGGGATTAGTGCCGACAATGGGATACCTACACGAAGGACATTTGTCGCTGGTGCGGCGCGCCCGGGAGCAATGCGATCATGTCATTGTCTCCATTTTTGTCAACCCGACCCAGTTCGGACCCCGGGAGGACCTTTCCCGATACCCCCGTGATTTGGACAGAGACCGCAGCCTGCTCGAGCCCCTGGGCACGGACCTGATCTGGCTCCCCACCGCCGAGATCATGTATCCACCCGGCTTCCAGACCTGGGTCGAAGTGGAAGAAATGACCCGCCCTCTGGAGGGCGCCAGGCGGCCCGGTCATTTTCGCGGGGTCACGACCGTCGTCGCCAAGCTGTTCAACGCCGTCCAACCGGACAAAGCCTACTTTGGGCAAAAGGATGCCCAACAAGCAGCAGTCATCCGCCAGATGACCCGCGACCTGAACTTCCCGCTCGAGATCGTGGTCTGCCCCATCGTGCGGGAGCCTGATGGGCTGGCAATGTCCAGCCGCAACGTCTACCTGGATCCGGAGCAGCGCAAAGCTGCGACCGTGCTGTATCGCTCCCTGGGCGCGGCAAAAGAAGCGTATGAGGCTGGCGAGAGCAATGCGGAAAAGCTAAAAGGGAAGATGAAAGAAGTGTTGGAGAGTGAGCCGCTGGCGGAGGTGCAATACGTCTCCTGCGCGGATTATGACACGTTAGAGGAGCTGGAAACAGTTAACGGCAAAACTCTGCTCTCTATGGCTGTATTTATCGGGAAGACCCGGCTGATCGATAACTTTGTGTTGGGATAGGAAAATCCTTGCGAAGGTTCGGGGCACTGTCGAGCATACCTAGAGCAAAACCTTCGCAAGGATCCTGCAGTCCTATGGTCCCCACTTCATGAGCTGAGCAAAGGGCACAAGCACTACATTCGAACTGCCGTCCAGGTAGATAATCTCTGCCTGACCGCCCTGGTACACTTCCGGGGTGGGCGAGATTGCAACCACCACAAATTCCGCATCGTAATCCCACAGGGCTTCGTTGAGCAATTCGAAATCACCATCGTTGAGCACGGTACGCCCGGTCACGCCGTCGGGCTCCGAGCGCACGAGCTGCAAGGGCGCGCGGTTGAAGATACCTTCGGGGCTGGAGACTGTAGCAAAGAAGAAATACAGCTGGTTGTCCGGTGCGAGATAGGCTTCCTTGGCAGCATTAAAGTTTCCAGCTCCGTCGTCTCCAGGGATCAGCGTAGTGACTTCTCCGGTGGCAGCGTCTACCCGCCATAGTCCAGGGCTGAACATGCCCGCGCTGGCGCTGGCAGAATAGAAGCTCAGGCTGTCGGCGGACCACTCGACATCTTCACAGCAGATCAGAGCTCCCTCCCCGCCCTGTAGCCGGACCAGAGCGTCCGTTTCGGGATAATAGATCGCGGACGAGGCGCCTTCGTAGTAACCCAGCGTGATGAGAAGCTTCGTACCATCGGGAGAGTAACGCTCAGGCCAGTACAGCTCCCGCGGCACAAACAACCCGCTGCCCACATCGTCGATCTGGTTTTCGATCACGAGCTGGCTTTCGCCCGTTGAGAACGAATAGAATTGCAAGCCCTGATAGCCATACGCGAGCGCCAGCCCATCGAGAGTAAAGACCGGACTGCTGATCGTGCTAATAAACGGGTTGTTTGGATCCACAGCGCCGCCGTCTACCAGAATGCGGCGCTCCGAGCCATCGGCATTGGCAAAGAGCAGCTGGTTGTTGGCAACATAGGCGACGCTGCCATCTACCTGCGAAACGTCATAATCGGTCACGCTGTCCGATTCGGTGGTGATCTGAGTTTGCGTAACGCCGTCCAGCTCCAGACGAAAGATCTGGGTGATGTCTCCTTCATCGGACGCAAGGTAATACACCGTGCGCGGCAGCACTTCGGCGCCATCTACGGGCGGTGGCGTAGCCGCAGGGTCCGTCGGGGTGCCATCCTCGGTTCCGGAGACGCTCGCCGTTAAGGTTCCGGCGACCGCTGTGCCCAAATCGTTGGGATCCGGCGAAGCTGGCGGCACAACCGTTCCACCGACCGGAGTTATTCCAGGCAGATTGATCGGCGGGATCTCTACCGCGCATGCCAGCATGACCGCTGCCAGAGCAAGAAAAGCAAAGAGGGGTTGAATACGATTTCTCATGGTTACCTCGTAGGATTACAACAGACAGAGACACAGAGAATATTTTCTCAGTGTCTCTGTCAATCCGGCTATAGACCATTCAGGTGATGGATGGTTCCCGTCAGACCTGCTCGAAACGCTCCACCGGAACCACGAACAGGGTGGCGCGTTTTTCACCGGAGGGCAGCGGCGTCAGCCTCGTACGGATCAGGTCTAGCGCGAGATCGACCCGTTCATCCCGGACGCCCAGCAGCAGTGTGACCACGCCGCTACGCAGGAACCCGCCCGTGGAGGCGATGCGGGTTACCCGAAATTTCTCAGCCGTCAGAGCCTGCAGAATTTCATCCGTGTCGCGTTCCTTGAGAATAATGATGACCATTTTCATGATTCACGCTCCTGGGAATCAGATTTCTTCGAAGTGTTCGACCGGTAACGCAAATACGGTCGCGCCGCCCACGGTCACAGGCACGGGGGTGGGCATAGGAAGAGGCGAGCCTTCCAGCGGCAATGTGAGATATTCGATGCGCTGCCGGCAGGACTCCTCCAGAGCCTTGAGCGCCTCCTCTTCTCGCCCCTTCTGCATTCCTATTAGCAGGGTGGTGTTCCGGCGTCCCAGAAAGCCCCCGGCGCTGGCAAGATGGACAACAGGCATACGCAGCTGATCGATGGCGCGCGTGGCGGTGTCCCGGTCCTGCTCCTGCACAACAGCAAATAGCAATAGCTGTACAGATCTTTCATCCATAGCGACCTCCTAACGGGAGTGTAGTGCCATCTGTATAGAATAGTATACAGGATACTGCCAATTGCACAAGTAGCCAGCCGAAAAACGACCTGCACCGCACCAAAAGCAAAATGCCAGGCGCGATGCGCTATTCAGGGCGGACTCTTATAACCCGGTGTGAAGTGGGTAGAGTGGTCTCTTTGTACCACAAACCGGGCGGGAATTGCATGAGGATCATACCCTCCGAACGGGTACAGGCGGAAATGTGGTCTATAATTACAACAGGTATAACGCAATTAATTTGCAGATGGCCTGGGCCGTGAGATAAGCATTGGGATGAGGAGTTGCAATGAGAGTGGATGAGATCATGACGCGTGATGTGGTCACGATTGGGGTCGGTACGACTGTGGAAGAGATCGTAAGATTGTTGACAGAACATCGCATCGGGGGCCTGCCTGTGATAGACGACCAGCAGCGGGTGATCGGTATTGTGACGGAGAGTGATCTTTTCTTGAAGGAAAAAGGCATGCCTTTTTCCGCCGTCAAAGTGCCGATGTTATTCAGGCGCTGGGTGGAACCGGACCGGATCACCGAAATCTATGAGGATGCTCGTCACCACACTGCTGCCGATGTGATGACGAGCGCGGTGATCTGTGTGAACGTCGACGACACGGTCGGGCATACCGCCTGGCTGATGGCGCAGCGCAATATCAAGCGGGTACCGGTGCTCCGTGAGGGAAAGCTGGCAGGGATCGTCACGCGGGCGGACATCCTCCAACTGCTGGCTAAGGAGGAGGAATGATCCTCCCCCTATCGGTGCTTTCTGTCTTCGGGCTTGCACTGATCGTTCCGGCATTGTGGAGACGGCTTGGTAATGCAGCCGGCTGGATCCTGGCGGCGCTGCCTGCCTTACTTACCCTGTACTATGCCAGCCTGTTGCCACGCGCAGCTGCTGACGAACCGGCAACCTTTTCCGCGCCCTGGGCGCCAGACCTCGGGTTGTTCTTCACCTTCCAGGCGGATGGACTCAGCCTGCTTTTCGCCCTCCTGATCAGCGGGGTCGGCGCGCTGGTTGTCCTGTACGCCGCGGGGTATCTGAAAGGGCACCCTGACCTGGGGAAGTTCTATGCGTGGCTGTTCGTTTTTATGGGGGCTATGCTGGGCCTCGCCCTTGCAGATAATATGATCCTGCTGTTTGTGTTCTGGGAGTTGACCAGCATCAGCTCCTACATGTTGATCGGCTTCGAGCATGCCCGCGCTGCGGCGCGTGCCTCTGCGTCGCAGGCATTTCTGGTCACCGGCGGGGGCGGGCTCGCTTTGCTGGCAGGGCTGCTGCTGCTCGGTAGCGCAGCCGGCACACTGGAGCTCTCTGCCCTGCTGGGCAGGGCTGCCATCGTGCAGGCGAGTCCACTCTACATCCCGGCTGTGCTGCTGATCCTGTTGGGCGCGTTCACAAAGTCGGCCCAGATCCCATTCCACTTCTGGCTTCCCAATGCCATGGAGGCTCCCACACCGGTCAGCGCGTATCTGCATTCGGCGACGATGGTGAAAGCCGGGATCTATCTGCTGGCGCGGCTGGGCCCTACTCTCAACGGGACCGACCTCTGGATCTACGGGGTCGGCGGTGTGGGCGCGGTGACCATGCTCGTCGGCGGTTATCTGGCGCTCTTACAGACCGACCTCAAGCGGCTGCTGGCGTATTCCACGGTGAGCGCCCTCGGCATGCTTACCCTGATGATCGGTCTCAGCTCGCCGCATGCCCTCGAAGCGGCGATCATCTTTTTGCTGGCGCATAGCTTGTACAAGGGCGCGCTGTTCCTGGTGGCGGGAGCGCTGGACCATGAGACCGGCACCCGGGATGTGACCCAATTGAGCGGGCTGTTTTTCGCCATGCGATATACAGCTGTTGCTGGCGTGATCGCAGCGCTATCGATGGCGGGCTTGCCTCCGCTATTCGGGTTTATCTCGAAGGAGTTGACCTACGGGGTGGCGCTCGAATCCGGTCCGTGGCTGACCGCAGCCGTATTCGTTGCCAGTTTGTTTTTTGTATTCGTCGCCGTGATGGTAGGCATCGGCCCATTCTGGGGAGAACGAAAGCAGACGCCTAAATCTCCACACGAGGCGCCGTCCGTCATGTGGCTGGGTCCCCTGCTCCTGGCGGCGCTGAGTCTGCTGGTCGGCATCTTTCCGGCCTTCATCAGCGACTCGCTGCTGAGCCCCGCGATCTCCGCCTCGATCGGCGAGTCCAGTACCATCAAGCTGGTGTTATGGCACGGCGTCAATCCGGCATTTATCCTCAGCGTCATTACCGTGATCATGGGTGGGGGATTGTTTGCAGCGCGCAACCCCCTTCGCTCCGGGCTGTCACGACTTACCTGGCAGTGGGGTCCCGAGTTCTGGTATGAACGCGCCCTCGAAGGGCTCAACACGCTGGCGCGCGGGCAGACGCGCTTGCTGCAGAGTGGCTACCTGCGTTATTACTTTCTGTCGATCGTGATTGTAGCAACCGGACTGGCGGGCTTTACGCTGCTTAGCCGCGGCGGCTGGCAATGGCCGCAGGATGTAATCGATGTGCGCTTTTACGAAGTCGCCCTAGGGGTTTTGATCCTGGCGGCTGCGCTCGTGGCGACGATCTCCTGGTCACGTCTGGGCGCGGTCGCCTCCCTGGGCGTGGCGGGCTATGGCGTGGCATTGATCTACCTGCTGTTCGGCGCGCCAGACCTGGCAATGACCCAGTTCCTGATCGAGTCCCTGACCGTGATCTTGTTTGTCCTGGCGTTCTACCATCTGCCTCATTTTACACAGCTGAGCTCAAGAGGATCCCGCATCCGGGATATCGTGATCGCCCTGCTGGCCGGCGGATTGATGACGTCACTGGTGTTGTCTGCCGTGGGCGTGCAGTATTTTCCCAGCATCTCGGACTATTTCGTCGAGAATGCCCTGCCCTCGGCGCACGGGCGAAACATTGTCAACGTGATCCTCGTGGACTTCCGCGGCATTGATACGATGGGCGAGATCACCGTGCTCGGGATCGCCGCGATCGGCGTGTACGTGTTGTTGAAACTATCTATTGACCGGAGACATGAAACAGAAGGAGGCGCGGAATGACCTCCCTGATCCTGCGAACCACTGCCCGCTACCTGATGCCGCTGCTGTTGATCTTCTCCCTCTTTCTGTTCTGGCGCGGGCACAACCAGCCAGGCGGTGGTTTCGCCGGCGGGCTGGTGGCAGCCGCACCCTTTGCGCTGCTTTCGATCGCGTTCGGCGCAGCAGAAGCCCGCCGGGTGCTGCAGGTGGAAACGCATGTGCTGATCGGGATCGGCCTGCTGATCGCCCTGGCGAGCGGGATCATTAGCATGCTCGCCGGATATCCGTTCCTGACCGGCACCTGGGGGTATCTCCAGCTGCCCGGTTTTGCGCCGGTCGATATAGGTACACCGGTACTCTTCGACCTGGGAGTGTATTTGGTGGTGATCGGCGTGACCCTGTCGATCATCTTTGCTCTGGAGGAGGCCGAGTAGCACATGGAAATCATCCTGGCATTTGTGATCGGCGGGCTGTTTGCGGCGGGCATTTACATGCTGCTCCGGCGTAGCCTCTTGAAATTGCTCATTGGACTGGGACTCATCAGCCACGCGGCTAACCTGCTGATTTTTACAGCAGCAAAACTTACCCGCGGCAGCCCTCCGGTGATCGATATGCGCGAGACCATACTGGAACCCCCCTTTGCCGATCCGCTGCCTCAGGCGCTGATCTTGACCGCGATCGTGATCAGCTTTGGCGTCATCGCGTTTGCGCTTGCCCTGGCGTTTCGAGCCTACCGGAGCATCGGCACGGATGACCTCGATCAGATGCAGAGCACCGATGCATAAGGGAAGGTGGAAGATGATCCATGGCGCGCCAGGGGAATGCAGAATACTATGAATCTATTGTTGATATTGCCTATTCTCATCCCGATGTTGACGGCGATTCTTCTCGTGTTTTTTCGCTACGCACTCCGCATCCAGCGCCTGGTGAGTTTAATCGGCGCAGGCGCACTGCTCGGCTCATCTATTGCCCTGGTCATGGATGTCTATCAAAACGGGATACAGGCAGCGCAGATGGGCAACTGGCCCGCGCCGTATGGCATCACCCTGGTGGCGGACCTGTTCGGTGGAGTGATGGTGCTGCTGACAGGAAT
>DATHTH010000080.1:0-5164 GCA_035463495.1 Anaerolineales bacterium | reverse complement strand
CAAAAACCACCGGCTTTTCCAACCCGGGGATGAGGTCTTCGGGGACATTCTGGAGCATATGGGAGGCTTTGCAGAGTATGTCTGCGTCCGCGGACGAGTCATGGCAAAGAAGCCCGCCGGGCTCACGTTCGAACAGGCTGCTGCCATCCCCCAGGCGGGCGTGATCGCTCTGCAAGGGATTCGCGATAAGGGCCATGTTCAGCCGGGACAAAAGGTTCTGATCAATGGAGCAGGAGGGGGCGGCACGTTTGCCGTACAGCTTGCTAAATATTACGGCGCAGAGGTCACAGCCGTGGACAGCCCGGGCAAGTTAGAATTCCTGCGCTCGCTGGGGGCCAATCATGTGATCGATTACACACGCGAGGACTTCACGAGAACAGGGGAACAGTACGATTTGATCCTCGATCTGGTTGCCTATCATTCCGTTTTTTCCCTGCCGCGCGCGCTCAAGCCTCATGGAAAGTACTATTTTGTAGGGGGCTCTGTGAGGCGTCTGTTCCAGATTTTGTTGATTGGACCCTGGCTCGGTAGGAGCACAGGTAAGAAGATCCGCCTGCTGGCAGTGCAACCGAATGCAAAGGATCTGCTTGCGATCTCAAAGCTTTGTGAGGCTGGGGAGATCGTGCCGGTGATCGACAGGCGCTTCCCACTGAGCGAGGTTCCCCAGGCGCTCCAATATCTTGGCGATGGACACACCCGGGGAAAGGTCGTCATCACCCTGGATGATCAAAGCCAGGCGTAGAGCCAGCAACATCAATGTTGACAGTTGGGACAGTAATGGGTATTCCGCCCGCCAATCCGTAAGTACTTTATCGGCGTCCCGCAGCGCGGACAAGGCTCGCGCGTCCGCTCGAAGATGTTACGGCGATGGACCGCATCCCCTTTTCGCCCAAACAGATCGCGCTGGGTGCCGCGCAGTGCAATTCCTTCGTCGAGGACCTGCCGGATCGCAGCGTGCAACCGCGTCAATTCATCGGGACTCAGCGAGGCCGCTAGGCGGCGTGGATCGATCCCTGCCAACCACAGGCTTTCATCCGCATCGCGGTTCCCAAGCCCCGCAATCACACGCTGGTTCAGCAGCACCGTCTTGAGGGCTGCCCGGCGCCGGCTCAGTCGTTCTGTGAGCATGCTGATACTGAAGTTCGGATCAAGCGCTTCGGGCCCGAGCGAATGGAGATCCAGGCGTTCTGCCAGGATATCCGGGGCGCCAACGGCTGCGCGTGCGTACCCAAGCTTGTCGACAAAGCGCAAATCCTCCTCCCGATCCAGCCGCCAGACAATCAGGGTCTCCGGTAGCAAGGGCTGCTCCATGGGTACAAGCATAACGGTGCCCCACAGCGCAAGGTGGATAGCAAGCACGAGATCACCTGAGAGAGGCAGCAGGATATACTTTGCCCGCCGCTGTGCATCGACAAAGACGCGGTCCTTAAGCAGATCCGTAAACTCCGCTACATCCGGGAAGCGCACGGCTACCGGCAACAACACCCTGGTCTCTCGCAGCGTGCGTCCGACCACAGCCTGGCGCAGGTCACGTACCAGCGTTTCGACTTCAGGCACTTCTGCCATAAAGCGATTCTATCAAGCTTGCCGATTCTGACATCGTAGGGCTTTCCCTGCTGCCTGCTCATCGCATGCGAAAGCAGGCGTGTTATCATCGAGAGCACAATACCGGGCACACGCTCCCCGGTCGCCTGTGAATCTTTGGAGAAAGGAGAACCTATGCTCAAAGGGAAATCCATCCTGCTGCGTCCTGTCCGTGAAGCGGACCTCGACCAGCTCTACGCCTATCACGTGGACATCGACAACCGGGGGGACTTCTTTCCACGCGGTATCCTGGCAGAGCCTGTTTTCCGCAGGCGATTTCAGGAGACGGGCTTTTGGGAAAAAGATGATGGGATGCTGCTTATGGTCTCTCCCAATGATGAAATCCTCGGGCACATCGAGTTCTTCAAGACCGTCAATTATCTCGACGAATATGAGCTTTCCTATCAAGTCTACGCGGCGCAGCAGCGCGGCAAAGGCGTAACCACCGAGGCTGTCAACTTGCTGGTGCGCTACCTGTTCGAGACGAAACACGTCAACCGGATTCGATTGGTTATTGATGCCGGCAACCTGGCTTCGCGCCGCCTCGCCGAGAAATGCGGCTTCAAACATGAAGGTACAGCCCGCGGCGCGTGGTATCACAGGGGCGCTCACCGGGATGTCGAGATTTACGCCATCCTTCATCAGGATGTGATTCCCACCTGAAGTGAATGAAATGAGCCGTATAGCGGTCCTGCGCTGTGGTAAGCTTCCCAGCTTCGTGGACTGGGAGATTCCCAATCTGGAGGAGTTATTCGAAGAGGACAGGCTGCTCATTGACGGCTTCAGGGCGCAGGGGTTCCAGGCGGAGCCCGTAGTCTGGAACAACCCGGACGTCGATTGGAGCCAGTTTGATATTGCACTCATCCGAAGCACATGGGATTACGTTGACGAGCAGGACGAGTTCTTACGCGTACTGTCGCAGATCGAAGCCTCTTCGTGTCGCCTTTTCAACCCTCTTGCGACGGTCCGTTGGAACATCGACAAACAGTACCTGTTTGACCTGGAGCAGTGGGGCGTGCCTATCGTTCCGACCTACCGTGCATCTGAGGTAGATTCCAAATTGCTCTCCTCGGCATTTTCCTCTGGACAACCACAAGTCATCCTCAAACCTACCGTGGGGCTGGGCGCCTCCAACTCTTATCGGGTGCCTCTGGACTACTTGAAAGAGACAGTGGATAGACTGCGAGCCAGCCAGCCGCAGCATGAATACCTGATCCAACCTTTCATTGAGGAGATCCTCACAGAGGGGGAATGGTCCTTTATCTATTTCGACCGGAAGTTGAGTCATGTATTATTGAAAAAACCGGCGCCAGGAGACTACCGGGTACAGGGAATCTATGGTGGGACGGTGCAGGCTGCCAGTCCCCCCGAGCATGACCGGCTGCATGCCGAGGCCGTGCTGGCAAAACTGCCGCTGGAGATGTTGTATACCCGCCTGGATTTCATTCGTATGGCGGGCCGCCTGTGCGTGATTGAGGTGGAGCTGATTGAGCCCATCTTTTCGTTCAACCTGGTTCCCGAGAGCGTCTTCCGTCTCGTTGCTGCCGTCGGCAATGTAAAATAAGCCATGATCTGGTGCCTCTCTACGTCAGAAGGAGACAAATGAGAAAAAGCGTCCGCAGCACGGAACCGCCAGAAGGCTTTCGCTACCAGGCGGAGGTTGTGCCGCCGGAAGAGGAACAGGATCTCGTCCAGCAGTTCCGGCAACTGCCGCTGAAAGAGTTTGAGTTTCATGGCTATGTCGGCAAGCGGCGGACCCTCTCCTTCGGCTGGCATTACGATTTCGGTGAAGAGCGATTGCACCAAACCGACCAGATCCCGGACTTTCTCCGAAAGCTGAGGGAACGCGCCGCTGCCTTCGCAAACCTCAAGGGGGAAGACTTTCCTCACGCGCTGGTCACAGAATATAGTCCCGGTACCACGATTGGCTGGCACCGGGACAAAGGTGTTTTCGACGACGTGGTTGGCATCTCGTTCCTCTCTCCCTGCACGTTCCGGCTGCGGCGCAAGACAGCCGCTGGATGGGAGCGCTTCTCGCTGACAGTTGAGCCGCGCTCGGCGTACCTGCTGCGCGGCACTGCGCGCACCCAGTGGGAGCATAGCATCCCGGCGGTGGATGCACTGCGATATTCGGTCACTTTCCGCAGTCTGCGGTCCAGGATATAAACGACAATGGGTCATTGAGCACTGAAATCATTGGAGAGTTCCCTGTGAAACTGATCCTCGGCAAGTCTAAATGGGAAATGTGGGACGATCCACTGGAAGCCTTCCTTGAACGAGTGGTCGCCAGTGGATTTGAGTCCACCGAGATTTTTTTGGGTTCGCTGCGCGAGTCGCCGGCAGAGATTGTGCGCCTCCACACCGGTTATGGGTTGCGTCTCATCGGTCAGATTCTGACCCAGGGACAGACCTGCCAGGATCATATCAAGAGCCTGGAGAAGCAGTTCGAGTTTGCCGCGCAGTGCGAAGTCGCGTTTATCAATAGCCACACCGGCCGCGACATATTCAGCTTCGAAGAAAATCTTCAGATTTTCGAGCTTGTAACACAACGGAGCGAGGACAGCGGCATCCCGTTTCTCGTGGAAACCCATCGCGGCCGCCCGACATATTCGGCTATTGAAACACGCAAATACCTGGAAGCCCTGCCAGAATTGCGCCTGACCGCGGACTTCTCACACTGGATGGTAGTGCATGAGTCCGGCCTGGAGGACCAGCCCGCCAACCTCGAACTCGCCCTCTCACGATCAGACTACATTCATGCCCGCGTGGGCTATTCTGAAGGACCGCAAATTCCGGATCCACGCGCTCCGGAATGGAAGCATGCCGTAGAAAGACATATCGGGCTCTGGCAGCAGATCGTGAATCGTCATAAGGCGGAAGGGAAGGAAGCAGTGTATATCACGCCCGAATTTGGGCCGCCTGCCTATATGCACACGGCACCGTTCACCAACCAGCCTGTCGGTGATGTCTGGGAGCAAAACGTGTATATGAGAGAATTGCTCTCGAGCATACTGGTGGTCTAAAGACAGAGGTTATCTCCATGCGATTGTGGACCCTTCACCCCCGATACCTCGACACAAAGGGTTTGTTAGCAGTGTGGCGCGAAGGCCTGCTTGCTCAAAAGGTCTTACAAAACCAGACCATTGGATATCGTAACCATCCCCAGTTAAAAAGATTCCGCGCATCTTCCGATCCCGTTGGCGCCATCGCAGCGTATCTACACGGGATCTGCCAGGAGTCCCTACGCAGGGGATACAAGTTTCAAGAAGATAAGATCATTCCCTCGGAATTCGAGGACACAATCCCTTGTACGCGGGGGCAGCTTCTCTACGAGTGGGACCATCTACAGGCAAAACTGAGACGCCGCGATCTCAAATGGTATGCAGGCATAGAAAATGTGGTGGAGCCCGACCCCCATCCTCTCTTTCGCATTATCGAAGGTGAAGTGGAAGATTGGGAAATCCGGGAACGCCGCCGCTGAGTCTCAGTCGCAATTTTGAAACATAGGAAGATTGACATGATGTATCAAAGTGAACCGGTTACGATGTGGTTTGACCGCCGCCTGGTGATGCGCGCCTCG
>DATHTH010000079.1:0-20309 GCA_035463495.1 Anaerolineales bacterium | reverse complement strand
TGCGAGTCTGTGGATTGAGCGCCGGCTGTTTGCAAAGGCGCGAGAAGGAGTGACAGAATCATAATGAGCGCAATGGGGCGTCCGATCGCTTTCATCGGATTCATTATACTCACGAGCCCGGATACAGCACCTTCCAGTTTGGATAATCACGCGGTTGCGAGCAGCGCACTGACGATCCGCTCGGCGGCACGACCATCCCCGTACGGATTCGCGGCTCTCGCCATCCGGGCGTGGGCGACCGGGTCGGATAGCAGATGTTCCGCCTCACGCAAGATGTCACGAGTCTCTGTTCCGACGACTTTCAGTGTGCCTGCTTCCACTCCTTCCGGACGCTCGGTCGTTTCTCGCAACACCAGGACCGGTACGCCAAGCGAGGGTGCTTCCTCCTGAAGCCCACCCGAATCGGTGAGGATCAGCTGCGCGTGCTTCATCAGATG
The DNA here is from genome assembly GCA_035463495.1 of Anaerolineales bacterium. Taxonomy (GTDB): domain Bacteria; phylum Chloroflexota; class Anaerolineae; order Anaerolineales; family Villigracilaceae; genus Defluviilinea. The sequence goes on along the minus strand of DATHTH010000079.1, from coordinate 19,872 downwards.
TGCCATTGGCAAGTAATCCAGTGGTCCCAGCAGGGTCACGTGATCCAGATCCTTTAGAATGCGGTGAACCGGTTCCTGGACTCTCGGGTTGAGATGCACCGGGTAGACAATCTCCACATCTCCGCGCGAGGCAAGCTGCCGGATGGCATGGCAGATGTTCCCAAGGGGCTGCCCAAAATTCTCACGGCGGTGGGCGGTGACGAGCACGAGTCGTTTGGTCTCCGGTCCTCCAATCTCTAGTCTTTGTATGAGATCTGTGATTTCCGCTGGCTCATCCTGTTTGACCACAAAATCCAATGCATCGATTACGGGGTTTCCGGTAACGAGGATGTTTTGTTCCTCCACGCCCTCGCGCAGCAGGTTCCTTTTTGACCAATCCGTGGGCGCGAAGTGCAGGTCGGCGATCACGGTGGCGATCCGGCGGTTGATCTCCTCGGGAAATGGGTGCCATTTGTTGTGAGTGCGCAGACCGGCTTCTACGTGACCAAGCTTGACCCGGTGATAATAGGTAAGCTGGGACGTGGTCACCACGGTGGTCGTATCGCCGACGACGAGAGTCCAGTCGGGCTGGAACTCCGCCAGCACGGGATCAAGGTGCGTGAAGATGGAGGCGCTGATCTGTGCCAGCGACTGGCCGCCGCGCATCAGATCGAGGTCATATTCGGGCTTAATATCGAACAGCTTCAGCACCTGATCCAGCATCTGGCGGTGCTGTGCGGTGACGCAGACGCGCGCCTCCACTCCCGGCGCCTCCTGCAGCAGCCGGACGATGGGCGCCATTTTTACAGCCTCGGGGCGTGTGCCAAAGATGGACAGGACCTTCAATGTTCGCTTCCGAGTTAAGAGCTTTGATTCACGACATCTGCCCTGTTGACGCCCAGCCGGAATACCCTAAAGCCGGCCTGCTCCCAACGATTTACATCCCAGCCGCTGACACAATCGAGCACCATATGGGCCGTCGTTTTGGCCGCTACTTGTTCAGGATCCAGGTTGGTAAATTCAGTATGTTTTACGAGGAGAATCAGCACATCGGCATCCTCAATGGCTGCCTCCAGGCTGGCTGCTATCTTCAAGTTCTCGATTTCCGCCCCTGGCTTGAAGGGTTCCCAGACACTGACCCGTGCGCCATGCCCTTGCAGCAGATGAACCACTGCCAGGGCGGGACTTTCGCGCAGATCGTCTACATCTGCTTTGTAAGCGGCTCCGAGCGCCGCGATCTTTTTACCCTCCAGTGAACCCATTATGTGTTGCAGCTTTTCCACTACGAAATGCGGCTGTCCGTCGTTGACCTGGCGCGCCTGGTAAATGAGCGTTGCCAGCTCCGGGGCCGTCTCCACCAGAAACCAGGGGTCCACGCTGATGCAGTGGCCGCCCACGCCGGGTCCCGGGCTGAGGATGTTGATGCGGGGGTGCAGGTTGGCAAGGCGGATCGCCTCCCAGACATCCACGCCGAATTTCTCAGCCAGGCGGGCGAACTCATTGGCAATGGCAATGTTGACATCGCGAGTGGTGTTCTCCATCAATTTGACCATTTCCGCGGTGGTGGCGTCGGTCTCGATGATCTCTCCCTTTACAAACGTGGCGTACAGGTCGCGCCCGGCTCGTGCGGATTCGGGCGTGACCCCGCCGACCACGCGCGCGTTCTCGATCAGCTCTTTCAGGATCTGCCCCGGCAACACGCGCTCTGGTGAATAGCAGAGATGAAAATCAGAGCCGGCCGTCAAGCCAGATTTCTCAAGGATCGGCTGGACAAGATCCACCGTGGTCCGCGGGGGCGAGGTGGACTCGAGCACGACCAGATTTCCGCGCCGCAGATATGGCACAATAGCCTCCGCCGCGGAGGTTACGGCGCGCAGATCCGCCAGCCTGTATCTGCGGCCGTTGTAGTCCCCGTATTTGTCCATGAAGAAGGGAGTGGGAACTGCAATCAAAAAGGCATCCGCCTCTTCTGGCCGGAGCGATACAGTGAGGTTGCCCGAGCCGATTGCCGACTCGACAATGGCCTGTAAGCCCGGTTCATGAATATGGATACGCCCGGAGTGTAAGGTCTCGATCACATGGGTGTTAGTATCTACTCCCAGTACCGTGAGTCCATGTGCGGCGAACGCGGAGGCTGTCGGGAGGCCGATATAGCCCAATCCCAAAACGCATATTTTTTGAAAGTTCAATGAGACTCCTTCCCGCGCTTATTATAAAGCGATGATCTCAAATCGCCTTCACAACTTTGGGATGACGAATCTCGTACACAAAATGAAATAAAAATGAAGGGTCTTGTTGTATAATGAATTGGAGGAGTTATGGACTTCCTGATCGATCCCAACATCGCGTATCTCTTCCTGATCGGGGGAGTCATGCTGGCGATGTTGGCGCTAGTCACGCCGGGAACCGGGTTTTTTGAAATCGGGGCATTTTTCGCAATTTCGCTGGCAGGATATGCGATCTACAACCTGTCTTTTAACTGGTGGGCACTGGTCATACTGGGACTCAGCATCGTGCCATTTGTGTATGCCATTCGGGGACCGAAACGGGAAGTTTTCCTGGGGCTGGCTATGGTCCTGCTGGTGCTGGGCTCGGTCTTCCTCTTTCCACGCACCGAAGAACAAAGGCTGGTTAATCCCCTGGTTGCCATTGTGGGGTCGGCGCTGGTGACAGGCTTTCTCTGGATTGCGGTCCGAAAGTCGCTGGAAGCCGCGCACACAAGACCGTCCCATAGCCTGGATGGGCTTGTCGGTCAGATTGGAGAGGCGAAGACAAGGATAGATGAAGAAGGAAGTGTTCAGGTCAATGGCGAATTATGGTCTGCGAGGAGCGATAAAAGCATTCCCGCCGGAAGCATGATTCGTGTTGTCCGCCGCGACGGGTTTGTCCTGGTCGTCGAGGAAAGTGTCTAGAATTCATTCATGAAAAAGGAGTGAAAGATGGAAATTCTTGGCGGTAGTGCAGTATGTATCTTCGGCGCGATCCTGGTGCTTGGCTTTATCTTCCTGGCCAATGCCATCCGTATCGTTCCCGAATACCAGCGCCTAGTCGTCTTCCGGCTGGGTCGCAGTGTCGGTGCGAAAGGGCCCGGGATTGTTCTCTTGATTCCCGTGATCGACCGTGCGGTCAAGGTGGATCTGCGCGAGCAGGTGCGCGAAATCCCTCATCAGACCGCGATCACCAAGGATAACGCCGGGATCTCGGTAGACTTTATCTGGTACTACAAGGTCCTGGATCCGACCGAGTCCGTGCTGCAGGTCGGTAATTTCGAAGTGGCTGCCCAGGGTATGGCGACGACCACGCTGCGCGCCGTCATCGGCGGTATTCCCCTCGACGATGTGCTCTCCGAGCGTGAGCATATCAACACCATGCTCCGCACCCGCCTGGACGAAGTGACCGAGCGCTGGGGTGTTAAGGTGACCAACGTCGAGATCCGCGAGATCATCCCGCCGCGCGAGATCCAGGAAGCCATGAACCGGCAGATGTCCGCAGAGCGTATTCGCCGTGCGGTTGTAACCGAGTCCACCGGTACGCGCGAGGCTGCGATCAACGTGGCGCAGGGTGAAAAGCAGGCTGCTATTCTGCGGGCGGAAGGCTCCAAGCAGTCTGCAATCCTCGAAGCGGAAGGTCAGCGGGAGGCTCAGGAAGCCAGGGCGCTGGGTTTTGCCCGGGCGCTCGAGCATATTTTTGGTGCTGCGCAGACGGTCGATCAAAAGACGATGACCCTGCAATACTTCGAGACCCTCAAGACAATTGGGTCAAGCCCCTCTACCAAGTTTATCTTCCCTCTGGAGTTCACCAGCATGTTATCGAACTTTATGGACGGAAACGGTAGAAAGTAAGAGCTATCAGTTCAAATAGAAGTAGAGAGTGGAGTTCGCTCCACTTTCTACTTTTTTGTTGATAGAATCGTCCGCCGATGGAGATTCAACCTGCTAGTTTGCGTGACCTGGGTGCCCTGCGCCGGCTGGAGCAAGCCTGTTTCCAGAAGGATGCCTGGCCGCTACTCGACTTGATGGCTGTGCTCACCTGGCCGGATGTGATCAAGCTAAAGGCGGTGGAAGATGGTGAGATGGTCGGCTTCGCCGCCTGTGACCCTCGCCCTGCCGAGCACGCCAGCTGGATCGCCACCATCGGCGTGGATCCGCGTTACCAGCGGCGCGGCATTGGGCGGGCGCTGCTGCGCGCCTGTGAGAACCGCACCCGCCAGCCGAGTCTCAGACTGACGGTACGGATGTCTAACCACCCCGCGATTTCTCTGTATGAAAAAGAGGGGTACCGCTCGGTGGATATCTGGAAAAGATATTACAACGATGGGGAAGATGGTCTGGTGATGGAAAAGAAATTGCAGCATGCATGATGTTGTAATAAGGGTGGGATATAATCCGAACCAATGACGAATGAAATTCTTCCGCCACCTGTCTGGGTGGATCAAGCGAATATCTTTCAGGCGATGGTGGCTGATCTGAAAACGCAACCTCGCCTGGCAGTAGATACAGAGTCAAATAGCTTACACGCCTATCGCGAGCAAGTCTGTCTCATTCAGTTTTCAACTCCCAGAACGGATTATGTCGTGGATCCGCTAGCGTTGGAGGACATGAGCGCTTTGGGTCCGCTGTTTCGCAACTCCGCGATCCAGAAGATTTTCCATGCCGCCGAGTACGATCTCATCTGTCTGCGGCGTGACTTCCATTTTCAGTTTTCAAATCTGTTCGATACAATGCACGCGGCGCGCGTCCTTGGTTATCCGTTTGTGGGCCTCGACAACCTGCTGGCCGAGAAGTTCCAGTTCGAAATGGATAAGCGCCACCAGAAAGCCGATTGGGCAATGCGCCCCCTGACGCCTGCTCAGCTGGACTATGCCCGCCTGGATACTCATTTTCTCTTCGGTCTAAGAGATCTTTTGGAAGAGGAGCTACGGGCAAAGGATCGCTTGCAGATTGCGGAGGAAGATTTTGCGCGTGCCTGCAAGGTAGACCTGCCGGAAGAGAAAGTCAACGGGACAGCCTGGAGGCGGTTCAGCACGCGCAAGGATGTGTCGCCGCGTGAGCTGACGATCTTGAGCGAGCTGTGTATCACCCGAGACCGTATCGCCGAGCGCATGAACCGGCCGGTGTTCAAGGTGATCTCCGATAGTCTCCTGCTGGACATTGCCCGCCGGCTGCCCGAAAAGGATGTGGATCTGGCAGGGCTTGGGCTCAGCTCCAAACAGATCCGTCTGTGGGGAGGCGAAGTCCTGGAAGCTGTCAAGCGTGGCACGGTCGCGCCGCTCAGGGAACGAGAGCAGGCAAAACGACCCAGCGACGCAACTCTCAAGCGGCTGCACAAACTGAAAGCCTGGAGGAAGAAAGCTGCCGAGGAGCTGGGCGTAGAATCCGATATTGTGCTTCCCAAGCTGTATTTGAACACGCTGGCAGAACATCCCCCCAGGAGCCTTCAGGAGCTGGAGGCGATTATGCATGAATCCCCGACGCGGTTTAATCGGTATGGCGAACAGATCTATCGCCTTCTAGGAGGTTAGGATGCGGATCAACTTTCATGGGGCGGCGCAGACCGTGACGGGAAGCCAGCATCTGCTGGAGATCAACGGGCATCGCCTCTTGCTGGATTGCGGCCTGTACCAGGGCAGGCGCAGCGAGACCTATGCCCGAAACCTCAACTTCGCCTTTGATCCGCGCCGTGTGGATGCGGTTCTCCTTTCGCATGCCCACATCGATCACTGCGGCAACCTGCCTAACCTCGTGAAGAATGGATATGAAGGTCCGATCTACGCTATCTCTGCCACCGTGGACCTCGCGACGATTATGATGGAGGACTCGGGTCACATCCAGGAATCGGATGCGAAGTTTGTGAACAAGAAGAAGCGTGCCCGGGGCGAGGACCCAATCGAGCCGCTTTACACGGAAGCCGATGCAGCCCGGGCAGCCGCCCTGCTTTGCCGAATCAATTATGGTCAGCCCTTCGAGCCGGTGCCCGGGGTGGTGGCACGTTTCATCGAGGCCGGACACATTCTCGGTTCTGCCGCGATCTCTCTGGATGTCGAAGAGAAGGGACGCAAGGTCCGATTCTGGTTTTCTGGCGATATCGGCCGTCATAAGCTGCCTTTGTTGCGTGACCCCGTCCTGCCAGCGGAGGCCGATTACCTGCTCATGGAATGTACTTATGGTGATAAGCCGCACAGCGATCCTTCTCTGGCATTTGAGGAGTTTCAGCAGATCGTCGAGCGCACGATCAAGCGCGGCGGCAAGGTCATTATCCCGGCGTTTGCCGTCGGCCGGACACAGGAACTGGTCTATCATCTCAATATGATGATGTATGCCCGCGACGTCCCCCCGGTGCCGGTTTTCGTGGACAGTCCGCTGGCGGTCAACGCCTCGACGGTTTTCACCAAGCATCCGGAGTGCTTTGACGACGAGACGCGCTGGTTTGTCAAGCAGGCGCGCCATCCTGCCCTCGATTTCAAGATGCTGACGTACGTACAGTCTGTCGAGGAATCGAAGGCGCTGAACCAGCGTAAGGACCCTATGATCATCATCTCCGCCTCCGGCATGGCAGAGACCGGTCGGATCCTCCATCATCTGAAGAACAACATCGAGAATCCGCTGAACACAGTCTGCATTGTCTCCTGGCAGGCGCCGCATACTCTGGGCCGTCGCCTGGCGGACCGCGAGAAACAGATCAAGATCTTCGGCGAGCCCTACACAGTGCAGGCAGAGATCGCCACGATCGGCGGCCTCTCCGGTCACGCGGGACAGGATTTGCTAACAAGTTATGCGCTGAACGTGCAGCCTACTGTAAAGCAAATTTTTCTCGTTCACGGTGAAGCCGGACCCGCGGCAGCCCTGACTGAAAAACTGGCGGAGAGAGGGATGCAGGACGTCTATTACCCTGAGCTGCATTCGAGCGTGGAAATTTAGGTTATAATCTCGCCGCCATCCAAATCACGTGACACGTGACGCCTCGTTGGGGAGGTGCCAGAGTGGTTGAATGGGACGGTCTCGAAAACCGTTGTGGGCTCCGGTCCACCGAGGGTTCGAATCCCTCCCTCCCCGCTATCAAGAACGCGTTTCCTCGGGCGCGTTTTTTTGTTTCCCCTTGATCTGTGAGACCCCGTACTGAGGCTGGATGCTAGTCTGCCGGAGCCGGTCTTCGCGAACCCTTCGAATGGGGGGTTCGGCGGGCTTCTTTCTTTCCTTGCTGCAAGTCATGAATCAAGCGACCGACTGTTTCCCATAAATCCAGCAAGCGCCCTCTTTCCTCAGCCCGCCTGTAGTCCGTGGCTGTCATTGATTTCCTGAGGGCGGACAACAATGCAGACATATGATTTCTGGTTTCGCGCCAGCTGGCAAAATGGCTTTCAACCAGGGAGCCTATTTCGACGGCTGCCTGTGATTTTTCCAGGCGGGCGAGAAATTCAGCCACTCCCGCGAGAACGACGAGCGCAATGCCTCTATCCCTGACCCTGTTCGAGAGCTCGAGTGCCTCCTGAAATTCCTGCCTTGCAGGTTCTAGGTGTTGCCGCGCCAGCTGCGTTTTGCCAAGCCCACTTAAAGCATAGATCAGCACCCAGTTATGTTTGACGATCCGTGCCAACTCTGCACTTTTGGTGAAATTCTCTTGAGCCACAGAATACTCTTTACGCGCGAAGGCAATGTCCGCTATGCCGCGATAATAGAACGAGCTGCCGACACGGTCATCGAACTTTTCAAAAACTTGGCGTGAGCGTTCGAACCAGGCGCCCGCCTCAGCCAGATTTCCGGCAATTCGCATGATCTCACCCATTTCCCAGTAATTCCAGCCAAACTGGTACTCCAAGCCTGCTTCCTCGACCAGGACCAGACAGCGCTGGCGGATGGTCAGCGCCTCAGAAACATCTCCGTAGCGTGCCTTTTCAAAGCTCTCCTTCGAGAGCGCGCCGATTGTCTGTTGGATCATGCCATGCTCAAGGTAGGCATTAGCGATCTCACGGAAGCCGTCGAAAGCCTTTTGGAAAGAGCCCAGTTGCAGGTAAAGCTCGCTGATATTCCATAGCATTTCAGTAGCCATTGCCCATTCTCCGATACTCGACAACGTCGAGCGGGCGGCTTCCCATTGCTGGATTGCCTCCTCCAGTTTCTGTTGATAGAACTTTAGCTCACCCCATTGGGTGAGCGTATGCGCGGTATTGATGCGATCACCTGACGATGAAAACAACTCCATCGCCCGCGAAAGATATCGCACGAGACGATCCTGGCTCCTCAGAGGTTCGTCTCTCTTGCAGAGTAACAGCCTGACGATGTGTAGATAAACGCCTGCGAGCTCCCAGGGCGCGTCCCTGCGTTGAAAATGCTGAAGTAACTGCTCCAGTCGCGCCAGGCCCATCTCGAAATCGACCAGCCGTCCGTAAAGAAACGCCAACACAATTCCCCAGAGTCCGAGATCGGGGAGTTCTATCTCGCTGTGAGCCAGTGTCCAGGCTCGCCGGATCGTTTCCACATTGCTTGGAAAAATCGCTTCGTTCACCGATAGGCGCACCGAGTAACCATCTACATAAAATGCGCCCTGGACGGTCCGCAGAATCACTTCCGTTTCGCGGTGTGATTGTCCTTCTCTTGCCTCTATGGCGTGCAACCCCGCTTCTATCAGCTTCATGAGCTCGGGAACTCTTCCGCGCGTCTCACAATAGTGAAAGAGCACAGGCAGAATTCTGTCCACAGCGGTATCCACGCTGTTGCGAGAGATCAGCATGGACCAGGCTGCGCGCAGGTTCTCGAACTCGCTTTCTGCTTCGCCAAAGGCGCGTGCTGGGTCGGACCCTTTCAACATCCCCCAGAGAGAAAAGGAAAGGTCAGCGTAATACTCGCAGAATTGTTTCTGCACCTGATCGAAGGATGCGGCTTCATTCTCGAGTTTTTCGAATGTATATTGCCTGAGCAATTCATGGATCTGATATCTGCCGCTAGATGTTTTCTGGATCCAGGATTTATTGGCAAGCTCGAGCAGCGATTTGGTAGAGGCGCCCGCTATCGCTTGCGCTGCGGGCCGCGTGAAACTAGTTCGAAAAACACTCAGGGCTTTTAGAATCGGTCGGGATTGCCTGTCAAGCAGGTCCCAGGACGAATCGAAGACAGCCCGTAGACTGCGCTGTCTCTCCGGCAGGCTGCGCCAGCTACTTTCCAGAAAGTCCAGGCTCCGTTCGATCTCGTCGCCGATCTCTTCGGGAGACAGAACCTGGACCCAGGCTGCGGCCAGCTCGATCGCCAGGGGCATCCCCTGAACGGTCCGGCAGATGCGAGCAATCGAGTGGGCATTTTCCCTACCGATTTTGAATGAAGGCTGGACACGACGTGCACACTGTTCAAAAAGCTGAAGTGCGCCGGAGAGATGGAACTCAGGATCGGCGTCTGAGCTGGAGGGGGATGCCGCTTCGGACGGGATGGCAAGTCCTTCAACCTGAAAAATATACTCTCCCTGGATATTCAGTCTTTCTCTCGATGTGACTAGCACCTGTCCATGTGGTGCCGTTTCCAGGATATCGGATACAAGCCCGATGCTCTCGGTGCTGACCAAGTGCTCAAAGTTATCGAGTACCAGCAGCATATGTCGCCCGCGCAGATAGCTCAGTAAGCTCGCATGCGCATCACTTCCCTTGACGAAGCCGGAGATTTGCAGCACTTCGCTGATCGCCCCTGCAATCGAATGGGGATCGGTCCGCGGAGCGAGTGAGACAAACCAGATGCCATCCTTGAAGCGCTCTCCCACATCATCTGCAATGGAGGTTGCAAGTTGGAGCGCGAGCCGAGTTTTTCCGCTTCCTCCGGGGCCCAGCAGGGTAAGCAAGCGGCAGAATGGCTCTTTCAATAAGCGGGCTGTTTCTTTTAGCTCGGTCTCGCGCGCCACAAACGGAGTCGGGTGTGCAGGCAGATTGTGGATCAATCGGGGTGGAGAACCGGCTGGTTTTTCCTCATTCTCATCGTTTTTAACCGGAGTGTTTGCCTGTATGATCTCGTGAAGTTTATTACGTCGGATGGCTTCGTAAGCTCTCAGGGTGTCGGAATCGGGTTGTGCCCCCAGTTCCTCTTCCAAAATTCGGGCGCATTCTTCAAACTGGCGAAACGCTGCTGCAGATTGACCGCTCAGAGCATATAGGATCATCAATTGTTTGTGCGCCGCCTCGTGGAACCGGTCCAGTGCCAGCCACTTCCGGCCGTATTCGATACCTTTGAGATATGCGCCGGTATAAATGAAGTGGTGTACCAGATGCTCAAGCGCTTCTGCCAGGGATTGGCGCAACCCTTCCGCCTGGAAGAATTGCCACTCTTCAAAGCCCGGGCTATCCGGAAGAGAGAATGGTTGGAGGAAATCGGCCGTATAAAGACTCACGGCCGCCTGAAGCGCGTTCTGGCACTCCTCACAGATGTAGGGAACGAAGTCCCTTCGAATATGCCCATGTTTTTTGAATTGCTGGATTTGCAGCTGGAACCGCGTGACGTCCAGATCGATCGGCAGCTCCGGGTTAAGGCGGACTTGTTCCTGGATCGTAATGATTGAACCTTCCCCCAGCATAGATTTCAGCCGCGACAGGCTTTTGCGGAGATTCGACCGGGCGCCGATCTGGGTGTAGTCTTCCCAGAATAGCGTTGCCAGCGTCTCACGGCTCTGAGCCCTGCCTGATGAGACTAGATAAATCAGGAGCGCCAGGTCTTTGCGGCGTTGTATGTGGATCTGCTCGTCCCCGCGTTTGATTTGAGGAGAACCAAATAGAGTAATACTCAAACCGTGCACCCGGTCATTATACACGCAGCGATGCGGTCCGGCTGACCAGCCGGACCGCATCGCTAATCGCTCATTGAGCCTTCACGTGAATAGAATAGGCTCCTGTCGTCTGTTGTTCCTCAAACGGGTCTATCCGCACGATGATCAACCCGAGGGCTTCCGTTTCCCCGCGCCTCAGTGTGTCGATGTTGATCTCCAGGCTGCCGTCGTTGGACCACAGGGAGACCGGCTCACCGACTGGCGCCGGCTGCTCTCCAGATTCGCCTGCTTCATCGTTCGTAGTAAGCGTCCACACCTGAACATGAAATTTGACCTCAGCGGAAGAGGTGCTTGCAAAGATCAGTTTCACCTGTTCTGTTCGGGTGATGGGCGTGATATCCAGCTCCACCAGGTCGATGCCAAAGCTTGAGGGGATCGATCCGTTCACCTGCGTGACAGCATCGCCGGTCACGGCATATTGGTCCGCTGGAGGGATCGTATACAAGCTGTGAGGGTCCATAAAGCCACAGCGGCGTCCTTTGCTTGCAGGCTGGCATCTGCCCGCTTCGAAGCGCAACAGGTAAATGGCGCGAGCGAAATGGATCAGGCTTTCCTCATAGCTCTGGAATTCGCATGAGGGCGAAGATTGCAGGGCATAACTGATGATCGCAGGGATGCCGCTGGCTACATCGAGAGAGGAACGGATATCCACAACCTCTCCCCGGTACAGCGTCTCGAGGATCTGGCGGATGATCTGCATACCGGCAGCGGGATCTTCACCTTCCCGGTTCAGACCGCCACAATTCTCGTATAAGAATCTCCAGTAGACGGCCGCCTGGTACGGGATATCTGTGTAGCTCTTGTTGAGACCTCCGCCAAACGACCCGTCTGATCCTAGAAAGGCATTTGCCCGCTTGGGGTAGCTTCTCAGGTGCGCAGATCCCTCGAGTTGTACATGCGGCTGCCCCACAGCAGATGCGAGCACAGCTGTCCCTTCGCTGAACATCATCCAGGCCTCATCCTTCCCGGCGACGGCTTCGTGTCGCGCAAAATGCAGGCTCATGTTCCGCTGGTGGTTATGGAACAGCTCATGGTGGAAGATGCTCATGATTCCGTCTGTTAAGTTCTCATATTCAGCAGCGGTGCCATCCACGCGGATCGAGATCATCGAATGACCGAGGGAGGCAGGCTGTCCGTGATACCAGGTGCGATACTCGCCCAGTGCCACGCTGAGCGTCTTGGGAGACTCGTCCCGGCGGAAATTACGCCACTCCTCATACCAGGCGAAGCCCCAGACATCCGATTGGACGCGATATGCTTCCACCATGGCAGGAATCAGCTCTGTCTGGATATATCTATCCACCGCCTGCCGGGCGATACGCGAGCGAGGATCACGCATGTCTCGCTGGAAAGGGATCATGTCGTAGTAATAGACCATCAGCTCGTCCGGCGCGGCCCCCGGGGTTGCCTCCAGCACTTGCGGCAGCGGCACCGTCCACTGGTTCTCCATCAGAAAGGCGTAATCCTGCGCGTAGGTATGCAGTGGAGAGCCCTGCGCGTCGGCGATGCTGATCCGGTAGCGGAAATAGTCCGTTGGTGTTTGCACGGTCTTGTGGGGCATCTCCGTGAGCGGGCCAAATGTGATGTTGAACGCTACCTGCACTCCCTGCTGCGTCAGCTTGTGATAGGGGACGAAGCGGGTCTCCTTCCACACCCGAACACGGACGTTTCTTCTGCGGTCCCAGTCCGGGTCACCGTGCTGCGTCTCGATTATGAGCTGGACATACATACCCGAGGCTGGCACGCTCAAATTGCCGACGGAAACCTGCAAGGTGCGCTCATAGCCAGGAGTGAGAACGCCATTTCGGAAAAGGACAAGGTGTGGGATCTGATTCTGGGACGCGGGCTCTGTCGTCTGTGCTTCCGACTCCTCTGGTTTAAATATGATGGATTTTCCGGTTGCCGTGCTTAGATTCACCGTCATGTTGGGTAACGACCGGGAAATTTCCTTGATCGCTGCCTCCGGCTGAGATGGCCCCGCCTCGTCTGATGCCGTGACTGAGCCTTGGCCGGTCTGCACCAGGATAATTACCATTACACTCAGGGATAAGATGAGATTACGCATACGGGCACTCCTAAAGTCAACTACCCCAAGGATATGCAGACCCCGTCCCGTAAGCGTCTCAGAACGCGTCTCACGCGCTCATGTTTTGAGGTTTGGGCATTTCTTGCAAGCCGGGTCAATGGTAAGATTGCGACATGCAACTAAAACTGGCTCTGGCTCAGATTGCACCCAAACTAGGGGATGTCGAATCCAACCTCGAAAAACACTTAAGCTTTATAGAGCAGGCCAGAGGACAAAAGGCTGACCTGGTAGTTTTCCCGGAGCTGTCCCTGACGGGATACGTGCTGCAGGACCTGGTGGCTTCCGTCGCCCACCGCCCGACTGAGGAGGATCCTATTTTCAAGCTTCTCCTGGAAGCCAGCCGGGGCATAGACATTGTGGTGGGATTTGCCGATGAAGACGCTCGCCACCGCTTCTACATCGCCTCTGCCTATCTTTCTGAGGGGCGTGTGCTGCACGTCCATCACAAGGTTTACCTGCCGACCTACGGCTTGTTTGACGAGGGGCGCTTCTTTGCCTGGGGTGACAGCGTCCGGTCGTTTGAGACGCGCTTCGGACGCGTGGGGCTTCTGATCTGTGAGGATTTCTGGCATGCCTCGCCGCCCTACTTGCTCTGGCTCGACGGAGCGGACATCATGCTTTTCTCTTCTGCTTCCCCCGGCCGCGGGCTGACCGACAGCGAGAAGCTCGAGTCCGCCCGCTGGGTGGAAGGAATCACCAAGGCGTATGCCAGTATGTTCACCTCCTTCGTGGTACATTGCAACCGCGTGGGCTATGAAGACGGTCTGCTGTTCTGGGGTGGGGCGACGGTCAACGACCCGAACGGGGAGCTGCTGGCGCAGGGACCTTATTTCGAGGAGGCGCTGACCATCGTAGATCTGGATCTAAACCAGCTCCGCCGGACACGCGCCCGGCTGCCCCTGCTGCGTGATGAACGTACTAATATGACCCTCTCCGAGCTACAGCGGATCTTACAGAAATGATCGATCTCACCATTAATACCGGGGTGGCCCGCCAGATTCTGACCGGCTTCATCCGTAGCGAGGTCACACGCGTCGGTTACTCACGCGTGGTGATTGGACTCTCCGGGGGCATCGATTCGGCGCTCTCTTACGCCCTGGCGGTAGAAGCGCTGGGCGCGGAAAACGTGCTGGCAGTGCGGATGCCGTATCGCGCCTCCTCTCCTGAATCGCTTCAGCACGCGGAGCTGCTCATCGAGCAATTCGAAACGCCCAGCAAAACCGTTGAGATCACAGATATGGTTGAGCCGCTCTTTGCCCGAGACCCCGAAATCACGAAGCAACGTAAGGGCAATATCATGGCGCGCCAGAGGATGATCGTGCTTTATGACCAGTCCGAAGCGTTCAAGGGTCTGGTGATTGGCACCAGCAACAAGACGGAGATCCTGCTTGGCTATAGTACGTTATGGGGTGACATGGCATCCGCGTTGAACCCAATCGGCGATTTGTACAAGACCCAGGTGCGGCAGCTGGCGCGGGCTCTGGGTATCCCGCCGGTCATCGTCGAGAAGGCACCTTCCGCCGACCTCTGGCTCGGGCAGACCGACGAAGGGGAGCTGGGATTTACCTATGAACAGGTGGATCGATTGCTCTTTCTGCTAATCGACCAGCGCTACAGCCCGAAGGAATGCACCCAGGAAGGATTCGAGGAAGCGTTCGTCCAATCCGTCCTGGGGCGCGTTCGCAGGAGCCAGTTCAAGCGCATGATGCCGATCATCGCTAAGATTAGCAATCGGACCATGGGTTACGATTTTCTCTATCTTCGGGACTGGGGAACCTGAGTTTTTCTTTTGAACCATGATAAAGCAGAAGGCTTGCCTTCTGCTTTATGCTGTCGGGATAAAAGGTTGTAGATGATTCATATACCACCCTCATTGAAGCACCGTCGTTTTTTCTATCTCTGGTCCGGGCAATTGCTTTCCATTGCCGGAACTCAGATGCAGATCTGGGCTCTGTTCTGGCACATCCGCACATTGACCGAAGAGCCGATCGCCTTGGGCGGTGTCGGGCTGGCGCGAATCCTGCCAATTATTATTTTTTCCCTGATTGGCGGCGTGATCGCTGATTCATTCGAGCGCCGTAAGATCATGTTTCTCACCCAGGCGGCAGCGGCGCTGGTGGCGATCTCGCTGGGTTTACTGACGCAATTCAATCAAATCAGCATCTGGCTGATCTATGCATTGACAGCATTTCAAGCCATCGCCGTTGCCTTTGATAGCCCTGCACGCCAGGCGCTGGTTCCCAACCTGGTCCCGGCAAAGGATCTGCCCAATGCCTTCAGCATGACGTCCATCGCCTGGCAGACCGGCGCAATCATTGGTCCGGCATTGTCAGGGATCGTGATTGCCACCGGCGGGCAGGAAGCTGTCTATTACATCAATGCTCTGTCTTACCTGGCGGTGATCCTGGCGCTCATCCTGATTGGTCCTGTGCCCCAGACCAAGACTGACCGCATCGCAGGCGTTAGCCTGAGGTCCATCAGGGAAGGCATAGAGTTTATTCTGAGTAAACCAATCATCCTTTCCACTATGCTCCTGGATTTTGTGGCGACGTTTTTTGCGTCCGCGAACACCCTCATGCCAATCATCGCGCGGGATGTTTTGCACGTAGGCGTTCTGGAATACGGCTGGCTCTCGGCAGCCCAGTCGGTGGGTGCAGTGATCGCCGCATTGATTGTTTCACAGCTTCCTGAGCTGCGCCGCCAGGGACAGCTTTTTCTGGGTTCCGTCATTGTATTCGGCGCGGCGACGATCGTTTTTGGCGCTGCCGCCTCGCTGGTCCTGGCGTGGTTCGCGCTGGCAGTCACCGGGGCTGCGGATTCGGTCAGCACGATTATCCGCAACACGATCCGCCAACTCCAGACGCCCGACCATATCCGCGGCCGCATGACGAGTGTCAACCAGATCTTTTTTCAGGGAGGACCCCAACTGGGGGAGGTGGAAGCGGGCGTGATGGCGCAGTTATTCGGTGCGCCCTTTGCAATTATCACTGGTGGAATCGGTTGCATCGTCGGAACGTTGTTGATTCTGCGCAAATGGCCCTTTTTGCTGACCTACAACGGTGATGAGCACCTGCCTGCGGGTGTTCCCGCAGATTAAGCGAACCTTACGGTTTCCGTACGATTCGCTGACTCGGCTGGTTTAAGTGTTGACTTGTACCGTGATTATGGCTATACTGAAAATGAACGAGGTAACTGTCCTATGCGAGTAGATACCTATAAAAAAGTGGTCCTTTAGCTGCAAAGCACGCGAATCCGCGCGTGCTTTTTATTTTCCAGTTCTGAAAGGAGATTAAACAATGGACTATGGAATGATCGGAAAACGGGAAAAGGCGAGACGCTATGCCGAAGAGCAAAATCGTTTCTTCTTCAACAAATTCGATGTTACTTTCCATGGCGACAACAACAATCACCATGTGACCTTTGATAACGGTGTCTTTCAGTGCGACTGCGAATTTTTTATGACCCATAGACGCTGCGCCCACTCCATGGCGCTCGAGATCAAGCTTCAGGGCATGCTGCCCGAGGTGGTCGAAACGTAAGCTGACAATTGAGAAAAACATCAACTACCCTCCAGCAAATGGAGGGTAGTTACGTTAAAAAGAGCGATGAGAGTTTTTTATATGAAAACGCAATGAGACCACGAAAAAAGACTGCATTTTCGATTACAATTTTCCCACTATGTCTATATTGTCCCGGCGCGATTTTCTGAAGCTTGGCGGCTTGAGCCTTGGCAGCTTCGCGTTTTCTCCTTCCTTAAAGGCACTGCAGCGCTTCGATGACAGCTCGCTTGTTCGCATAGCTACAAACTCTGTCAGCGTCTATAGCCGGCCCAGCGATAAGAGCATGATCGTGTCTACCTGGTATCGCGATGAGCTGTTGCATGTATACGATGAGGTCACTGCCGATGAGCCGGCTCATAACCCTGTCTGGTATCGGGTGTGGGGAGGCTACGTTCACCGGGCGCGCTTGCAGCGTGTGAAGCTTCTCTATAACAAGACTCTTTCCTCACTGGGAGTGGACGAAGGCTTGCGCCGGCTCATGGAAGTCACCGTGCCCTACACCGAGCCATGGCGCACGAGCAATGCCTTTGGCTGGCAAAAGCTCGGTTTCCGTCTCTATTTCGGCTCCGTGCACTGGGCGGAGGCGATCGAAGAAGGACCCGATGGCCAGCCCTGGTACCGCATATATGACGATTTGACCGGCTTTCCTTATCATGTCAACCCGCTGCACCTTCGTCCGATCCCGCTCGATGATCTGGCGCCGATTACGCCCGATGTCCCCCTGGAAAGAAAGCGGATCGAGGTCAACCTGACGATGCAGACCCTGACGGCCTATGAGGCAGACAACGAAGTATTCAAGACAAATATTTCGTCGGGGATCCTGAATGGTCCACGCGGGGCAGACGGGCTCTCGACAAAAACGCCGCAGGGCGAGTTCCGTATTCTAGACAAGATGCCGAACAAGCACATGGGAAACGGGAATCTGTTTGCCGATGCGGACGATTACGAGCTTCCCGGCGTTCCGTGGACTCTCTTCTTTACTGCCCAGGGTCATGCCTTCCATGGCACCTACTGGCATGAGAACTTCGGCGTTCCGATGAGCCGCGGGTGCATAAACATGCGCACGGACGAAGCCAGGTGGCTGTTCCGCTGGTCCCTTCCGCAGCATGAGATCGGGAAGACCGTCAACCGCGGGTATGGCACCCTCGTGCAAATCCATTACTAAACATGCCTGAGCTCATCTGGCCGGGGAAACAACGTACGCAGCCCGCGCCCGCCGCCCTGGTCCGGGACTCGATCATCTATCCGGCAGGCTGCGGCTACCCGGATCAGACGCCTGCGAATCGATTAATCCTGGGGGATAATCTCTCCGTGATGGCTGCGCTTCTCCCTCAGTACGAAGGGCAGATCCAGCTTATCTATGCCGATCCCCCCTTTTTTACCAATCGCAAATACCCTGCCCGCATCGGACAAGGCGAGGACTCCCGGAAACCTGGTCAGTGGAAGCTGGCGGAAGGTTATCACGACCACTGGGAGAACCTGGATTCGTATCTCAGCTTCCTGTATGAGCGTCTCACCCTCTTCCATCGTCTTCTCGCGCCGACGGGAACACTGTATCTGCACCTCGACTGGCACGCGGATGCCTATGCCCGCCTTCTCCTGGACGAGATCTTTGGGGCAGACCATCTACTCAACGAGATCATCTGGGCCTATCATGGGCCATCGCCGATCCGGCGAGCCTTTAACCGTAAGCACGACACCATTCTGGCTTACGTGAAGAGCGAAACGTACACCTTCAATGTGGATGCTGTTCGCGAGCCCTACAACAAAAATACAGTAAAGACGTTTAACTCATCCCTGAAGGCTGGCTTCGGCAAAGTTCCAGACCTGGAACGCGGCAAAGTGCCGGAGGACTGGTGGTATTTTCCGGTCATCGCCCGCCTGCATAGCGAGCGGACCGGATACCCGACACAGAAGCCCGTTGCCCTGCTCGAGCGGATCATCCTGGCTTCCTCCAACCCCGGCGACCTGGTCGCAGATTTCTTCTGTGGGTCGGGAACCACACCCGTGGTTGCTGCTTTGCATGGCCGCAGCTTTCTTGCCTGCGATGAGACATTTCGAGCGCTGCATACCACACGCAGTCGGCTGACCCGTTCCCAGATGCCCTTTGCCCTGGAACGGGATGCCCGGGTGACTCCACCTGTCTTACAATCTCCAAAGTCCATAAAAGTACATGTCGACAATGACACACTCTTGCTGAAGACCCGGGTGGACCTCCATTACTGGGAAGTGGACCCCGATTGGGACGGAGTCACGTTCAGGAGCGCTGCGCAGGCGACACGGCCTGTGCGCAGCGGAAGCATCCCGAAGGAGCTAAAAATAAAAACCGGAGGCAGGGTCTGCATCCGGCTGGTGACGGCTCAAGGGGACCACTATCAACTAGACATCTAGCCGGTATCCTACGCCGCGAATGGTCTTGAGAAATTTAGGGTTATCCGGATCCAGCTCAATGGCGCGTCGCAGCCAGGAGATATGGACATCAAGCGTGCGCGTATCACCGGTGTAGTTCGTTTCCCAGACCTTCTTGAACAAAGCTTCACGCTCCACCACCTCGCCATGCTTGTCCATGAGTATTTGCAATAAGGTCATCAAGCGAGGTGTCAGCTTCGTGTTTTTGCCAAGGCTTCGAACGCGCCGATTTTCCAGGTCCAGGCGGATGGGGCCGACACTGACCACATTGTTCCCATCGCCTGGCATCAGCGCTTTGATGCGGTTCACAAGCTTTTGAACTGTAAAAGGCAGCACCAGGATGGAGTCTGCAAGCGTCTTATCGATCGAATTTTCATTTTCCACGATCAGTATGATCGGGACCTTCGAATCTTTCTTGCGAAGCGATTGACAGATGCGGCTGCCCGTGCTCCGGAGGGATGGCGCATTCACAATAACGATTGGATCGGTCTGTTTCAACATGGAAACAGCTTCACTCCCATTCTGGGCTGAAACAACATCAAATCCCTTCTTTTGCAAGTCAGGTGCAAAAGAAGGGATTTCTGCGTGTCGTCCTTCAATAACCAGAAGTGTGGCTTTTTTCATTATTTAAATTAGAGAGAAACAACCACGATGTCGCCGCTGCTTCGTGATTATACCTTAAATGTTAAAAAAAGTTCTGCTGCAAGGCGACTGATATTTTTAAGGTAGCGCCGATTAAACTACAGACTTGAAATATTATCAAGACAGAATCACCTCACCTGTACCAAAGAACTATTACATAAAATTAACACTTTGTTGCTTGACTTCAATTCCTGGGCATGGTATTATCGGCGGGCTCAACCAATCGATGCGGGGTGGAGCAGTGGCAGCTCGTCGGGCTCATAACCCGAAGGTCGCAGGTTCAAGTCCTGCCCCCGCTACTAAAAAGGCACTCACAGAGTGCCTTTTTGCTTTACGAGTCAGCGGTAATAGGACTAGAGCTCGTAACCACAGGGTCGTTGGTCCTAGTTTTATCTCCGCCAA
>DATHTH010000078.1:0-5480 GCA_035463495.1 Anaerolineales bacterium | reverse complement strand
GAGTTGCCCGGATTGACAGCCGCATCCACCTGGATCAGTCCTTCGATCGCCTGGGCAGTTCCGGGGGGCTGGAACGTACGGTTGAATCCGGAGATCACTCCAGAGCTCATCGAACCGTACAGGCCGAAGGGATTACCCACGACGTAGGCCTCATCTCCCACACGCATGGCGCCTGCATTTCCAAGGGTCGCCGGGAGGTACATCTCGGGAAGCGTCTCCGCCTGCAGCACGGCAATATCTTTTTCGGGTTGCGCTGAGGCGATGATCGCGCGCGACTGGGTGCCGTCGGCAAAGGTCAGCCGGATCGTGGTTGCTTGATCGACCACGTGCAAGCTCGTAAGAATACTGCCTGCCTGATCCACGATGACGCCTGTGCCCAGCGCAGTCCGGGATTGACTCTCGTCACCCGGCGAGTCCGACTCGATCCAGACCAGCGACGGCTGGATGATCTGATAGACGGCTGCCGAGAAGGCTGGACGCGGCGTGGCGGAAGCCAGCGCATTGGAGATGGAAGCGTCCACTTGGGATTGCGTTAAGGGTCGAGCACCGGGAATCAGGGAGTTATATAAAAAGAGCGCCAGCAGCGCTGCCAGCACACCTGAGACAAAAGGGAGCGTCCGTTTCAGTCGCTCTTGCATACGCCTCAGCCGGCTCCGTAGGCTTTCATTAACAGGTAAAGAAGGTTCACTCATAGACATCCAGATCTGGAAGTTGCAGCAGTCAATATCGAACTTGGATCGGCAGGGAACAAAACAATCTTACACTCAATTATGAATTTTTCGATTAGACCACCATGAGAAAACAATGAAGCGTGCAGAGCATTGCGCCCGCATAAGTTGAGGACGCAGCCTCTGCCGGATTCTTACCTGACGATTGCCCTGCGCTCCCGGCCGGGCTCGTCGCCGTTCAGAGATTCTCTTGTTTTTCTGCCAGCATTTCCACGAGACCTCTGAGTCCTAACGTATAGGAGCGCCAACCCAGGCCGGTAATCTTTCCCCGGCAGACAGCTGAGATCATCGAACGATGCCTGAATTCTTCCCGTGCGTAGACATTCGAGAGATGCACTTCGATCACAGGAATCTCGATCGCGAGGATTGTATCGCGCAGCGCAACGGAGGTATGAGTATAACCACCGGGGTTGAACAGGACACCATCTGCCCAGTCATGCGCCTCCTGCAGCGCGTCGATCAGTGCGCCTTCATGGTTCGATTGCAGGCACTTGAGCTCTGCGCCGAGCTTGTGACCTAGCTCGGTCAGCGCGACGTCGATGTCATGCAGAGTCATAGAGCCATAGATCTCTGGCTCACGCCTGCCAAGCAGGTTTAGATTTGGGCCATGTAAGACTAAGATCTTCATAATTCCTCAACCTGTCACGCGATGCGAGAGTGTCGCATCACAAAACTCCATCCAGATCCGATACCTCCACCAGCTCCACCCTGCCAATATCGACGGGTAACGCAAAGCGGACCCCTTTTCCGATTTTCTTTTTATCCACTCGCATTGCGGCGATGATTTCGTCGTGTGATAAGTCCTGCGGAATTTGAACAGGCAGACGGAGCTTCGACAGGACATCACGGATGATGTCTGACAGACCTGCCTGTGCCACTCCCAACCGCTCTGCCAGTCTCGCTTCTGCCACCATCCCGATGGCAACGGCCTCTCCATGCCGCAGACGAAAACCGCTCACCAGCTCGACGGCGTGTCCAACTGTGTGTCCCAGGTTAAGTGCGGCACGCAGCCCTTTCTCATAGGGGTCCTCCTCGATGATCCTGACCTTCACCGCCATGGCGCGTTTGACAATCGCCTCGAGCCGCTCCTTCACACAGTCCATACCGCGGGAGCAAAACTCGAACAGCACCGGATCTGAGATCACTCCATGCTTTACCACTTCTGCCAATCCGGAAACGAACTCTGCTTCGGGCAGCGTTTGCAAGACATGCGGGTCGGCCAGCACAAGCCTCGGCGGGTAAAAGGAGCCGATCAGATTCTTTCCCTGCGGCAGGTCAAAGCCTGTCTTGCCGCCTAGCGAGGCA
This sequence comes from Anaerolineales bacterium, assembly GCA_035463495.1. Classification (GTDB taxonomy): domain Bacteria; phylum Chloroflexota; class Anaerolineae; order Anaerolineales; family Villigracilaceae; genus Defluviilinea. The sequence continues at coordinate 3,447 of DATHTH010000078.1, read as the reverse complement.
TCGACCATGGAAAGCAACGTGGTTGGTACGCATACCCAGTTAATTCCGCGCATATACGTGGAGGCGGCAAAGCCCGCCAGGTCGCCGATCACGCCGCCGCCCAGCGCAATGATGGTGCTCCTGCGATCCAGGCCGGCTCCCAGGAATCCCTGCCAGAGTTGTTGAATGGTATTGAGAGTCTTATGCGCCTCACCAGCAGGAACCGTCAGTAAACCCGGAGAGAAGCCAGCGTTGCGAAGTGAGTCCAGGACGCTTTGTGCATGCAACTTTGCGATGTTTTCATCGGTGACTACTAAGGGATTCTGCAGCTCGCGTTCGCGGAGTTGATCCCCGATCTTTTCCAGGCTCTCCACAAGCACGTCATACTCTCCCATGGCACGTAGATGAAAATGCCCGAGCTTGCTCTGGATGGCAAATGCGTTTTCTGCAGCGCTCTTTCGGTCCACCTTGATCTGGACAGGAAAGGAAGAATAATGCTCCCTGCGTTGGTCTAACAACGCAATCATTTTCTTACGTATATCCCCTGCCAGCAATGGACGTTTGCCTGCATCGTTTCGCAAGCGGAAAACGAGCGTTTCCAATTCTGCCATTAATAAAACGACAGTACCGTGAGCCTCGGCAAACTGGCGATTTTCATTGCGCAGCAAGGCACCGCCGCCCAGGGCGATTACCTGTGGTCTTGCACTTTCCTCTTGGCCCAGCACTTCCTGCAGAGCGGCAGTTTCCATATCACGAAATATCGCTTCCCCCTGCTGAGCCATGATCTGCACGATAGACATCCCGGCATTCGTTTCGACGACGCGATCCAGGTCCACAAAGGGCGAACTGAGACTGCGCGCCAGAACCCTTCCGATTGTGGATTTACCCGTGCCCGGTGGACCGTAGAGAAAGATGTGTGACACTATCCATCCCAAAACACGTGTGGCGTGTTGTTCATCTGCAAGTCCTCCAGCCTGGTTGTGCGCAGCGCTTCAAAGCGCGGTTTCATTTCATTCAGCGAGTCGCCGCCAAGTTTTTCGATGAGCGCATCCGCCAGGACAAAAGCCACCATCGCTTCCAGGATCGGGACGGCACGGGGCACGGGGCAAAAATCGGAGCGCTCATATTTAGTGGGCGACTCGGTTCCGGCTGCCAGGTCAACCGTGTTCTGCGGAAGCAGTGTGGTGGCAATCGGTTTCATCGCGGCGCGGAGGATGATCGGCTGTCCATTGGACACACCGCCCTCCGTGCCGCCAGCCCTGTTCGTGGAACGCTCCAGGTTGGAATGATCTAATGTTATCGCGTCATGAGCCTGCGTTCCAGGCAGACGCGCGTTGGCAAAGGCATCGCCAACCTCCACGCCCTTGAACGCCTGCACGGACATCACTGCCATAGCAAGTTTGGCTTCGAGCCGTCTATCCCACTGGGCAAAGCTTCCCAGCCCGACAGGGACATTCAGCGCAACGATTTCCAGCACGCCACCCAGGGTATTCTTGCCGTGGATGGTCTTCTCGATCTCGAGGCGCATCTGGCTGGCATACGGCTCTACCGGACAACGCACATCCGATTCCTCGGCGCGGAAAAAGCGTTCTTCGTACGGCAAATCCCCGAAATCCGCGTTGATCTCTCCAATCGAAGCGACATATCCGCCAACTATGATCCCAAACTGAGCCAGGAAGTGCTTGCAAATGGCACCGGCAGCCACGCGCATCGTCGTCTCGCGGGCGGAGGCGCGCTCCAGGGCAGGTCGCAGATCCCTGTAGCCATATTTCACCGCGCCGGTTAGGTCTGCATGGCCGGGTCGCGGGGTAGTCATCGGCTCGATGGCTCTGCCTTTCCATTTAACATGGTCGGCATTTTCCACCAGCAGGGCGATCGGCGCGCCGGTCGTCTCGCCTGCCATGACTCCACCCAGGATCTGGACCGCATCTTTCTCGATCTTCATCCGTCCACCGGAGCCATATCCCTTCTGACGGCGCGCCAGTTGCTGGTCGATGATATCCGGTGTCAATGGAATACCCGCCGGCATGCCATCCAGGATGGCTGTCAGGGAGGGACCGTGGGATTCGCCGGCGGTTAGGAAACGAAGTGGCATAGCAGTGTCCAGTAAGCAGTATTATGTTTGATTGACCGCACGCAGAAGAGCTTCACGCGGTGGTTCACAGCCTGTCCATATCTCAAAGGCAAGAGCCGCCTGTTCGATTAACATGCCTACGCCAGTCGTAGCGGATAGGCCTCGTGCGCAAGCCTCCTGCACAAGCTTTGTCTCACGCGGATTATAGACCAGGTCATAAATGGCTGCACGAGGTGGGAATGGAACCTCCGCGGGCCAGGGGGATTGGTGGGTGTTTGGAGTCATACCGATGGGCGTCGTATTTACGACCAGGGTAAATTTGGATGCGTCGAGATCGGAAAGACTAACATCCGTGATTTTTAATTGGTAAGCGGTAAACGAACCTGCGATTTGTTCAGCCTGCTCGAGGCGCCTGGCAGCAATCGTCACGCTCCAACCATGATGGAGAAGAGCGTAAACCACCGCGCGCGCGGAACCACCGGCCCCTAGGACGAGAGTACGTACTTCGCTGTGGCTCAGTGACTCTGCGTCTAGAAACTTCTTCAAATCAGCCAGAAATCCCGGAGCATCTGTGTTATCGCCGACAAGTCTGTCATCGCTCAAGTAAATCGTGTTTACTGCGCCAATGGAACGGGCGGTTGGCGTTAGCTCGTCCAAATACGGGATGACAGTTTGTTTGTGCGGGATGGTGACATTGAGTCCGTGAAGGTCCCGGGAGCGCACGCGGTCGAGCAAATCTCGCAAGGCTTGCCGGTCATGCGGATGAACAGGAAAAAGAGAATACTCGCCATCCAATTGACAGGCTTGAAGCGCAGCCGTGTGGATTTTGGGAGAGAGGCTATGCTCGAGGGGAAAACCGGTTAGACCGAGCTGAAAGTTTTTTGTTTTCATAAAATTGTAGCGTCGAAGGTCACCAGTATTCCCTTCCAGCATCAGGAGACGCTCGACTCCGCGGTGTATAAAGTATTCAATACTTCAAAGAAATCAGGGAATGTTTTAGAGACACAGCCCGGATTTTCTATCGTGATGCCTTCAACTCGCAAACCGATCAGGGCGAACGCCATTGCCATCCGATGGTCATTATACGTCTCGATCCTTGCAGGCTGCATGTGGTCGCCCGGATAAATAGTCATGCCGTCTTCATGCTCATCTACTTGAACGCCGAGCCGCCTCAGCTCCGTGCAGGTGGCATGGACCCGGTCCGTTTCTTTAATTCGCGCGGAGGCGATGCCTCGAATCCTCGTGGGAGAGGCTGCAAAGGGCGCAATTGCTGCCAGGGTCTGCGCGGTGTCAGGGATGTCGCGCATATCCACATCCACGCCACGCAGTGATTGTGCGCCCGTGACTGCGATGAATCTATCGCCTTCTTCTACAGTACAACCCATCCCCTGAAG
>DATHTH010000077.1:0-6480 GCA_035463495.1 Anaerolineales bacterium | reverse complement strand
GGTTGGGTTCTCCAAAGGAGTCCGCAGAATCTTGCCAAGGGGAGCTGCCTGCCGTGAAAGCAGATAGAGATAACCATCCGGTCCCAGTCTGCCTTCCTTGGCTTCATCCTCGAAACGGGTGACTTGAGTCCAATCGCCCTGTGGTTTCCGTACGTAATGCTCCATTTCGCCGCCATCGCCATTCCTGACTATCAGGAGCAAATAGCGTCCATCGGTGGTTGTTTCCATCTCACACTCCGCGATCCTTGGAAACTCTTTGCCGATTACATATATATCTTCTGATTCCGGTTGACCGATCTTATGAAAATAGATCTGCTGGTAGAAATCAAGATCCTCTTCTGGTCTTTCCCCGGGACGGGGATAACGTGTGTAATACAAGCCATCCCCCTGTTCCGTCCAGGCGAAACTGCCTCCCCCGGTTGGGATCTGGACGCGTGTAACCACATCGTCCAACGGCTGGCAGGTTTCGACATCATAAATATGCAGGTCGCCCCGCTCACTGCCTCCTTTCGAAATCGAGATTGCCACTTTCTTTCCATCCAGAGACGGGACATAAAAATCAATGGCTGTCTCGCCCGAAGGGTCGAGCTGGTTTGGGTCGAGCAGGACAGTTTCGGTGTCCAGATCGTCTGCAGATGCCACCATGACCAGTAGAGGCTGCTGGAGAGGCGGTTGTTTCTTGATGGCGAACAGCCGACCGGGTCGTATGTGCAGCCAACCATATTCCGGCGAGGCTTCACTGTAGAGCTTTTTGAATTGCTCGTAACGTCCGGGGCGCTGAGGAAGCGCGTCGAGGACCTGGCGTGTCAGGCGAGTTTGTGCTTCCGTCCATTCACGGACTGCCGGATCGTTGGAGTTCTCCAGCCAGCGATACGGATCTTCGACTGGAATACCGTGATATTCATCAGTAACGGGTTTACGGGCAGTTTCTGGATATCTCATTCTCTCCTCCTGGTGACACGGACATCTTCCCGAATCTCGGAGAACGATTAGCGTTTCAATACTCGATACTTCACCCGATGGGGCGTGAGGTCCTTTCCATACTTTTCCTTCATCATCGCCTCGTAATCGGACCAGTTGCCGAGATACATGTTCGCCTGTGAGTCGCCTTCGAAGGCGATAATGTGGGTGCAGATGCGGTCGAGAAACCAGCGGTCGTGGCTGACGACGATGGCAGTCCCGGCGAACTGCTCGAGGGCTGCCTCCAGCGCGCGCAGCGTGTTCACGTCCAGGTCGTTGGTCGGCTCGTCGAGCAGCAGCACATTCGCACCTTCAGTAAGCGTCTTTGCCAGGTGGACGCGGTTGCGCTCGCCGCCCGAGAGCACACCGACCTTCTTCTGCTGATCGGCGCCGAGGAAGTTGAACGAGGCGCAATAGGCGCGGGCATTGATTTTTCGGTTTCCCAGCTCCAGCGTATCTGCACCCTGCGAGATCTCTTCATACACGGTTTTGTCGGGATCGAGCGTGCGCGACTGGTCGGCATATGCCAGCTTGACCGTCTCGCCAATGTGGATGCTGCCGCTGTCCGGCTGCTCCTTGCCGACGATCATCTTGAGCAGCGTCGTCTTGCCCGCGCCGTTGGGACCAATGATGCCCACGATGGAGCCGGGTGGTACCTTGGCGGAGAAGTCCTCCAGGATGAGGCGATCCTCAAAGGATTTGGTCACGCCCTCGAATTCGAAGACTACATCTCCCAGACGTGGGCCTGGCGGAACATAGATCTCCAGCTCCTCGCGGCGCTGCTCGGCTTCCTGGTTGAGCAGCTTTTCATACGAGTTGACGCGCGCCTGCCCTTTCGACTGGCGTGCCCTGGGCGACATCCGGATCCATTCCAGCTCGCGCTCGAGCGTCTTCTGGCGCTTCGATTCGGATTTCTCCTCCTGGCGGATGCGCTCCTGCTTCTGTTCGAGCCACGAGGAGTAGTTGCCCTTCCACGGGATGCCGTAGCCCCGGTCTAGCTCAAGGATCCAGCCGGCGACGTTGTCGAGGAAGTAGCGGTCGTGCGTCACGGCGATGACTGTCCCTCTGTACTCGCGCAGGTGGTGCTCCAGCCACGCTACAGACTCAGCGTCCAGGTGGTTGGTGGGCTCGTCGAGCAGCAGGATGTCCGGCTCGGTGAGCAGCAGCCGGGTGAGAGCGACGCGGCGCTTCTCCCCGCCTGAGAGGACGTTGATGGGCATGTCCGGCGGCGGGCAGCGCAGCGCGTCCATCGCCAGCTCCAGGCGGCTGTCGAGGTTCCAGGCGTCGTGCTTGTCGAGCTCCTCCTGCAGCTTCGCCTGCTCGGAAACCAGCGCGTCGAAGTCAGCATCAGGGTCGGCAAATTTAGCGTTGACCTCATCATAACGTGCCATAAGATCCACAATAGGCTGCACCGCCTCCTTCACGACCTCAATGACGGTCTTGGACTCGTCGAGCTGCGGTTCCTGCTCGAGCAAGCCTGCCGTGTAGCCGGGGCTGCGCGCGATCTCGCCGGTGTAGTCGTTGTCCTTGCCCGCGATGATGCGCAGCAGGGTGGACTTACCTGCCCCGTTCAAGCCCAGCACGCCGATCTTGGCGCCGTAGTAGAAACCGAGCGAGATATCGCGTAGGATCTGCTTATTCGGGGGGACGAAGCGCCCCACCCGGTTCATGGAGAAAATGACTTGAGTTGTTTCAGATGACATGGTGGGCTGATTTTATCAGAGGAAGGACCTGATCATTTCCTTGTACACATTCTGAGGTCATGATCGCTCTGCGGATCCTTCCAGCCATTGTGCACACAGCTCTCGGATCCGTTGTTCCTGCGACGCCTCGTCCAGGGCAAGGAAATTCGAGAATGTGGCATCGGGCAGGTCGAGCGTGCCGGTGTGTACGTCATCCCCATCCATAACATTGGTCCTGTGGCAGTTGGGACAAACCGTTCCGCCGACAATGCTGAGCTCCTGACCGTCGATGGGATCGAGACATTTCCCGATCACCCATTGAAAGCAATCGGTTTCTCTTGATTTCTGTTCTTTCGGGAAGACCTTTTTGAATACCTGATCGATCCTGTCCCAGCCCGGGTTGCCGAAGGCGGGCAAATAGGCGAAGACTATTCCTCGATCTCCCCGGGCGATGAATTCCCCATATGCCATACTCCCCAGGGAGGGGTTGTCAAAATGGGTACCGCAATCCTTGCAGGTTGCGCGAAACGTTGCGACGTTCATTCCTGTTCCTCCTTCTGGTTTGCCGGAGCACGGCAGGATCTCGATGAAAGAATTGTATCAGCGATACGATGCCCGCAGGGAACAGAGCCTGATAACCGCTATGCTATACTCCGCCTCATGACCACCCTCGAACAACTCAACCTGCGCGGGCAGAGCACCCTGCCGGGATTGATCGGGATCGAATTCACGGGTTACGAGCCCGGGCGCCTCACCAGTCGCCTCATGCTGCGCCCCGAATTGCTCGCCCCCAACGGCTACCTGCACGCCGCGACCGTTATTGCCCTGGCAGATACCACCTGTGGCTACGGTACTTTCACTGACCTCCCCGAGGGTGCAAGCAATTTCACCACGATCGAGCTTAAAAGCAACTTCCTGGGCACTGCCCGTGAAGGGACCATTGCCTGCGTGGGGACACGGGTCCACAGCGGGCGGACCACCCAGGTCTGGGACGCTGAGGTGACAGATGAAGCCAATGGGAAAACGATTGCCTTGTTCCGGTGTACGCAGTTGATTCTGTATCCACGTTAGGCGTCTTGCGAGCTAGTAGGACCCATCCCCCGCCCTTCCCAAATGGGAAGGGAGCTTATTAAGAGATGGTTCTGCAGGTTTCATGTCGGAATTGGCTCCTCCCCCTTGGGGAGGCGGGGGTGGGGTTTTGCATTAGAATCACCCTATGCCCGTCAAGAACATTATTCCCGGTCAGAGGGTAACGAAAGAAAAACTGCAGCGTGCCCGTGAGTTGCGGCGCGAGATGACTCCCGCCGAGAAGATCTTATGGCAGGAAGTGCGAGCGAACAAGCTCGGAACACACTTTCGCAGGCAACAAGTGATTGCCGGTTTTATCGTTGATTTTTATTGTCATAAAGCAGCCCTTGTCATTGAAGTGGATGGACATATCCATGATTTGCAACAGACAGAGGATGCAAAACGGGAAAAAGTCTTGAATGAGATGGGATTGAGGATTATCCGCTTTCGGAACGAGGAAGTACTTAAAAACTTGCCTATGGTGATAGGGAAGATCAAGGAATTGACTTTGACGAAATGAGCATCACGTAGAGTTTTGGATAAACACAGAGCGACTCACCCCAGGGGAGCCGCTCTGTGTCTAATACCATCACCTGAGCTCGATACCTATGCTAATCCAACAACCACTCCCAGGATCAGAACGATGAAGTAAATACTCTGCCCGGAATGCAGGATGATGGGGAACCAGTTGCTGCGGTAGCGCTTGCCGGTGAATGCCAGGAGCAGCCCGTGCAGGATGTTCCCGGGCAATCCCCACGGTTGGTGGAGATGATACAGACCGAAGGCAACGCCGTTCGCGACCCAATCCCACCGACCGAAGACGCCCTTCATCTTTGGCAGCAAGACCCCGCGGAAGAGGAATTCTTCGCCCAGGAAGGTGTTGAATAGCGATAGCACCACCTGGAGCGCAAGTAGATTCCACGCCCCGATCCAGAGAGCCCGTACTTCCGGCGCAAACAGGATCGCCGGGCTGTAGCCTTCCGGCTCCGCAACGAACGGTACCAGCCTGGTCCACAGATCGTTAAGAAAGGGCGCCAGTCCAAGTTCCTGCATGATGTTCAGCAGGAGGAAGGGAACGAGCAGCCACCATAGCCGGTTGTCCCTCTGACCCGTTTTCGGCGAGATCGGACCGTTCAGCCAGAACCGCCGCCGGATCGTCTGCATCCGAATGTTTCCCTGCTCGCGATAGAGAATGAGCATCGCCAGTACGAACTGCCAGATCAGCCCAACCGTCAGCAATTGAATCCGCAGCAGAGCGGCATCGACTGCCGTGAGGTCGCGACTGAGCGCCGGGTAGACCAGCCAGCCGAGAGTCCACATCGGCGCTCCCGCAGCCAGCCAGATGCCAAGGATCTGCCAAAGGCTGTATTGACTCTCTTCCTGCTCCAGGCGATCTCTCGCTTGCGCTGGATTATATGGATTTGCTATTGTTGTCATTTCTGATCTCCCTATTCTAAGAGTCTGCCTGTACGGGTTGGGGCCTCTCCCGCCGGGCTAAAACTGTTCCGCGACGTTGGGCGGGTCGCGTGCGGCGGATGATCCACTCGGCGACGAAAAGGTTGGGGACCCAGCATAACCAGCCAATGAACATGTATGCCGTGGTGAAGTCGATGGCTGTGGACGTTGAGAGGGGCACCCATACACGCAGCATCAAGCCCGCCAGGGTCAGCGCGTAGTTCCGGATCATCCATTCGCGATGCGTTTCGACTTCCTTATTGCGAATATGCCTGTAAGCCCGGTAGCCGCTGTATAGCCATAAAATCGCCAGGACGCCAAAGCCCAGCCGGGAGACAATCCCGCCATACGCGAACTGCGCCATGTACAGGCCGCCGATTCCGCCAATCAGGACGCTCAGCAGGTACGTCCGTCCCAGCCAGCGATGGATTTTGAGCAAGCGGCCCTTTCGAAGCCTGGGTAAAAACTGGAACGGACCGATGAGGATGGCGAGCATGGCCGGGATGATGTGCAGCATGAGCATTGTGATGTGAGCCATATAGACCGCTTCTTGTTCGGTAAAGGTAAAATTGTCCGGGTCCAGGGTCAGATAGCCCAGACTGTTCAGAACCGGCAGGATGGCGAGTAGCAGCAGGAGGACCCAGCCGATCCCCTTCCCGAGACTCACTACTCTCGATCGAATCATTTGTGCTTTCATGTCATTCTCCTCGAAATCTCTGTATGTTAGATTTCGCCCATCATCGCGCCGGCAAGGAGAATAGAACATCGAGCGATGGATGTATTTCGCTGATTTTCGTCTACAACTTTGGATGGAGATGGCTACATTTCCCCGAAAAACAAGCCCGCTTACCCGTTACTGCCCGGACCGCAGCCTGGCGAGCAGGTCGTAACGGCTTTCCACCCCGATCTTCTTATAGATATTGTGCAGGTGCGTCTTGACCGTTGCCAGCGAGATGAACAGCTCGCCGGCAATGTCCGCATTGCTCTTGCCCTGGACGACTTTCAGGATGATCTCCCGCTCCCGGTCGGTGATCCCATATCTTGCGAGAAAGGCTTCCGGGAGGGCATCCATCGCGAGCGAAGCGAGTGGGGCAGGGACGGGGGACTCCAGGAAGTAGACGATCAGGAAGATCCCATAGATCGCGTACGGAATGGAGCTGACCAGAAAGCCGCCTGTCTGCGAGAGGGTGGCTGTCACGCGGCGCAATGCTCCGGGGAGACTGGCCGTGGTTTCCAGATACCCGACCGTGGCAAAGACCAGCAAGCCGATCACGAAATTCCTTCTTTCCGTATGCCAGAGGCGGCGGAGCAGCCC
>DATHTH010000076.1:0-2399 GCA_035463495.1 Anaerolineales bacterium | reverse complement strand
ATTGAAGTTATACACATACGAGGCAATCAGGAGCGGCCCCACCGCCACCAGCAAGAGGGGTAAGGTAATGCGCCGGAACCGTGCCCAGCCGGTGGCTCCGTCGATCATGGCGGCTTCGTAAATGTCGGATGGAATGGATTGCAGAGCGCCGCTCGAGACCAGCATGAAATAAGGATAGCCAAGCCACAGGTTGACGAGCAGGATGGCGACCTGCGCCCAGAACGGCTCAGTGGTCCAGCGCGGCGCGTTCTCGATGAAGTTCTCGAGAAAGCGGTTGACCACCCCGAATTCCGAGTTCATCATACCGCGCCACATGATGATGCTGATCAGACCCGGAATCGTATAGGGAATGAGCAGGAACGAGCGGATCACTTTCTTCAATGGAAAGTCTTTGTCATTGAACATGATGGCGATCGCAAGGCCCAGGGCAAACGTCGATAACACGCTGAGGGTCGGGAAGACAAAGTTCCACGTGATGATCCGTACCAGCGGTCCACGCAGGGCCGGGCTGGTAGCGAAATCGGTAAAGTTCTTCAAGCCAACATTTGACCGGAAGCCTGGCCGGATCGTTTTGCCATCGCGTGTGGTGAAGGTTCCATCCACGTTGTTATAGACAGCGCCATTGGATTGATCGACGACAGTATCGGTTGCCGGATCATACTTGAAGCGCGGCTCTAGCTGGGAAGCCAGGCTGGGTGAGCTGATCTGCACGGTCCGGCTTCCTTCGGCGCCGAATTTGATATTGGGGAGTTCCCGGTCGGAAGCTGCCAGTAAGGTGTTGAGACGCTGGTAACCGTCGATCGATTCCGGGACTCCTCTTGAATCGGCTTCGCCAATTCCCGGGTCGCCAGGCGCCGCCGGGACGATCTCCTCCCCGGGCTTGGCGAGGAAGGTTTCTCCTTCGGGGTTCACAAGCCACAATGCATATTCTCCATTGGGCGACTTGAATGCAGTCCAGGAGAAAGACCTGCCGCCCTCAGGAAGGTAGGTTGCCTGCTCGATAAGGGGAATCGCCTGTTCTTTGGTGAGGAGGTGTCCATCACCGTAGTTGGTAAATGCGACATAGATCGTAAAAACAATGGGGTAGATAACGAACAGAATGAGAAAACTCAGCCCGAGTGCCATCCAGCGGAACGGATAGGCTTTCGGGATCAGAAATATGGCATTCAACATGACCACAATAACGCCCAGCGTGATCGCCAGCTGATTGAAGCCTCGGCTGAATGCATTTTGGATGAACCAGATTGCGCCCGCATCGACTAACACGACCAGAAGAAGACGAATAAGTTTCGATAATGCTGTTTCTTCCGGTGCCAGTGCAGATTTTGTGCGCGGAGTTGCTGCAGCGAGTCCGGCCATGGGGACCTCCTCTGTGAGGGTTTTTGGAGCGCCTGAGAAGAGGAAGGCTGAGGAACATTGGGATGCTCCTCAGCCTTCGCATACTACCTGCTGGCTTACTCGGTCACGATTTCAAGCAGTTTTGTTTCCGGGTCGTATGTAAATTCGACGGTGCCATCGGCAGCCAGCGAGAACGTATAGTTGTCCCCGTCGGCGACGCCGTCGACGCCATAATTGGTTGTCCAGGTGCCGTCGAGAGCGACCTTGGCTTCGTAATCACCGGCGGTCAGATCGAACGGACCGCTGTGCCAGAGACCATCTTCGCCCTGTGTCATCGCGGTCGCGGCGCAATCCGGCGCCCAGTCGGCGGCGCATCCGGCCTGCGCCTGGTAAGAACCCGGCACATTCACCATGCCCGTCAGCGGGTTGGCGATCAGGTTGCGGATATTCTGTCCTGCGGTTTCCAGTGCAGCCTGCGGGTTATCCTTGGCGTCGCGAGCCAGCACGACGGCATCGTTCCAGCTGCCCCAGACCGCGCCCATCGCAGGGATGGCTGGCATCATGACAGCATTCTCACCGGCTTCGGCGAATGCCTGGATATCGGGGTCCTCGATCTGCTCGAGCGCGGGGAGATAAGCAGGAGGACGTCCGCCCACTTCATAGAGATCGAGCATCACTTCTTCGGTGGCGATGAACTCGGTCAGGAACGCCTGTGCGAGCAGGACATTGTCACTCTGTGCGTTGATGAAGAAGCCCTGGGTTCCGGCGAAGGGAACACCGCCGTCGGGGAAGTTCGTGATGGCATAGGGCACGCCTGAGTCACGGATGCGCTGCAACGCCCACGGTCCTGCCATAATGAATGGGGCATCGCCAGCCTCGAACAAGGCATGGTTATTTGCCCAGTCCCAGTCGGCGGGCAGGTTGCCATTGGCGACATTCTCAGCCAGCCAGGTGGCGCCTTCGATCATTCCCGCGCTGTCCACGCCCAGATCCTGGGGATTCCAGTTGCCTGCCGCATCCTGACCAAAAATAAAGCCGCCGAAGGAGGTAAAGAGCGGATA
>DATHTH010000075.1:0-3984 GCA_035463495.1 Anaerolineales bacterium | reverse complement strand
CAGCGCCCGCTGCACGAGCAGCTCTGTTTCCGGCCGTGGTATCAGGACATCTGGGGTTACCTCAAATTCGAGACCGAAAAATTCCCAGCGGCCCAGCACATAAGGTAAAGGCTCGCCGTCCTCTAGTCGCTGGAGATTACGATCCAGTTCTTCCCTCGCTTGAGAATTGAGTGAGAGTTCGGGATGAGCAATCACCCACGTCCGCGATCTGTTCGTGATATTGGCAAGCAGCACGGATGCGTCCAAAGCAGGCGTCTCACTAACCGGTGCAAGACGGGCTGTGAGCTCTGAGAGAAGGGATAAGCCGATCATAGGTTTCACCGGACGCCCGTCAGACCGTGCGGCGCAGCAGGGCGCAATAACTCTATTCCTCTTCCACCCCGCTAGTAGCAAGACGTTCCGCCTCATCGCGCGTGGACAGCTCTCCAATAAATTCGTCGATGCCGCCATCCATCACGGCCGGGAGATTGTAAATGGAGACCCCAATACGGTGATCGGTAACGCGGTTTTGAGGATAGTTGTAGGTGCGAATTTTTTCAGAACGTTCCCCCGTCCCGACCTGGGAGCGGCGGTCCGATTCAATCTCGGTGCGGCGTTTCTCCTCTTCCATCTCATACAGGCGGGCGCGCAGGATGCTTAGGGCGCGCATCTTGTTCTGGAGCTGGGAGCGCTCATCCTGGCAGGTTACCACCATGCCGGTCGGCTTGTGGTACAACCGCACCGCGGTCGAGTTCTTCTGCACATTCTGACCGCCTGCACCCGAGGAGCGATAGACCTCGATCTCGATATCGCTTTCGGGGATGTCGATCTCCACCTCGTCCACTTCCGCAAGGACAGCCACGGTGGCGGTGGAGGTGTGAATACGGCCCTGCGCTTCCGTGGCAGGCACGCGCTGCACGCGGTGCACACCCGACTCATATTTGAGCTTGGAATACGCGCCTTTGCCGCGGATTTCGAAGATGATTTCCTTATAGCCGCCCACGCCGATCGCGTTCTCGGAGAGAATCTCCGACTTCCAACGCTGCCGGTCGGCATAGCGAGAATACATACGGAACAAGTCCGCAGCAAAGATGGCGGCCTCGTCTCCCCCTGTCCCGGCACGAATTTCGAAGATTACGTTTTTATCATCGCGTGGATCCTTCGGAACGAGCAGGCTCTTGATCTCGCTCTCCAGCGACTCGATTTTCGGCGTAAGATCTGTAATGTCTGCATCGGCCAGCGCGATCAGTTCAGGGTCTTTTTCGGTATTCAGAATCACGCGTGCTTCCTCGAGGCTCTTGACTGCCTGCCGGTACTCGCGCGCCTTCTCGACAATCGACTCCAGGTCGACGCGTTCTTTGTTGATATCGGCAGCACGCTGGTAATCATTGCCGACCTCGAGCAGCTCATCCCCCAGTTGCTCATAACGTTCTTCGATGCCTTTTAGTTTGTCGAGCATAAGATCCTTTTCTCGCTTCAAACACAAAGCGCACGAATCTCCTCAGGAAAAAACTTTGTGTTTGATCGCCATCCGCAATAAAGCGCGGTAACTTTCACCGCGCGGTTAAAATTATACCAGTGAAGATTGGAGCTAAAAGCTGCTCAGGGACGCAAGCACCATGGAGAGAATCAAGAGAATCGAGAATACCGCAAAGAAAATCTGAAAGATCCGTGTCCTCCGCGATTCACTGGTTTTCGTCGTTTTGCCTGTTGGTTTTTTGTTAGCCATATCCTACTTCACGTTTTCATGGTTCTGTAAGGCAGTCGTCATTGCCTTATCGAGCTCTTCGAGGGTTACCGGCTTGACCAGATAGGTATCTGCGCCCAACCTCAGCGCCTTTTCGATCATCGAGTCCGCAGCTTCCGAGGATAACATCACGATGGGTAAGCTCTTCCATTCCTTACGGCGGCGCAGAAATTCTAGCAAGTCCAACCCCGATACTTCGGGTAAGCCGATATCCAGGATGAGCAGGTCAGGCGTCTTTCCGGTCAGCAGAGTCTGTGCAGCAGGACGAGCGCTGTGGAAGGAGCGCACCTCGCAGTCCAGGAGATTCAGCATCAGCCCGATTGCATGGTTCATTTCTGCATCATCGTCCACGATCCAGATGTGTCTCATTCCAGATGGGCCTTGATTGAGTTTGCCACCTCTTCCGGGACCACGGTTCGCAATTCGTCCACCGAAGCTTCCCTAATCTTATCCACGGAACCAAAATGTTTCAAGAGGGCTTTTCTGCGCGTGGGACCAATGCCCGGGATAGAGTCCAATTGAGACGCCATCCCAAGCTTTTGACGCTTCTTTCGGTGGGCGGTGATCCCGTAACGGTGCGCCTCATCCCGGATGCGCTGGACGAGGTACAGCGCCTGCGAGTGTCGCGGCAACATGAGCGACTCAGACTTATTGGGGAAGAAGATCTCTTCCCGCTGTTTGGCAAGCCCGACGATCGGGATCTTGTCAAGGAGCTCGAATTTCTTCAGGACTTCCACCGCGCGGCTCAGCTGACCCTTGCCGCCGTCGACGATGACCAGATCCGGCAGCAAGGAGAAGGAGGCGTCCGGCTTGGCGCCGGGCTCCGCCTCGGTCTGCTGCGCCCCTCGCCAGCGGCGGAAGCGGCGAGTCAGCATTTCCTCCATCGAGGCGAAATCGTCCGGCGCGCCGACCACGCTCTCAATGTTGAATTTGCGGTACAACTTTTTATCCGGCACACCCTGGGTGAAGACGACCATGGCGCCCACGATGGCAGTGCCCTGCGTGTTCGAGATATCGTAGCACTCGATTCGGTTGGGCGGCTCAGGGAGGTTCAGCGCCTGCTGCAGCTCTGCCAGCGCCTGTTCCTGTTTGTGGGTGTCCGCATGCCACTGCGCCCGCAACGCCTGCAAGGTTTCGGTGGCGTTTTCGGCTGCCATCTGCACAAGCTCGCGTGGCTGACCTGTCTTCGGGACGAAGAACTCCACTTTGTCACCCCCGCGCCTGGAACGCAGCCACTGGCTGATGATGCGCGCCTCCTCGATCTCCTGGGGAAGCATCACCTGTTGTGGGATCGTCGCCGCTTCGGTATAGAACTGCGTGATGAACTGCTCCATGATCTCCGTATCGGCTACGTCCTCCGTACCCTCCAGGATAAAGTACTCCCGCCCAATCAATTTGCCGCCGCGAATGAAAAAGATCTGCACACAGGCTTCACCGTTGCTGCGCGCCATGGCAAGCACATCTGAGTCCAGGTAATCGGTGGCGAAGACAATTTTCTGCCGCTCGATAATGGATTGAATGGCCTTCAACTGATCGCGCAGGGTGGCGGCTCGTTCAAAACGCATCTCTTCGGAAGCCTTTTCCATATCAGATTGGATTCGAGCCACAATACTCTCACTGTGGCCACTGAGAAAATCCATGAGATCTGAAATGACCTGGCGGTACTGCGCCTGGTTGACTGCTCCGATGCAGGGGGCAGTACATAGCTTAATATCGTAGTAAAGACACGCCCGCTTGTCCATACCGGTGATCTCGCGGTCGCAGGTCAAATATGGGAAGATGCGGCGCAACACGTCCAACGTTTGATAGACGGCCCAGGCCGAGGTGTAGGGTCCGAAGTAACGCGAACCATCGTCCACCATCTGACGGGTGACGGTGACCTTGGGAAAAGGATCGGCCCAGTGGATTTTGATATACGGGTAGCGCTTGTCGTCTTTCAGCCGTACGTTGTATTTCGGGCGATGCTTCTTGATCAGATTCATTTCGAGGATGAGCGCCTCGAGCTCTGACCCCACGACGATCCACTCGATATCCGCGATCTCGCGTACTAGACGCCGGGTCTTGGCATCGTGCGCTGCATCCGTGTGGAAATACGACCGGACGCGGTTCCTGATGTTGATTGCCTTGCCGACGTAAATGATCTTTCCCTCGGCATTTTTCATCAGGTAACAGCCCGGTTTGGCGGGTAATGTGGCTAAAATGCCCTGAAGTTTTTCCGGAATTTCCATTGGGGGCTATTTTACTTCATATAGAACGTT
>DATHTH010000074.1:0-4023 GCA_035463495.1 Anaerolineales bacterium | reverse complement strand
AGAGCATCTTCATATCCAGGGCGAATGGATAGGGCGGTGCGCCAGTCTTCCACGGCGCCGGCAGTATCGCCCTGGCGGTACAATCCCCAGCCGTGCCAGAGCCAGGTCTCCTCGGACATCTCGGTCCGCTGCCGGGCGTATTCGGTGAGGGCGATTAAGTCGTCCGTGCGGTTTGCCTGGAAGTTCGCAATGAAGGGACCGAACTGGTAGCGGAACATGCGCTGCGGCAAGCCAAGCTCGCGAGCAATATCGTAGGCGGCATTGGCTTCATCGTAGCGTGCGAAGTAGACGAGATTGCTGCCCACGTTGAACCAGGCGAACGCATCCTCGGGGTTCGCAGCGGTGGCCGCCTGTGCCTTTTCCAGAGCCCTTTGCCGGTTTACGTCGCGATCCCAATTTTCGCCGAGCAGCGCCTGAACCTCCGCTTCCCGTTCGGGGAGGTACATCACCATGTAGACGTAGTTGAAAGGCTTCCATTCTTCTTCCAGCTGCGCGTAAGGCATTTTTCTATCTGCACCCCGATAAGGGTCCTGGACCGTGAACGTCTCTGTTGTATCGTCGTAGCCGGTCAGGAGCAGGTAGTGTGCTGCCCACAGGTCGTCGTCGGGCCAGCCGGTGTCATCCGGGTTGAGGGCAGTCGTGCCTTCGATGATCGCCGGATAAGACGCCGCGATCAGGCGCTTGAGCGTCTCGAGATCGCCGCCGACACGAAATTCCAGGCGTAGCCATCCTGCGAAGTTGTGGACCCAGTATGCCATTTCCTCCGGGTTAACATTGCGGTCGCCATTAACCGGCTTGATCACATCCGAAATGGTCTTCTGGTCGCCGCTCCAGCCATACATGCGCAGCATCATTGCCAGGGCTGCGGGACCGCAATTATTAGGAGTCTGTTTTTCATAGGCAGGGCTGCTCAGAAACGCCTGAGGAGGCGGGGGCCCTAGCGTGGGTGTAGGCGGGATGACAGTCGCAGCCGCCGCGGTAACAGTCGCTGTGACCGGCGGCGGTGTGGAGCTTGGGGGACTCTGTGTACGGGTGGGATTGGGGATGGCGGTCGGCACGTCGCCAACCGGGTTTAGTACATTCCTCATGTACGTGCTTGCAACCTCATAGCGCCATGCCACACGGCTGTTGACCGCCGGAATTTGCAGTACCAGAATGGCGAAGAGTAACACGCCAACCCCGGTGAACAGGATGAACCTTTTCGACATGAAAAAAGTGTACCAGAGGAGTATTAGACGAAATTAATCGGAGTCAACGACTCCGGTCGTTGTGCTAATCTCTATGAGTCCAAAGTCTCCAGACTTTGGACTCCAGCTGTCCCCACATACGCGTAAACTTTTTCCTGTCCATACCGTTTCAAGACCGTGTACCTCGCATAGCCATCCATCAGCTCGAAGTCATGGCGGTCGACGAGAAGAGGCTCGATGGAAACGCCGCGCAGGATGGATTCTTCCCGCTCGTCGGCGCGTTCGTCCAGGCTCGTCTGGAAGGCTGCCATGCTCATCAAATCCGCATTGGGACAGATATTGGCAAGGTCCACCACTTTCAGCGAAAACTCCATGCTGGGGAGTGCGTTCATCCACTTCACGGTCCAGTGTTCTTCGGGTGCCTGGCTATGATCGGACTCCCACTCGCGCATAATCCATTTCATTATGTATGCCTTGATCTGCACCGGATCGGTCAGGACGTGGTAGGCAAAGTCGCCCAGCCTGCGATATTCGAAAGGATATATGATGCTCACTGGTGACCTAGTAGATCCAGTGCCGCTGCCAGGGATGGGTCGGTCTCGAAATAGAACGTGTCCCACTCGGCAAATGCATGAACATCGGGGACAATGCCCGTTTCCTCCCAATTGGTGTCAGAAAAGGCGGAATCGAACGTCTCCGTCGCGAGCCAGACCAGGGAGCCATCGTTGAAACCGAACCCGCGCATAACCTCCACGTTGCCGAGGCTGGTCTGGCCCACAATCCTGGCGCCTCGCACATCCCGCAGTAGTCCTGCAAAGATCTCCGCGAAGCTCGCCGTGCCTTCGCTCACCAAAACAACCAGAGGCACGCTCTGCGAATTCTGAATCTCATTGGCACGCAGCTCCAGAGGACGCCTGCTCTCGCGGCTGACAAACTCTCCCAGCCTGCCCTGGACGAAATATTCCATAATTGGATATGCCACATGGCTGCTCCCACCGCCGTTCATACGCACATCCAGAATCAAGCCGTCGAGTGGACCGAACTGGTTCAGCGCGTCCTCGATCTGACCCGGCAGCGTCTCATCGTAGAACGAGGGAATGAAGATGTAGCCAATCTTTGAACCGTCTGTCGTTGATACCATCCGGGCATCGATGGGAGGGTTTCCCCGGACAAGAAAACGCAGCAGTATAACATCGCGCGGCGCTTCGCCAGGCGATTGTACGGTGAGCACTACTGCAGAGCACTGTGGTCCACGAATCCGGTTCACAGTATCGTCTCCAATCGGCTCTCCATCCACGAACAGGATGCTGTCATGATGCTGAATGCCGGCATGCTCGGCCGGCGAGCCGGGGAACGTAGAGATTACAACCCCCCGTCCTCTTTCAGTGTCAAAATGCGCCACAATCCCCACTCCCACGAATTCGGTATCGCCCCGTAGTTCGATTTCCGATTGTTCGACCTCCACGGGCGAAAGGTAAAACGAGTGCTCGTCGCCCAGTTCCTCAATCAGGGTGGAAATCTCATTGTAAAAGGTCTTTGTATCGATGCCAGCCTCGATCTTAGCGCGGTACCGCGCCTGGATCTCGTTCAAGTCCCGACCGTTATAGTCAGGGTAGACATAAACCTCTTCGATAATCTGCCCCAGCTCGCTCAGTATCCTGAGCTGTTGATCCATCGAAATCTCGGTGATTTCGACTTCCGGCGTCGATTGCAGCGCCTGCTCGGGGGAGAGGGTCGCCAACGGGACGGCTGCGCACTCCGGCGGAATAAATGCCGGGACGAGCGGCGTCGGTGTTGGTGTGAAGGTGGGCGAAGGGGTTGTGGTAGCCGTCGCTGTGGGCGTGAGCGTCGGGGTGGCGGTCGGCGGCACGACCATCTGCGTCACAAAATTGCACGCCAGCAGCGAAAGGACCAGGCATCCCAAAACAATTCGTTTAATCTTCATACGTTACCTGAGAAATGACAAACCTCGCGCCGCCCGTGAGGTCGGCGCAGAGTTAATTTAAGTATTCCAGATTTTCACACGCTCGAAAAGCTCCGAGAGCGGTCGCAAATCAGATACGGGGACTGCCAGACTCTTGACTTGCGTATATGCAGAGGCGGAGACAGGTGTCCCGGCAGGTACAAAACTGGCGCGGCGGCTAAATTCCTCGTGCGCCATATATCCTGTCAGTACTACGTCGAGCCCGTAGACCCATATATTACCCCAGTCCGCCGGGCCTATCAGGTGCGTCTCCTGGAGGGTGGGGGAGTAAATCCCGATGCGCCGATCCGGGCGGCACATGGCGTGGAGATATGTGAGGGAAAACAGATCGATCTCGAGCTCGATGCGTCGTTTTGCCGGAAGCTCCACAGTGCAGGTGCGTAGTATGCGCGCTCTATCCTGCCCGGTCAGCTCAATGGTTTGAGGCTCCTCCGATTCTGACTTCACCACCAGCTTTCCAAGCGGACTCCATGCTGGCGGCCGGCTCCAGGGTCCCGGCATGACGTGCACCAGGTAATGAGGCTGCTCAGTCTCAAGCACCTTTTCCTGTTCTGCCCGGGCAGGGGCGAGCCATCCTGAAAGGAAGGCGAAGATATACAGATCATTCTGGGAATGTCCGGCGCCGGCATGCTCATCCGAAGGCACCAGGGCTGGTGACTCTAGTAGAATCTGAGGATCGCGCCCGATCTGTGAGATGTGGTCACGGTGACTGATCAGAAAGGTTTTAATATCGCAGCGCCGACCGCCGAGCATGACATCATAGCGGTCCGGTTCGGTGAATGGCGCTGCACCCTTTACCTCGAAGGGGATACCCTCTTTCGCAAGATAACGCCGGAAGGTCAGTTCCACCGC